>JBJXFD010000027.1:0-15280 GCA_046153985.1 Saprospiraceae bacterium
TTGTACGAGGTTGGAAATGGCGACCGAAGGCGCGGCGCTGCTGTTGAGCGACACGGGTTGCTGCGCAGTGCAGCCGTTCACATCGCGCACGGTGACGGTGTAATTTCCGGCGGCAAGGTTGGAAAAAGTGCCGCTTGCCTGAAAATTGACGCCATCGAGGCTATACTGATAGGGCGAAGTACCACCGCTGCCCTGTGCCGTGAAACTGCCGTTGTTTTGTGCGCAGGCCGGTTGGATTAAGTTACTAATGGAGAGTGCAGGCGCTGGTAAAACACCAATAAAAAGATTTTGATTGATCGCATTGATACAATTGGCATCATCATTCAGAATTGAAATCAAAATTGCTGTTGTACTGGCGTTAACAGTATGGCCAACAACATGGCCGGTTGAAATATCCAACAATGTAAATTCCTGACCGCCAAAACTGTAGGTTACGTCGTAGATGCCATCATCATCATCTTCCGGGGTCAGTGTAAATGTCAGCAATATAGCCTCTCCGGGACAGCGGGGGCCGTTATAGGAAATAGATCCGGTGACCACATCATCATCGTCGCAGGGATCCTGGGCAAGCAGGCAGACTGGCAACAGTATGATCAGGGGAATTCCGATAATTTGTATTGAAAACCATTGCTTTAGCATCATTCTATAATTTGTAGGGCAGTTAAATCAGTTTTACTATTGAGAACTTCCCCTTCAGAAGAACAAACGACAATCAGGTAGTATTGTCCAGGCAACATGCCTTCAGGCAATAACACCGATTCTTCCAAAACGAAGCTGACCTGTGCGGGCGTACTACTCAGTGTCTTGGTTGCCAGTAGTTTATCCGACCAACTCAGCATGGTGTCTTCGGAGAGAAAAAAACGAACTTCTGTGCGTGGCGCTTGTTTGTCAAAGACATTTTGAAGTTGAACGCTGACGCCAATTTTTTCGCCAGATTTCTGTTGAGGCGTGGATAAATTCATATCAGAAGCCAATAAAAATACCTGTTGTGGAGCGCCATATGCTGTATTGTCGGCAAGGCCCTCTTCTTCTTCATTGGCAATAGCGCGTACACGGATAAAGCCTTTATCGAAGTTGCTGGTCGGAGACATTTTTGGGCCATTGGAAGCAACAACTGTATAAAAATAATGAACGCCAGGCTGGGCGCTATAATCGCAAATCCAGGTACTTTTTTGCCAGGCATTGCTCACTTCCTGCAATGTAGACCCCTTAGGATTTGTACTCCTGAAGACTTTATAAGCGGTTGCCTGATCACTAATTTCCCAGCGCACCAATACAAATTTATCATAAGTGCCATCACTGGCGACCACATCTTTGGGGGCCTGAATGGTTGTTTTTTGCGCGGAAGCGCCCATTGCAATAGCCTGTGCATGGACAAGTTGCCCAATAATCAGGATAGCAAGGCTGCAATAAACCCGGAGTGATGCGTACATTGTTCTTTGTTTTACTTTGCAATAACCAAAAAGAGGTGAATCTGTTTGCCAATATGGGTAAACGATACACTTGCAAGGTGATATTGCAGATAACACGCCATGTTACCCGGCAAAAGAAAAATATTTTGTCTGATTTTTTTAGTAACATACTGCTTTGGCCGCAATACCCATTTGAAATCCAAAATGATTGTGTGCACAACAGAAGAATGATCAACGAATGAACTACTCTGCAGAAGAGGTACAGATTGGTATCAGAGAACAAGATGCTGCTATATTCCGGTACCTGTATCGGAAGTATGGGAAAATGATTTCCGGGCATGTTTTAAAGAACAGCGGTTCTGAAGAAGATGCCAGAGAAATGATACAGATCGTCATGCTCGAATTTTGGAATGCCATTCGCGAGGAGCGGTACCAGGAACAAGGCAAAATGGATCAATACATTTACCAATTAGCAGCCAACAACTGGCGCTATGAATTACGTCGCCGCCGCAACCGGCCCCAATCAGCGGTAGATCAAGCGTTGTTGTTAAGCGTAGCCGATGAATCGGATGAACATATTGCAGCGGTTGTGGTGAAAGACCAATACTTAAATGCAATACATCGGGCACTTGACCAATTAGAGGGCACCTGTCGGGAAATCATCCAGTTGTACCACCTGCAGGAAGTCAACCTTCAGGAGGTTGCCGAACGGCTTAAATATGACTACAATAACCTGCGCAAGCGCATTTTTGATTGTCGGAAAAAATTAAAAAATCTCACAGAAAAGCTACTGAATCATGCAACCTGATTATAACAACGACTTCGATTTTCAGGAGAAACTACGCGCACTGGCAGCAGGAGAATTGCCTGTATCAGAGCGGGAAGCCTTAAAGAAAACCCTGCAACAATCTACTACGGCGGCCAATGAAGCGCTTTTTAGTCAAAAACTTGCGCTGGCGTTGAAGCACCGGGACGTATTGAACGCCAATGCACTTATCGGCGCCGCAATTGCCGAAGAAGAGGCGATGAATCCGCTGCCGAAACCTTCCATATTTGGAACCTGGAAAACCTGGATGCTGGGTTTGGTATTGGTCGGAATAATAGGTATTGGGGGGTATGCTGCCTTAGAAATGGGCTGGATTGACCTTTCTGCCAATTCCCGTTTAGCCAATCGCTACCTCGTACCGCTTGAAAATGTACTCATTACTTCCGATATTCGTTCTTCTCTTGCCGAGCTGGATCAGGGTATGGCTGCTTATGACCAAGGCGATTACCAGCAGGCGGTTGTGTTGTTGGGGCGCTATTATCAGCGCACAAAAGACGTCAATGCAGGCCTGTTCCTTGGCGTTTCGCACTTAATGCTGGATGACGAGCTTGCAGCGATTGCCGTATTGGAGACTTGCGCTGCGCAGGCAGAATACCCTGCTTTAGAAGCCATCAATTGGTATCTCGCACTGGCGTTTTTGAAGGATGGGCAAACAGATCGTGCCCGAAGTTTGTTGGAGCGTATTCCCAAAGACGGTATCTATGGAACACAGGCAATTAAACTGTTAAACGAATGGCCACGCTAATGATCAGGAGAAAAATACAACGGCATTGTTTGGTTGCATTTTTGCTATTGTTTCAGGGATATCTGGCAGGGCAAACCGGGCTGCTGTCATCGGATGAAAGATATCAAAGCGTCCATCAACTGCCGGTTTACAGCGGGAAAAAATACAATGAGGTTCCGCTCCGGATAAGTCTGAGGAAATATTGCCCGCTTCCCGGAGACCAGGGGAAAATGGGCGCCTGCGTAGGTTGGGCAACGGGCTACGGCGCACTAACGATCATGCGCGCCCGAAAAGCGGGGGAAACAGACCCTTCTGTTGTAACAGAAATGGCCAATTCAGCGGCGTTTATTTACAATCAGGTTAAATTGGAAGGAGAAGACTGCACCAGTGGCGCCTACATTGAAGACGCCCTTCAATTGCTTCGGGATCGCGGCGATTGCTTGGAACAATCTTTTAATTATCAACAGCAGGATTGCTCCGTTGCGCCATCCCAACTTCAGTTAGCGGAAGCGAAACATTATCAGATTCAGGACTTTGCTGCCGTATTTGCATTAGATGAACCACCTAAAAGTAAAGTTTCCAAAGCTTGCAAAGTACTTGCTACAGAGACGCCTGTCATTATTGGAATTGGCATCACCCACAGTTTTCGCGACCTGAAACCGGGATCGCGTCTTTGGGATCCCGAAGAACAGGAAAGCGTGACCGGCTACCACGCTCTAATTGTCGTTGGTTATGATAACGTAGAAAAGCAATTCGAACTCATGAATAGTTTTGGCCCGGGCTGGGGGCTGAACGGGTTCGTTCGCATCAAGTACGACGATTTTGAGCGCCTTTGCCGTTATGCCTACGTGCTGATGCCGGACCAAAGTGCTGCTGTGCGCATGGCAGAGGTAAAAACAGCTGAGGATAAATTGCCTGCCGCTTTAAGTGGCGCCTTTGTCTTTCGCAAACCCGCCGGTTATCTGACAACAACAGAAGGAGAAGAACTGCCGTATTTTGAAGAAGTTCAGACCAGGTTGAACGCAACATCCGGCATTTATGAGCCGGTTGAAGCCACCTATGCCGTTGGGGAAGTCTTCCAATTAGTCGCCCGGGAAATTCCAGCTGGCCGTTATGCGTATGTGTTCAGTCAAAATCCTGACGGGAAAGTCAACCTGCACTTCCCGAAAATGGCGGTTGCATCCGGCAAAACAGCCGGATTTGTCTTGAGCAACCAGGCAGAAATCGTCATTCCTTCTGAAACCTCGGTTTTACAGTTGGCTGCACCAGGCGAAGACTACCTTTGCATTTTATACAGCGAAAAGCAAATCAGAGACTTCGATGCACGGTTTGCGCAATTGCAGCAAGATACGGGGACACTCCCGGAGCGGGTTGACCGCGCTTTTGAACCTTTGCTGATCCCGCGCAATAGAATCCAATTTTCAAATGCTGCCATGGCTTTTCAGGCACTCCCGGAAACGGGTGGACGCATGGCTGTTCCGCTGATTTTGAAAGTGAAGGCGGAATGATTGAATTGAACAAGCTTCGGCTCAAGCCATCAGGGACAAGCTTGAAAAAACGAAAATTTTGATAAACAATAAACAATTCATTGCTTTATTACCCGCGCTTTTCCTGTGTGTTGTAACAGGAATGCAAGCCCAGTCTTTGTCCGGGCAACCGCTTCGGGAGCAGCTCACAGGCGGAGGAGGCGAAGAAAAAATAACCTCCTTAAGTGAAAATTGGCAAGGGATGCTGGCCGCAACAGGCACTGCTTCTAAAGGCGATAATGGCGGCTCTGATATTTTCCTGTTGCTGATGGATAAAAAACTGAACAAACAAAGCGAGCGCCATATTGGCCGGAGTGGCGACGACGGCGCTAATTACATCGGCCAGACGCTTGATGGCCGATGGTTAGTGGCAGGATACGCTGAAATGCCCCGAAAAAAAGGGCGTTTCCGGGAACGCTACTTTGGCAAACGCGATGGGTGGATATTGTTGTTAGACGAGAGTGGTCGTACAGAAAAGGAATTCATCTTCGGAGGCCCGGATCAGGACGAATTTACCGGCGCTTTTCCAATGCCGGATGGCAGCTTCGTATTAACCGGGACTACGTCCGCTGCCGCCTGGTGGCTGCACGTTTCGGCTGAAGGAAATGTGATTCAGGAAAAGAAGCTGCGTTACCACGATTTGCCCACTTATGTGTTGTCGGCTGCCATGGCCGGAGACGGGACGATGATGGTTACGGGGTATGTGGAGGAAAATGACGATCAACGCATGTGGCTGGCGGGATTGGGTGGTGAAGGAGAACTTGTATTTGAAAAAATATTCCCATTATTCCAGGCAGCGCGGGGCAACAGCATCGTTCGGTTAGATGAAAATACGATGGCCATAGCCGGTTATGTGATGGACAAAAAGCTTCGGGGTAATGGCTTTTTTTGTACCGTGAGTTTGCGTGGAGAGCTATTGGCCTATCAAAGCCTCGGCGGACGGGAAGAAGACTTTCTGAGTGCCATTCAGCCATTGCAGGATGGGCGGATTGGGCTTGTTGGCCGGAGCAAGTCTTTTCTCCGGGGGAGCCGCCGTGACCGTGCCTGGGTGGTAATCACCGACCGCCAGGGCAATCTGCTGGAAGAACGTTACTATGGCAGCAAAGCCAATGATGAAGCATTATCGCTCCTTCAACAGCAGGATGGCAGCCTTTTTTCGGCAGGTTTTTCCTCGCAAAATGTCCTCAAATCAGAGCAAGCCTGGATATTTCAACTGAGTAGTTCTACGAATAGCCGCCCCCCGGAGCAGCCGCTTTCGCTTAAATCTGGCGCCGTGCATTATCCCAATGGCACGTTTATCGAACCGGACGGTCGGGCATTTCTAAACTTAGAGATCAACAATGAAGGCAAAGGGCTGAGTGGATTGCGGGCTGTAATGGAATTGGAAAGTGATTTTTCCGAAAACAACAATATTTCGCATGAAGTGATGTTGCCTGTTTTGCTTCCAAATATTAAGCAAGCGCTGGGACTGCCCTTGTTCTTTCGCGAAAATGTTGAACGCGGCGCACAACGCTTCAAAGTTCAGGTTTATCAGGGAACAAGGTTGGTCAGCGACGCCATAACTTTCGTTGCCAACATTGGAGAAAACACTTCACCAAAGATGGAAATGAGTCTTTTGCCCCAACCCTCGGCGAATCAATTGGGCGTTGAAGTGCGCAATACGGGCAATGGAAGAGCACAGGGGGTAAGTTTGTTTGTCTCATCGGATCTGTCGGGCGCTTTCCCCGATCAGGAATACATCGGCGAAATTCCTGCCGGAGAGACCCGCCGGAAAGTTTTTCAAATCAAACCGATCGGAGTAAATGAAAACTTGACAATACGGGCGGTTGATGCCACCTTGCAATTTACAGACACCCTGATCATCAAGCCCCAATTACAGGAAGCGGTTGCGATAAATCCAGATACTACGGGCAAACGCGACTACCTGACAGCAATATGGTTGTCGCCAAACCCGGATCAGTTCGACCGAAAAGAAATCGTCTGGCCGGAGGGTGAAATCATTATTCAGATAAAAGTCATCTCTAATAAAGGCATTGATAAACAGCATTTTTGCATCGAAATCAACGGGCAGCCTTGTGTTCAGGGCGCCAAATTTGAAGAAGTCGAGATGAAAGGGTCGCGTTTCAGCAGAACCTTTCAGCAACGTATTAAGCTGGGCGAAGGCCTCAACTCCCTGCGCGCACGGGTTCGCAACGAAGCCGGTCAAGTAGAAACAGAACCGCTTAAGATCGTATATGCGCCACGAAAACCGAACCTGCATATTCTGGCCATTGGCGTGCCCGCTATAGATTTGAAATATACGACCAAAGACGCCCGTGATTTCGTGCAGGCACTGACTGCCGGAAAATCAACTAATCAGGCTTTTCAGGCTGTTTTTCTCGATACCCTGTTTACGGAAGAAACGACGACCAAAACGGAAATTTTGAAAACCCTGCGCCGCATGCAATATCGGTTTGATGACCGCCAGATTGCCCCCCAGGATTTGCTGCTGGTCTTTATTTCTTCTCACGGACTTAGCTTGGGGGAAGGCGCATTTCGAATTGCGGCAAGCGATTTCGACGGCCCTTTTGTAGAAGAAACCAGCCTTGATTTCGAAAAAGAAATCGTCAATTACCTCCGCCCAACAGGATGCCGCCAGTTGTTCATTCTGGACGCCTGCCACAGCGGCACGGCCGACCAGCCGCATAAAAAATCTGGCATGGCCGAATGGGCGGCCAACCAGCAACGACTCAACATGCTGGTCTCGTGTCGCGCTGAAGAATATAGTTACGAAGACGACCAGTGGGAAAATGGCGCATTCACAGAAGGGCTGGTACAAGCGTTTCAAACCTTTTTTAAAGGCCCCGGAAGCCTGGACCTTAATGCTGATCATAAATTGGATTTGAGCGAGTTGTTCGGGTTTGTAAGTAAGCGTGTGCCGGAATTGGTTCAGACCAAACGCCCCAAACCGACTACGAGCCAGCAACCGATGATGATTTTGAGCGATCCGGACAACCCGCTGATTCTATTTGGATCCGAAAAGAAGTAATATCGTTTAACTCAACTAAAGTCATGCGCCAGCGCTACCTCTGCTTTTTGATTGTTTTATTTTGCATTTTCGCAAAATTACAGGCCCAGCAACTGCCTTATTACACGCAGTTTCGAAACTACCAAAGCATCATCAACCCTGGTTCTGTGAATAGTGAATTTTTTCTGTACGAATACAATGTGTCGATACAGACCAACTATCGCGCACAATGGATTGCACAAGATGAAACGCCCCGCACGATGCATCTTTCCGGCGAGTACATTTCCAATTTTGGTGGCGCTTTTGAATTAATTGCCGGCGCCATGTTGCTTCAGGATCGCACCGGCCCGCAAAGCCTAACCGGCACATATGCCCGTATCGGCACTATTTTTGCCAAAGACCCTTATCAAGGGGCTTTTTCTCTGGGCTTTAGCTTTGGATCGGTGCAATACCGGGTGGCGGCTGATCGCTTAGTTTGGAAAGACCCGGACGATCCGAATATCCCGGACAACAACATCTCGGTGAGTCGCCCGGATATTGGCGTCGGGCTTTTTTATTACCGCCGCCTGAAAAATGGTTTTTTTACAGAAGACAATATTTACGCAGGGCTGTCTATTCCTCAGGTATTAGGAACCGAAACGACGGTGCAAACGCCTGACAATACCGTTTCCATCAGCCGCGTTCCTCACATTTTTGGCACAGCGGGCTGGTACCATTTTATTAATGAAGACGCTTTCTTCGAACTATCGGGCTGGGTGAAATACGTTGCCGGCGCCCGACTCAACCTGGATCTTATGGGCCGGTTTCAACCCACGCGCACTTTTTGGGTAGGTGGCGGATTTAATTTGAATGGCATCGTCCACTTAGAAGCAGGATTGAATGTACCAGGCTTTGTTTTTGACGACGCAAACCTGCGGATCGGGTATGCTTTTGACTACAATATTTCCGCTTTTAATATCCCCTTCGGTACTTCTCACGAAATTACACTGGCTTATATGTTTGATACTTACTGACGCCGTTAAGGGTCGCGTGGTAACATTGACAAAACAACGCAATATCATCAGGGCACTAAAGCCCCTACTATTGCTATGTCTGAACACGTCATCCTTTTACGCCGTTTTTTTTATCCCCGACGCGGGTTGCTTTTTTTGAGCATGACATTTGATCTGCTCGCCAATCTTACCACCATTGCCTTGCCTGTGCTGGTTTCACAAGCTTTTGCCATCTTGCTGGGTTTCAATTCTATGCGCTGGAAATGGCTGTTCAACGCAGACAAAGCGAATGGTTTTCAGGCCATACTTCTTATTACAGCCGGCGTATTGTTGTTGAAAACAGGGCTGGAATTTGTACGGAAGCGCCTGCATGGCCGCATTGGTGAAGATTGGAGTTGGTGGTTGCGCAACCAAATTTTTCAACACCACCTGCAACTCAGTTTGCAGCATTATGAAGACAGAGGCATTGGAAGGTACCTGCTCCGATTTAGTGGCGACTTGAGTAGTGCTCAAAACTTAGTCACGAAAGGGATTCTGCAATTTGCTGCTGATCTTTCTTTGCTGATAACGGGGGTTGTCGTTGTTTTTTTGCTCGATTTTATGATTGGTGGAATTGTAGCAGGGGCATTGCTCATACTCCTGACCCTCATAGCCGGAGTCAACCATTTGGCAGGCAGCGCAGAGGTGTCGCGTCGAAATAACAAATCAGAGCTGCTTGCTTTTGTCAACCTTCGACTTTTGAATATTGCCTCCGTAAAAATATTGAACCGGGAAACGGGAGAAATCAGCCAGTTTGAGCGAAAATCTGAAAATATCCGGCAAGCAGGCATTCGCTACGCGCGCTGGAAAGCCCTGGCAGATGCGCTCATTGCTTTCGGGGTATATGCTATCCTTTTATTGGTTTTGTGGGTAACCTACGTTCAACAGCAATACAATCCGGGGGTTTTATCTGAAAATACTTTTGCAATCATGCTGCTGCTGCTATCCTTGCGTGGGGTATTTGCGCGTGCTTTTCAAGTTGGGCTCCTCTGGAGAAAGGGCCTTATTTCCCTGAAAAAAATAACTAACCTGCTTGCGCTGCCTTTGGAGCCGGGCCGAACCCTGCCCGAAAAAATGGAATATCCGAATGGCGCCTTAGTTTTTAGAGATGTCAGTTATTACTCATCTAACCATAAAATCCTGGAGCATTTGTCTTTTACCCTCGCTCCGGGTTCAATTGGACTGCTGCATGACGCCACAGGAGCCGGGAGAACCGTAGTGACTAAACTCATAACAGGACTTTACCAACCACAATCCGGCGACATTAGTCTGGGCAACCAACGCTTTTCAAACCTTCACATCAAAGACCTGCGGCGAAGCATTGCCGTGGTGTCCGGCACAGCGCCGCTTTATGGAAAAACGGTGCTCGACGCTATTGCCAACAGCCGAAAGCCCGAAAATAGAGAAAAAGCCAAAGTTGCCCTGACCAAATGGCAGCTTTTGTTTCCAATACTGAGTGGGATTATGCCGCATACCCGCCTCCGGGAGCGGTCGCCCCAGCTAACCAATGTCCAGGAAATTTTGCTGCAATTTCTGCGCGCAAAATTGACAAAAAAACCTTTCCTCGTTTTGGATGAGCCATTTCAGGGCTTAGATGAAACATCGCGAACAACCTTACTTGAGCAAATACAAACCGATAAGGATCGGAAAGGGATCTTGTTTTTGGGTGCGTCACGTACTGATTTCACGAATGAGAAACTGTCATTAGACTGGGTTAAAAGCCTCGACTAACTGGTCTGGGAAAAATTAGTAAAATATATTTTTCCATCAGGTAACATTCAAATTGGCCCGCAATATCTCTACGTAACAAATATCAAACTTAAAAAAACTCAATTTTATGAACAGCAATATCAAAAAAGCCCTCATCTGCAAAAACGTTCAATCATTCAGTTTGAACGAAGGGTTGGTCGCGAATTATACGCCAAAAGCAGGCGATGTAGGGGTATTCAAAGTACTTCCGGAAAGCAGTGGTTATATCATGAATGAGCAGGGCATTGCTTGTCCGATATTTGAAGAAGACTTACTTTTACTGGCTTTCGGAAGTCGTTATGCAACCAACCAATTTGAAGGTTATGTGCCAGATGTACCAACTTCCCGTTGCCAGTTGCTTGGCCGGGGCGGGGTAGCAGGCTTGTTGAGGAGCAGCAATGCAAACTTTAAAGTAATTCCGCCGGAACTGGAGCTTGTTGGCTATGCAACCGATGACAGTGGCCATGTTATCAATACGATTCAGGAGGATAAACTTGATGTTTTCAATGCTGTTTATACCCGTACAAAAGTAATTTTATCGGTCGGCTCCTCTATGGATAGCGGCAAAACAACAACGGCGGCCTGGCTTTGCGGAGGTCTCAAGCGCAGCGGCTACCGGGTTGCGTATCTGAAATTGACGGGCACCGCTTTTCCCAAAGATGCCATGCTGGCAAAAAGCCGGGGCGCAGATTATGTCAATGATTTTTCTTTTTTTGGCTACCCTTCAACCTACTTGCTGGATCGGGAAATACTCCTGGATTTATATCAGTCTTTGGTAAACCTTGCCTGCGATGCAGTTGATCCGGATTATATCGTTATTGAAATTGCAGACGGGTTGCTCCAACGAGAAACCAACTTGTTGCTGAAAGATCAGGCATTCATGAGTACCGTTCACAGTATGATTCTTTCCTGCGGCGACAGCCTTGGCGTACTTTCCGGGCTGAATCTGTTGGAAGAAATGGCCTTTCCGCCTTTTGCAGTCTCCGGATTATTCACGGCAAGCGCTTTGTTGATAGATGAAGTACAACAGTGTGTCCGAACACCCATTTTAAATCTCAATGACTTACTCAACGGCCAGGCAACCCAACTGCTTGAATCTTTGGATCGCCAATTACATAAAGCGGTTGCTTATTGAAGCGATGGGGATCCCAAAAACTGATTTTGATGTTATTGCGAATTAATATAATAACTGGGGTTTAGTTTATTTTGTGTCGCCTTGATAAAATGTCAAGGCGGCATTTTTTATGGAACGCCTAACATCTCCGAACTCAACTCCCCCTTTGGGGCAGAGATGATCAGTTCTACATTTTTACCACTGATTGGCTTTTTGGAGAAGGATTGATGAGAGATGATTGATAAATGATGATTGATAAATGATGATTGATGATGTAAAGCCTACACATTTGATGTTTACGTATCTCTTACATTAACAATCATCAATCATGTAATCGTCAATCATCAATAAAAAATGAACGATTAAGCATCATTTTATAGAACTGATCACCTCTGCCTTTGGGGGTCGGGGGGCTTCATATCCTTCACCATCAACTGCAGCGACGTCCGCTCCTCCCAGGTCTGTTCTTCTATCGTAAAACACAGGTCAAATGGCTTCCCGCTGAGGACTTTCGGCAATGCATCGCCCTGACCAAAAGCAACGCCATAAAAAACCGGAGAGTCGTCCTGTTTCACCGAAAGCCGCAAGTGGTTGCCTGTCAGCAGGCGGGAATAGCCGGCATTAACTACCCCTTTGGCTGCAAAAACCGGGTTGCGGTTGCCAGGCCCGAACGGTGCAAACTGCCGCAGGATGTTCCAGAATTTTGGCGTGATGTCTTTCAATTCAATTTCAGCGGCGATGTTGACGACTGGAACCGGCGGCGTTTGCGAAAGGGCCACCTGGGCGATGGTCTCGAAGCGGTCTTTAAAAATCTGGAGGTTTTGCGGCATCAGGCTCAGCCCTGCGGCGTGGGTATGCCCGCCAAAACTGATCAGCAGGTCTTTACAGGCGCGCAAGCCTTCGTACAAATCGAAACCGGCAACCGAACGCGCCGAACCCACCAAACGCCCTTCAGATTCAGTCAGCACGATGGCCGGGCGACTGAACTGCTCCACCATGCGCGATGCAACGATGCCAACCACCCCTTTGTGCCAGTGCTTTTGGTATAAAACAATGGAGCGGCGCTGCTCCCAGTCTGGTTCCTCCGTCAGCAGGGCGCGGGCTTCTTCTGCAACGCGCTGGTCGAATTCGCGGCGCAGTTTATTCCGGTATTCCAAAATGCGGGCGTAATCGGCAGCCGTATCCACCTCGTTGGACAACAAAAGGCGGACAGCCTGGCCCGCATCGGCCAATCGCCCGGCAGCATTGATCATGGGGCCTAATCCGAACACAATATCGCTCACCGTGAGCGGATGTTGCCGCCCGCTTTGTTCAATCAGGGCTTTCAAGCCGGTGCGCTCCGTGCGGTTGAGGCGCTGCATGCCCAAGGCCGACAGCGTGCGGTTCTCTCCGGTGATGGGTACAATGTCGCTGGCAATGCTGATGGCCACCAAATCCAGGAGCGCCTCTAAGGCCGAGGGGTGCAGGTGTTGGGTTTGGGCGTAAGCCTGAGCCAATTTGAACGCCACGCCGCAACCGCTCAGTTCTTTATACGGATAGTTACAATCCGGTCGCTTGGGATCGAGGATGGCGTTGGCTTCCGGCAACAACTGTCCCGGCAGGTGGTGGTCGCAAATGATGAGGTCTATGCCATAGCTGCGGCCGCGCCGCGTTTCTTCCCGGGCCGTGATGCCGCAGTCCATCGCGATGATGAGTTTTACGCCATTTTCTTTCGCGTATTCAATGCCTTCGTAAGACAAACCGTACCCCTCTTTGTAGCGATCTGGGATGTAGTAGTCCAATTCCGCGCCAAGCGGCTCCAGAAAACTATGCATGAGTGCAATGGAGGTCACGCCGTCAACATCGTAGTCGCCATAAAGGAGAATTTTTTCTTTCTTTTGAATGGCGGTGGTGAGGCGATCGGTTGCTTCGGGCATGTCTTTCATCAAAAAAGGGTCATGCAGGTCGCTCCAATCGGGTCGAAAAAACTGCTTCGCTGCCTCAAAGGTATAAATACCCCGTTGCACCAGGAGCTTGCAAAACACCGGCGAGATGCGCAAGGCATCGTGAAGTTCCCGCACGGCATTTTCGTCGGCGGGGTCGGGTATCCATTGTTTTTCCGGTGCTTCGAGCATGGGTGGCTTTGATTTGGAAAGCGAAAAATAGGAAAAGCTACGCTGAAAGGCACCTGTTATGGGCATAAAATGCGTTTCCGTGCAATAAGACACGTTATAATCACGCTTATCTTGCCTTCCCCTTGCATTTGAAGCTTGCAGACTCTACTTTTGTGCCTGCTTTCGCAAAACAAAAAAAACATCCCTAAGCAATGGCAAAAAATTTGCTCATAGTTGAGTCGCCTGCCAAGGCAAAGACAATTGAAAAATATCTTGGAAAAGATTTCACCGTAAAGTCGAGTTATGGCCATATCCGTGATTTGGAAAAAAGCGATGACGCCATAGACATCAAAAACGGCTTTGCGCCCAAATATGTGGTCACGCCCGACAAGTACAAAGTGGTAAAGGATCTGAAAGACCTTGTTCAAAAAGTGGATCATGTGTGGCTCGCAACGGACGAAGACCGCGAGGGAGAAGCTATTTCCTGGCACTTGTGCCAAGTGTTGGGGTTGGATGAAAAAACCACCAAACGCATCGTTTTCCGCGAGATTACCAAGCCAGCCATTCAAAAAGCCATTCTGGCGCCCCGCACGGTGGACGTCAATTTAGTGGATGCGCAACAGGCACGGCGCGTACTCGACCGCCTTGTGGGCTACGAATTGTCGGGCATTCTCTGGAAAAAAATCAAAGGCGGCCTTTCCGCCGGGCGCGTGCAATCGGTGACGGTGAAGCTCGTGGTGGAACGCGAACGCGAAATCCAGCGCTTCGAGGTGGCGGCCTACTACAAAATCACAGCAATTTTTGACGTTAAAAACGACCAGGGCAAAATCGTGCAACTGAAAGCCGAAGCCCCCGAGCGTTTCGACCAGCAAAAAGACGCTGAAGCCTTTTTGTTGCAGTGCAAAGGCGCCACGTTCAGCATCAGCAACATCGAAGTGAAGCCGCAGAAGCGCACGCCTGCTTATCCGTTTACCACCTCTACGCTTCAGCAGGAAGCCAGCCGCAAGCTCGGCTTTTCCGTGAACCGCACCATGTCGGTAGCCCAACACCTCTACGAAGCAGGACACATTACCTACATGCGAACCGACTCCGTCAACCTGAGCGAAACAGCGCTGCAGAGCATCGCGCAGGAAGTGGAGAAACAATATGGCGCCAAATACGTGCAAACGCGGCGCTTTAAAAGCAAATCTGCTAACGCACAGGAGGCGCACGAAGCCATTCGCCCCTCAGCGGTAGAAAACCAGACCGTACCGATGGGCCGCGATGAACAACGCCTGTATGAGTTGATCTGGAAACGCGCCGTCGCTTCGCAAATGGCCGATGCGATCCTGGAAAAAACGATTGTAGACATTGGCATATCCACCATTCCCAAATCGAAATTGGTGGCAGAAGGCGAAGTGATCAAATTCGACGGCTTCCTCAAGCTCTATTTAGAATCGAAAGACGACGATGACGAGGAAGAAGCAAAAGGCATGTTGCCGCCGCTGACAAGAGGCCAGGTGCTGCCGCTCAACAACCTCACGGCCACCGAGCGTTTTACCCGTCCGCCAGCGCGCTACACGGAAGCCGGGTTGGTAAAAAAATTAGAAGAGCTCGGCATCGGGCGTCCTTCCACTTACGCACCGACCATCTCGAAAATTATGGAAGAAGGCCGGGGCTATGTGGTGAAAGAAAACCGCGATGGCGTGGAACGCATTTACCGGGTGCTGACGCTGAGCAATACCGGCGAATTGAAAAAAGAACAAAAAACGGAGGTCGTCGGCGCGGTGAAAAACCACCTTATTCCGACCGATATGGG
>JBJXFD010000036.1:0-30585 GCA_046153985.1 Saprospiraceae bacterium
ATGTTTACACCCGGGATTTTTCCAAACAAAGCGTTGTCAACCGTTTGTGGCGAGGTATTGCCCACTAATTCATCGCCGGTGATGGACGTCACTGCGTTCCCTGAATTGGCGCGTTTTACACCCGAACTTAAGCCGGTAACGACCACTTCCTCCAAACGGGCAATGTCGTCTTCCAATGTTGCCTGCACTGAATTCGAACTTACACTGATCGGCATTTCTGCCGTTTTGTATCCTGTATAAGAAATAACCAAAACGCCGGAAGAGCCCGGTACGTTTAATTCAAACATACCATCAAGGTCCGTTACCGTACCGATGGCAGTACCTTTGACAACAATCGAAGCGCCAATCAGCGCTTCACCATTGTCGTCCTTGACTGTTCCTGTCGCCTTAAACTGGGCCATTGCTGTTGCTGATAACAGCAGGCAAAAAGCCAGCAGGGCGCCGGCCTTTGTGAGGAGTTGCTTCATACTAGTGATATTTTAGTGATTAGATGTGTTCCTCTACATCAGTTTTCAGTGGCTTATTTGGGCATTCTATTTATTTGCATAACGATCGTATTCAAATTATGCGGCCTGAAAAATAAAATTTTCATAAAACATATTACAATAACAGGGGTTATAGATTTTAGTTTCCCAAAAAAAGATTTTTAATCCGTTGTGAATGAAAGGAATAAAAGGAAGGAAAAATAATGTTGTCAACCGGAATCAAACTTGCCGAATCCACTCTATTTGGACACACTGCGCTGATTTTGGTTGAATCCTGAAGCGTTCGTCGGTGCGCAGGCCAGCTATCCAGCAAATGCGGCCATCCGCAGTTTCCAGCAACCAAACCTTAGGTTTTTCAAAGCGGGATAGTTTCAGGTTGCTGAACAAATCCTGAATTTTTTGCTGCTTACCTTGCATACCCAAAGGCTGGAAGACATCCCCGGGTTGCCAGTGGCGCAACCGGAGGGGATAATCTGTGGGCGCCAGGTTTAAATAAGCGGTGTTGCTATCCTTTCCGAATTCATCGGGAGGCACAACTATTTTGAATTCAAATCTGCCACCAGGAAGGATAATTTCGGATGTTTCAGGAAAAACAGGAAGGATGGTTTTGGAGTCAGGATCAGGAAGGGAATCCAGCAACAATACACCCCGATCCAACAACAGCCGGTAGTCGGTGGCATACAACATCGCTCCCGTACGCGCAGTACTGTGAAGGAGGCGCGCTAAAGAAGCTGCGTGAAAGCCATAAGGTTTAAGCCATTCGTAAAGCAAGGTTGGGGCTGCTTTTTCCTGACGCAGGCGTTCGACGTTTATTCGAAGCCTGCCTTCGGAATCCGTCTCCGTCACTTCTGTTTTCAATCGCGCTGCCGCCCAGTCCATCAGGGCTTCTGCCTCCTGCAGGCGCAGAATGTTGTCGGCAGCAGTTTCCCGAAAGGCCGGATTGATCGCTTCCAGGGCAGGAATGACGTGGTGGCGGATGAGGTTGCGGGCGTATTTGTCTTCCGTATTGGATTGATCTTCCCTGGAAGCAATACCCCCGGCTTCTGCATAATGTATGATGGCCTCCTTGTGTGCAAACAACATAGGCCGGATGATCCTGCCCTGACGAACAGGAATGCCATGCAAGCCATGCAGGCCACAACCTTTTGCAAAATTATACAACAGGGTTTCTATCGAATCGTCGAGGTGATGGGCAGTGGCAATGGCGTCGTAGTTGCCACCAATTCGCTGTTGTTCGAGCCATTCGTAGCGGAGTTGCCGGGCTGCCATCTGAAGGGAAATGCCCCCTTCGGATGCGGTACGGGTGGTTTCAAAATAGGTCAGATAAAAAGGAGCCTCCAGCTCACCGGCAAGTTTTTCCACAAAAGTTGCGTCTGCTTCAGAAGCTGCACCACGGAGCTGAAAATTGCAATGGGCAATGCCAATGGCTATGCCAGCTTCCCAGAACAGGTTGGCCATCACAACGGAATCTACCCCGCCGCTTACTGCCAGCAGGATCCGGTCTTCTTTCTGAAAAAGACCTTTTTCCCGGGCGAATTTTTGGAAATCCTGAAGCATGGGTTGTGTTAAGGGGCAAATTGGCAAGGGGCAAGAGGCAAGCTGGCACGAAATTCCGTTCAACCAGCTTGCTCTTTGCTTTATTTGCCTTTTGCAATTTGCCCTTATTCCAAACCTTCACTACTTCATCAGTTCCCGCTAAGGATGACGATCAGTGTGTAAATTACTCCCGGAAGGACAAACAAAAGCGTCAACAAAAGCGAAATCCAGAACCGGGTAGTCGCAGAGCCTTCGTAGAGATACATGGCCAAAGGCGGAATCAGGATTGCCAGGATGATCAACAAAAGGAGGTTGTCGCTTGCACCTTGCGCTTTTCCGTCTTTAATGGCATTACGGATTTGCTCTTTCATGGCTTTGCGCATTTCGCGCTTTTCTTTGCGGGTCAGCTCTTTTTCAGCAGGCGGCGCAACGTTAACCCCGGTTTCTACAGGCGGTGCATTGCGATAAGGCGCTACTGCAAAAGCAGACTGTGCGAGTAGCAATACGATGCCGCTCAACAAGAAGAGTCTAAAAGGCTTCATAGGAAAGTATTTAGGTGAAATGAAAGTCGAAAATATGAATTTGAATTCGTAATGGAACCATTTTGTACTACTAAATAAAAAAAACCTTTCCCTGTGCGTCCAGCATGCCCGGATACTGTTATGCTACCGCTTACTTTCCTTTCATAAACTTCGTCAGCTCCATTTTGCTATCCAAAGCTCCTTTTTTGTCGTAGGTTTCCTGGCGGATCATTCCAACGCCGTCCGCATACCAGACTGCGGTCTCTATCGCTTTCGTTCCCAACATTTTGGTCTCAGCGATATAAGTCATTTTAATGCACTCAAAGCTGCCGGCCGTTGTTTGGAGGGTTTCTTTAGCCACAACTTTGCGATCGCGGATGGTCAGGTTCATAGTGATCAGGGCAACGCTCCCTGTGCCTGCCTTGATTTGAGCAGTGGCGTCCGGAAGCGTCTGGCCGATCGTCAGGTTTGAAGGCAATTGCAGGTCATCGCCGGTTACGCTCACTTCAAGGTTCGCAAAAGCGGCAGCCCCCTGTGGACCAAGCATGGAAGTCATGTCCATGATCAAGGTGTTGTTTTTGCAACGCATCCTGAACTGCCCTTCCATGAGGGCCTTCCCTTTTTTGTCGGTTGTTTTTGTCTCAACCAGCGCCTCCAGCATGCCGTCTGTTGTATTTTCCACTTTGATGATCTTTTGTGCGGATAAGAGCTGGAGCTCTCCTTTCTTGTCGTAAGTGGTGTACTCCATCGCGACGCCGTTGTCAAAAGCAAAATAGCCTTGACATTTGTTTTGCGCCGTCAGGAAAGTGGAAAAACTGATTGCAAGCAGTAATACCGGAAAAGATTTCATAAGGATGAAAGTTAATTATTGATTTGTTGAATAACGCAACAAAGATAAAATAGCGTGTGTTAGACGTAACTTTGCGTCAAACATAACATACCTGATGGTTGTTTCGTAAACAAAAGCACACAGGTGACCAACATCATGGAAGTAAAAATTGCTAAACCGTTCTATTTCAAACAATTTACTGTTCAACAGGATCGGTGTGCCATGAAAATCGGCACAGATGGCGTCTTATTGGGCGCCTGGGCTGAGGTCAACCGCGCACAGCGCGTCTTAGACATCGGTACCGGCAGCGGGGTCATCGCCCTGATGCTGGCGCAACGCACGGAAACTACACAGATTCATGCGGTGGAAGTAGACGCTGAAGCTTATGAACAAGCCTGTGAAAATGTCGAAGCGACACGCTGGGCGGATCGGGTACACGTTTTTCATGCACCCATTCAGGATTTTGCCCAAACATCCGGCGATCAATACGACCTCATTGTAAGTAACCCACCATTCTTTTCCGGCGGCACTTTTTCCGCAAGCCAGGACCGAAACAGCGTTCGGCATACCATTAAATTGCCACACGGCGATTTATTGCAGGTCGTCCGCAAACTCCTGAGTGCTGAAGGCAGCTTTTGTGTCGTGCTGCCGCTTATTGAAGGACTCCGTTTTGCGGAATTGGCTCAGGATTACCACCTTTTTTGTACTAAAATGACAGAGGTGCGCCCAAAAGCGGATAAGCCGGTAGAACGCCTGCTGATGCAATTCCAGGCCAATCCCCGCCCACTGCTCAAAGATAGCTTGGTTGTTCAACGCGAAGCACGCAACGACTGGACGGAAGAATACATAAAACTTACCGGGGAATTTTACTTGAAAATGTGAGCTTTTCAGGTGTTAAAAGCACGCAGGTAAGTGACCGGAAGACTTCTTCGTCACCCGGTCACAATCCCTAAAACGAAACCGGGAAATATCGGCAGCGATATTTCCCGGTTGTTAGAAACGATCATTTTGAGCTTTCGATCATTTCCATTGCCAGGTCGAAGATGGTGGTGTCTTCTAAGTGTACAATTCCACCGTTCGGCCCAGGTTGAATATGCATATCGGCGACATCCCCGTTGGTAAACTTCTTAGCGCCAAAGTAGTTGCGAACCGTTTGTTCGTCAACATTCAATTGCTCGGCAATCCGGCTGATGCTGCCGGTTGGCAACTTGTGTTTGATGTCGCGCAATTCATCGAACGTGATATTCATACTGGTATGTTTTGTTAATGAATGTAAGTCGGGGATTAAGTTAATCTAAGTTTTACAAAAAGTAAAATAATTGAGCAGAAAAAAATACGCCCTGAACTCTTGAGAAAAAATCCAGGGCGTAAATCATTGTTTTTCAATGAATATTAGAATCGAGCCGTAATCCCGAAAAGTGCGTTCAATCCGAACGTCGGATAGCGTTGCCAGCGTTGACGGCGGTTGTTGGCAAGGTTATAGATGTTGACGAAAGCGCCGATATTTTTGGTAAAGAAATAATCGGCGCCTACACTGACGTCGAACAACGCATTCAGGTTGTCTGCTTCGTTGTTGCTGTTCAGATAAGGAACCCCGTTTTCCAGAAAGAATTCACCCCGCACGGTCAATTTGTCACCCAGTGTTGTGTACTTGGCGCCAATATTAACGGTCAGTGCAGGCAAATGCCAGGCTTTTTCTTCGTTTTTAGGCGAAAATACATGCTGTGCCACCGTTCCGGTGATTTCAAACCCTTTAAACAGGGGGGCATTCAACGACGCTTTAAGGGTAAAAATGTCTACAGTATCGTACAGTACATCGAAACGTGCAATCGAGTCCGTCTGGCTGTTAAGCAGGAAAAGTGCAAGGTCGTCCGCTTGTTTATATCCCGCCTGCGCGTTGTAGTCTATGCCGGAAATATTGCCTTTGATGCCGCCGTAATAATGGATGTAGCGCGTGTTCTGGATATTGATCCGGGAAGAAACATAAGGATTGTATTCGCTCAGGGTCCGGAAATCGTTTTTTTGCAAACTGCCTTCTGCGCCGATGAATGCGCCGACCACGCCCTCAATGATGTTGGCACTGACTTCCACATCGGGGAAGAAATAAAACTTATCGTTGCTGTTCGCAATGTTCACCCCGATTTTAGCCCGAAAGCGGTCGCTGTGAAACGTAAAATTGGGCTGAAGGAAAAAGTTATTCAGCGACTGTTTCGCCGTGTCGCGGTAGGAGGTCAGATCCGTTTTTATACCGATGCGCAGCGGATGTTTTTCGCTAAACCATTTGGTTGCGTTTAAATCCAGTTCAAATCCGGTTTCACGGGCCGCATAATTATCGGTGAGGTTGTACAGCTTGACACCTGCGTGGTAATTCAGGTCTCCCTGGGTTCTCACCCCGTTAAAGAGACTCAGCCCTGCGTCAAAAGTCGAGAATCGCTGTTTGACTTCTTCCGGTTCGAAGTTGAAATTAGTACCCGTTTCTTCGTTCAAGTCGTTGTAGCCATAATAATAAACCGAGTTGCGCGAATACCCGAGGTTGGCGCCAACCGCAAATCCCTCGTCGAAGTAATAGGTCCCGTTGATGCCAAAATTGTTGTCGCTAAAGCGCTGGTTTTCTGTCTTTTTGGTGTTGTTTGCCGAATGGTGCAACAGATTCAGGCCAAAATCGAGGTTCTTTTGGGCAATGTTGTATGAACCTTCGCCATAAAAAGAACTTGGAAATCCGGCGCCCAGTCGCGCATAGCCATTGTAACCTTTCTCTACTGCTTCGCTGCGCATGCCCAACGGGCGGATTTTGGGCGGCAGGTACTCAACCGCCAAATTTTTAGGGATTACATCGTATTTCTGCCGGCGGGTGGCAGTATCCAATTGCGGCAAGCTTGGTTTCAACCCAATTTTTTCAGTTTCCAGCAAGCGCGCCTCAAAGTTTTTCACCACATCCACCTGCCCCGAAGGCAAATCCTTTTGGGCTTGCAGCAGCCCGGAAGTGGATGCGATCATTGCGAACAACAGCGCTATTTTTATCTTGGTCATGTGCTTGATTCGTTTTGATGACGTTAATTCTTAAATTTCGACTAACATTTAGTGTCTGTCCATTTAATCGGTGGCTGTTCTTTAGAGTTCGAGAGCAAGGCATGTTTGACTCCAAAAACGGGAGTTTACTGAGGTAAATGACCGATTTTGGAGTCAAACATAACGCAGCTATCGGACTATAAAGACAGACACTAATTCCCTCGGTCTAAATCCAGAATATTGGAGTCAGGCTCGCGGTTCAGGCGGCTCGACTGGTTCAATTGCTGGTTGATTTTGGCCAATTTAGCCTTTGCAATGTTTACCAGCTCAGGATCTTCGTCGTAGTTTTCCAACAGGGCTTCCAAAGCTGCGCGGGCGTTGTACAAATCGCCTTTGTCTGCAAAAATATCCGAAAGCAAGATGACGCTTTTGGCCACCCAGTAAGGATAAGCCGAACTTTCCTTGTTGGCGTTGATACACAACTCCTGCGATTTAGCCAAATCCCGCTTGAGGTAGTAAATGTTGGCAATCAGGTAGCGCGCCTCAGCGGTTTGTTCGTTATCGCTCAGGCGTACGACCTCATTGAGCGCGGAAAGGGCGTTGTCGTAATCGCGCTGGTCGAAAGAAATTTTTCCGATGTAAAAATTGGAAGTTGCCTTATGGGCAGCCGTTGCACCCGGATTATTGGCGACTTTCCGTGACAGGCTCAGCACAGCCTGGGTATTTCCGATCCGGTATGCGCTGCGCATGGCGCCCAATTGCGCTTCAAACCGCATGGTTTCACTGGTGGCAGACGATTCCATTTTCGAGTATAAGTCGAAAGCCTTATTGAAGTTCTGCTCGTAGTTGTAGGCAATGATCGCCGCTTTTTCCAATGCTTTTACATAGTTCGCACTGGTTCCGCGGCCAATTACATATTCGTAGTCTTTCAATGCTTCCGAGTAACGTTTCAAAGCAGCATAAGACTCGCCACGGTGGTAATAGGCCATCAGGATAGAGCGCCCGTTCGGGTATTTGCGAATATAATCGGAATAGGATTCGATGGCGCGGCTGTAATTGGCGTTTTCGTATTGGGATTCAGCTGCCTTAAAGTTGATCGAGTCTTTGGAAGCGCTATCCACCTTGTAACCAGGCACCGTTTCAAGGAAAGCAAAATATTCATCCGTTCTGCCGAGGTCCCTGACGTAAATTTCTTCCAACGCAGCGAGTGCAAGACTTGCTTCGCCGGGCGCAGGGTTGTAGGAAAACACCTGCTTGTAATAGTTGATGGCCGCTTCCGGACTACCCTGGTTGTAGCTCACCAAGCCCAATTGCAACAAGGCTTGCACAATCAGATCCGATTTGTTTTTATAATCGGTGACCAACTTCCGCAGCGGCACGATGGCTTTGCTTAATTGGCCCATTTCCTGATACGTGACGCCCAATTGCAACAAAGCATCATCGGCGTATTCCGAATCCGGAAATTCATTCGGGATGCGTTCCAGCGCCAGGATTTTATCGGTCGTACGTCCGCGAAGCCCTTCAATGATGGCTTTTTGGTAAATGGCGTACACATAACCGGTGTAGCGGGACTCAATGGCTTCATCGTAATAAATGACCGCTTCGTTGTACTGGTTGCGTTTGAAATGGCAGTCGCCTGCGCGCATCGTAGCATCGCCGAGCACTTTGTTTTTCACATCCGTGCTGTTGATGAAGTTCCTATTGCGCTTGATCCCGGTGGTCGCTTCGCGGAAAAAACCGAGCGCGGCCGTGTAATTATTTTGTTTCATGTAGTTGTAACCCTGCACGTAGTTCGCTGTGAACAACGAAGACTCGTCCGGCAGATTGCTAAGCGTTTTTGCAAGGGTCAAAAACTGATCCATCAGCTTAGTACTCTGCTGGTATTGCTCCTGTTGATGGGCAATATCGGCCTGCCAATAAATGGTCAGGGCTTTCGTGCGGGGATCTACCGGATTTTTATTTGCTTTGTCAAAATGGACCTTGGCTTCCGGAATATTGTTTTCACCCAACAATTGCAACCCCCGGAAATAAGCTACTTTCTGGTAGCTTTCTTTCAACTGCGGGGTACGGTTGGATTCAGGAATTTTTTCAATGACTTCCATCGCCTGCTTATAATCGCGGTAGCTAAGGAAAATATCGCCCATGAGTCCCTGCGCTTCGTTGTAGTATTTGGATGTAGGCTTGAAGCTTTGCAACGCGGTGATGGCTTCGCGCGGGTCTTTCAGTTCGTAGCTTAATTTGGCGTAATTAAACAAGGCGTCTTCCGACAATTGCGGATCGTAAGCCATGCGCTTGGCGTTGCCAAAGGCCGTACGCGCATTTGGTTTTTGATTCAGTTTCAGGTAGCAATCGCCGAGGTAGTACATCGCCATTTGTCCCAGCTTGGAATCGAGACCGGTCAACTCCTTAAAGCTTTGTACGGCTTTCTGATAGTTGTTGGTTTTGTATTGCGTGAAACCCAATTGGTAGAACTCTTCCGGGCGCAGTTTGCCGGTGTTCGCGGCGTAGTATTCTAAGTGTTCCAGCGCCTCCGGGTAATTGCCTTTTTCAAAATGCGCCTGGCCCAGCAATTGCCGCAACTCCTTGTAATTCTGCACCCCGCGTTCGTTCACTTTGGCTTCGGCATAGTTAATGAGCTCGTCGTATTGCCGTTCAGCGAAGTAGATCTGCGCGATATAATAAGGGATTTGCGCCTTGTACTTGTTTTTTTTCTCAACGATCCTGAACTGCTTGATGGCCTCGCTGTAGTTGCCCTCAAAAAACTGGCACATACCGAGGTAGTAGTTCGCGGGTTCGTAATATTCTCCTTCAATCGAGGCAATCTCTTTGAAGCTTGTCTTTGCCTGGGCGAAGCGCTTTTGCACGAAATGGGCATAGCCGGTTTTGAACTTTACTTCTGTGCGTTGCTCCTTAGTCATGCCGGAAGAAGGCGCTTTGGCGTAATATTCAATGGCTTTGTCGTACTGATCGGTGTTGTAGTAGTAATTCGCAACCTCAACCAGGGCTTCGTTTGAAATGGGATCGGGCGAATGGGTGCGAATAAAGTCGAGGATGAGTTTTTCCCCGTCTTTGGCGTTGAGTTGCACCGCACACTTGGCACGGTAGAACTCGGCTTTTGTTCGCAGCAATTCTGCTTGCGGTTCATTTACGGGTCGTAGCAGTTCGATCGTTTTTTTAAACTCCTGCTGGGCTTTAGCGAAAAGCGACTGATCCAGGAAAGTGGCGCCGCGTTTGTAAGCTTCATTGGCTTCTGTAAAAACTGTTGTTTGCTGGCCATACAGGGAGATTGTAAGGAAAGCTGCCGGCAACAACATGGCAAGTCGTCGAGTCATAGACATGGTTGTTATGTTTTCTTCATTTAATGCAAAGGTACAAACTCCGCAGGCTTTATACCCATGCCACAAATATGGAAACGCATAATTTCGCAAACATGCACAAAACTTGGCTGTGCGAAGTATAATTGTACTCCTTAAATGAAATTACAAAAAAATTAACGAATGCTGAGGCGATATAAGTACCTTTACGTCCCGTAATGATACGAAGGCGACGGAAGCATTTCAGTTACCGGCTTTTAGCTGGCATCCGCCTGCCGATGTTTTAAGTCAACATCACATACACACTATGACAAAGTACGTATTTGTTACGGGGGGCGTTACTTCTTCGCTGGGTAAAGGCATCATTTCCGCTTCATTGGCAAAATTGCTTCAATCGAGAGGATTCTCCGTCACCATCCAAAAATTTGACCCTTACATCAACGTTGATCCGGGCACACTTAATCCTTACGAGCATGGCGAATGCTACGTGACCGACGACGGCGCAGAAACCGACCTCGACCTCGGTTACTACGAGCGATTCCTCAACCGCCCAACCTCACAATCGAACAACGTCACGACGGGCCGGATTTATCAAACCGTGATTGAAAGAGAACGCGCAGGCGACTACCTCGGGAAAACCGTACAGGTCATTCCACACATCACCGACGAGATCAAACGCCGCGCTAAACTCCTGGGCAGCCAAAATCGGTACGATATCGTCATAACGGAATTGGGGGGTACCGTTGGCGACATCGAGTCGCTTCCCTATCTGGAAGCATTGCGCCAGTTGCGTTGGGAATTGGGCCGCGACAATTGCATCGTGATCCACCTGACCTTGGTCCCTTACCTCAATGCTGCTAAAGAGCTGAAAACCAAGCCAACACAACACTCGGTTAAAGAATTGCAGAAAACGGGTATCCAGCCGGATATTTTGGTTTGCCGCACAGAGCACCCGTTAAGTGTTGACATCCGGCGCAAATTGGCGCTGTTTTGCAATGTGGAAATCGGCTCCGTCATCGAAGCCATGGACGCAGAAAGCATTTACGACGTGCCAATGCTCATGTTGAAAGAACACTTAGACACAACCGTCATCTCCAAACTGCGGTTGCCCGACAAACAGGAGCCCAATTTGCGCGCCTGGAAAACCTTCCTCACCAAACTGAAGTCTCCAACGCAGGAGGTTAAAATCGGCTTGGTTGGCAAGTACAATGAGCTGCAGGATGCCTATAAATCCATCTACGAATCCTTCGTTCTCGCTGGCGCCATGAATGAATGCCGGGTAAAAGTAGACGCCATTCACTCGGAAAAATTAGACGTTGACGAAGAAACACTGGCACACATGCTGGAAGGACTTGACGGGATTCTCGTCGCCCCCGGGTTCGGAGAGCGTGGAATCGCCGGAAAAATCAAAGCCATCCAGTATGCCCGCGAAAACAAAGTTCCGTTTTTTGGCATTTGCCTCGGCATGCAATGCGCGGTAGTGGAGTTTTCGCGCAACGTACTCGGCATTGCTGATGCCACTTCCACTGAAATTGACCAGAACGCAGTAAACCCGGTCATTGATTTGATGCCTGAACAAAAGGGTATTACCGCCAAGGGAGGCACCATGCGCCTTGGCGCGTACGATTGCGAACTGCGCCGCAAATCGAAAGCGCATAGCATCTACGGGCAACTGAAGATTAGTGAACGCCACAGGCACCGCTATGAGTTCAACAACGCTTATCGCGAACAAATTGAAAAAGCGGGGCTCATTCCGAGTGGCATCAATCCGACTTCGGACTTGGTAGAAATTGTGGAATTAAAAGACCACCCCTGGTTTATCGGGGTGCAATTCCATCCGGAATTAAAAAGTACGGTAGAAAATCCCCACCCACTCTTTGTCTCTTTTGTTAAAGCAACCAAGGAATTTAAGTTCAAAAAAACGGAAGTCTTACACGCAGTTGGTGTGGAGTGATTATTATATTGAAAAACGTTGACACGCCTGAACATGATACAAAAACGCCTGCCGGCATTGACCGGGATGTTGTTCGCATTGCTGTTTGCAGCTTGTGAAAAAGAGCCCGCGCCTACCCAAACGGAAGATAGCCGTTATGATCACCTGCTCATGGGTAACCCAAGTGACGCGCAGCCTGAAGAAGCCGAAGAAGAGAATTACCTCATCGAATTGCCGCAATACGTGTTGTCTTACAGCCGCTCCAAAGGCACACCCAACTGGGTCAGTTGGTACCTGAACGAGCAGTGGGTTGGCGAAGCGCCGCGGCAGGATGATTTCCGGGCCTATGAAAACCTGCCGGAAGGCTGGTATCAGGTAGATTATTACGATTACAATTTCAGCCTCACCGGTTTCAACCGCGGACACAATTGCCCTTCTGCTGACCGGACGGTGACGCAATCCGACAACTCGGCAACGTTCTACATGATCAATATGATCCCACAGGCACCTGAACACAACAGCGGCTTATGGGCAGACATGGAATCTTATTCCCGCGAATTGGCCTTCCGAGGCAACGAGGTGTACACGATCATGGGGGTTCACGGCAAAGGCGGTACCGGCGATGAAGGCTACCGGGAAAAAATTGCCGGGGGCAGGGTTACGGTACCACGCTATATCTGGAAAGTGCTGGTCGTGATTCCCGAGGGCGTAGACGATGTAGAACGCGTGGATGAAGAAACCCGGATTATTGCCGTGTGGACAGAAAATAAAAACAGCGCCAACTCCAAACCCTGGCAGGACTACCGGGTTTCCATTGACGACATCGAAGCGGAAACCGGCTTCGATTTATTGTCGGCGCTGCCGGAAGCCATACAAGAGATCGTGGAAGCAAAGGTTGATAAAGTAAGGGTTAATTGACGGAGGCAAAAGGCAAATTGGCAAAAGGCAGAACTATGCTTAGTAATAAAGAGATCGCAAAAGCTTTTCAATTGCTCGGCAACATCATGGAGTTGCACGGGGAAAATCCCTTTAAAATTCGCTCCTATCAGAATGCTTATGTCTCGCTGCGCAAAACGGAGCGCCCGCTTTCTGAAATGAGCGATGCAGAAATTGCAGCGATCAAAGGCGTAGGCGATAACATTGCCGCCAAAATCCGGGAATTGCTGAATACCGGGCAGATGGCAGCATTGGAAAAATACAAGGCCACGACGCCAGGAGGCGTTCAGGACATGCTGACTATCAAAGGATTCGGGCCAAAAAAAGTGCTGGCAGTATGGAAAGAACTGGGCGTTGAAACAGCCGGCGAGTTGCTGTATGCCGTCAACGAAAACCGACTTGTTGAACTGAAAGGGTTTGGCCCCAAATCGCAGGAAGAACTAAAAAAGCTGCTGGAGTATTTCCTTAGATCAAAGGATAAATTCCACTATGGCGGTTTGTACGCGCCCGCCGGGAAATTAGTGCAACAACTGTCCGCCCAATTTCCGGACGCCAAAGTCAGCCTTTGCGGCGCAATTCGGCGTTGCGAGGACATCGTGGATCGAATAGAGATCCTTTTGGGTTGGGACGGCGAAAAAGAAGCACTGCTCCAATTGCCGTTTTTGCAGGAAGCGACATTCGATGAGTACGGAATCAGTGGAAGAATGGCAGATGAAGAGCTGCCTGTTACCATTTTTCACTGCCCGGAAGCCGCTTTCGGCTCCAAGCTGTTCCGCTACACCGGCAGCACCGAATTTCTGGAAGCTTTTGTTGGCCGGTTTCCCGGGTTGGATTTTAAAGACCTGCCGGAAGAGCGCCTTGTTTTTGAAAAAGCAGGAATTGAGTTCATCGAGCCGGAATTGCGCAGTGAGGCCTGGTCATTAAGTATTTCCACACAGCCCAAACTTATAGAGGCCGCCGATATCAAGGGCGTCATCCATACCCATACAACTTACAGCGACGGGCAGCATACCCTGCGGGAAATGGCCCTGCATGCTAAATCGCTGGGTTATGGTTACATAGGGATTACCGACCACTCCAAAGCAGCTTTTTATGCCAACGGACTCCAGCCGGAACGCGTTTTGCAGCAAATGGCCGAAATTGATCAATTAAATTTGGAACTGGCGCCTTTCCGCATTTTTAAAGGCATTGAAAGTGACATCCTGAATGATGGCGCTTTAGATTATGAAGAAGGGTTGTTGAAGCAATTCGACTTCATTATTGCCTCAGTACATTCCAACCTGCGCATGGACGAAGAAAAAGCGACCCGCCGTTTGTTGGCCGCCATTGAAAACCCCTATACGACGATACTGGGTCACCCTACCGGCAGGCTCCTGCTTTCTCGCCCAGGTTACCCGATTGACCATAAAAAAGTAATTGATGCCTGCGCCGCCAACCGGGTGGCCATTGAGATCAATGCAAGTCCTTACCGGCTCGACCTCGACTGGCGCTGGATTCCTTACGCGCTGGAAAAAGGCGTCCTGCTCAGCATCAATCCCGATGCGCACAGCAAAGAAGGAATAGGCGATATCCTGTATGGCGTTTGTGCCGCACGAAAAGGCGGATTAGGCGCTGAATACTGTCTAAATACCCGCGATGCTGCTGGTTTTCAAGCATTAACAGCTCGTTAACAATCATTGAATGCCCATTAACAGGGCATTCTTAGCCTTCTCAATATCTTTGCATGGTCATCGGTGTGAAATTATGAACAGAATCAATTAATTTTGCGCCGCTTTTTGGCAACTAATTTTTTGTAACTTAAAAATGACTTCTGATATGTTGAGGACTTTCAAAACGTCAATCATGGCTGTAGCGGTGCTGGTTGCACTGGCAAGCTGCCAAAACTCCAGCAGCGACGTTCGTGACGCTGCCCGCCAGAACATCGAAAATACGGGTGTTCAACCGGCTAACCCGAATGCTGCTGTTGATCCTGCTGCACAAACTCCGGACGCTTCTGCAGTTCCGGTTCCAAGTGGCCCAACCACCACGATGGAATTCGCAGAAACTACATTCGATTTCGGTACGGTTCAGGATGGGGAAAAAGTTGCCCATACCTACAAATTCAAAAACACTGGCTCTGAGCCGTTGGTATTTGCTGACGCAAAAGGCAGCTGTGGTTGCACGGTTCCGAAATGGCCACGTGAGCCGATCGCTCCAGGCGCAAGCAGCCAGGTAACGGTTGAATTCGATTCTAAAGGTAAAGGCGGCAAGCGCAACCAGAAAGTGACGATCACGGCTAACACTAACCCGCCGCAGACGTTCCTTTATCTGACGGGCGAAGTAGCCGGCGGTGCTGCTCCAACTTCACCTGAGATTAAAGTGAATCAATAATTTTTCCGAAGGTAGCGGTGGCAGAGGTGACCCCTTTTTAAAAAGGGGTTACCTCTATCTTCTCTCTTAGTGAAAAAAGAGGCTGCCTCATGAACGTTATGAGACAGCCTCGCTCCTTTTTACTGCTTCATAATTTTTGACTGTGCAGCACTTTATTGCCTTTTGCGCTGCTCACCATGAGTACAAACATGCCGCTGGGTCCAGGATGCAGTTGTCTGCACAGCACTTTGAGGCCGAAGCATAGACTCTAAACCACCTTCAATTGCTTTCTTCCTTTTTCAATATCCAGAACCTCTTCCCCAAATTGGTTTACTTTAGCCAATTTTTTAAGCGATTTTCTTTTCAGGATTTCCCTCCATATTGCAGGGTTCTCAATATTCCCTTCAATCAACAAGGTTGACCATTGCTCAATTTTTAGAATGTCTAAAAACCAATCAGGCGCATGGCCTGGGAATTGAACCAATAGTTGCTTTAGTTTTGGCAAAGCATTCCAACCCTCAAAATTATCCGGTTTATGATAATTAAGACTCAGGCAAAGCTCCTCTAAATTTTGAAAATCGGCAATTTCTACTGGAAATTCCGGTATATTTCTGTTGATTGAGAGGTCAAGACTTTTCAATTTTTTGCAAGCTTTAATCTGCTCAGGGAAGGCTTTTAACGAACAGTTCCTCATGTTCAGCTTTTGCAAATTTGGTAGCGGAGCCTGAATGGACGCACCAAAGCTATTGCTGAGGTTGAGTATTTTCAACTTAGGCAAAGGCTTATTTATTACAAAACCAGGGTTTTCTTCCTGATAAGAAAGATCGAGTGCTTCAATGCTTTTCAATTCATAAAGAACTTCCGGAAAACCAGTCAAATGGCATTTATACAAACTTATTTTTTTCAAATTTGGTAAATTAACCAGGGTCTCCGGCAAAACAGATATTGCATTTTTACTGAGGTCAATTTCTGTGAGCGTTTGCATACGAAGCAATACATCGGGAAATTGCTGAAATTCACAATCCATCAACTGAATTTTCTCTAATTGAGTTAAACCAGCCAATGCTTCGGGAAGGTCACTAATATAATTAAAAGATAAATTAATTTCAGTTAGATCGGTAAGCTCAAAAACTGCTTTTGGGATTGCTTTTAAGGCCAGGCCAGAAAGATCTGCCTTTCGTGTGTTGGATTGTTTTGCCTTCAAAAGTCGCTTTTCCAGCGGCGTCAATATAACCGTGCTTTTAAGCAAGGATAGCCCGATTCTTAAAGCCTTCAAAACTTTATCTATGTAAATAAAGTCTTCGCTGGCTAAATAATATTTCCTCTCCAAAACATCCTGCATCTCATAGCGCTGAAACTCCGGATCATCTATTGACGGACTCAAACCCAAAACGATGCCTTTTCGGATGTTTCTTCGAACATAGGTAAATGAATGATCAAAAGAAAGGATCAATTCAGCTTCAATGATTCCGCTAATATTCAATTCCCCGTGATTATAAACCCCTGCCACCAAGGTTTGATCCGCCTCTACGCGGCCCCGGAAATAACAATCCCCACCGCTTACAAAAATATTTTTTGCTTTGAAATTGCCCACAACCACAACGAGGGGGCCATAATCCGTTTCCTCCTGAATGAAAAAGCCATCAACAGATAAGTTCTTCAAAAAAACAACGCCACTACAGGAGTCAGAGAGGAATAGCGCATCTATTTCCAGGCTTTTTGCATTGACATCTTTTTCGAAGACGCAGATGACCTCATCGCCGTAATTCTCCAAAATATAGTCCGGGAAATTACCCAAATCGTACTGCGCAACAGCTGACTTGAATGTCATAAAGTTGCTTTCTTCAGGTATGGCTTCTTTTATCAGTGGATTAATCATAAGTGGAAAATGTTGAAACGGAGCCTTGGGTTTGTTTTAATTGGTCAAAGTCAATGAGTCCGATTTTTGTCATTACATTATACTCACCAACAAGTGGCCAAGGTATAAAAATGCCAACGATTTATTTTGTATTACAAATGACTTTTTATTGTTTATTGTATTAAAAAATAATACCTTAGCCACCCAATCTTATCAACTAACTTATCACAATTCGGCAGTTATGAATCCACTAAGCTTCCTTCCTCCTTTTCGGGATCTGTCCTTACAAGACAAAAACGCAGCAACCTTACTTGGGCCGCTTTATGACTTTGCCGGGGTTTGGACCAATGATCCCGGCCAGGGATGGAACCTCATTGCAGTTCCGGGGCCATTGACAAGTGACGGGGAGCCCAATTTTTTTAATAGTGGACATGGATTTGTTCTGGAAACGATCCCTTATATCGAAATGATTACGTTTCAGCCCATAAGCGTTACCTTGAATCGGGGACTTTATAGAAGAGAAAATTCCTTTTCTCCGGTCGAGCAGGAAATTCAGCAAATCGGGGCGGTCCTATACGAGCAAAGAATTGTAAGTGCCGGCGTTGACTCCTCCAATCCTAATTATGCCGAAATCACGAAATTTTTCGAAGAGCGTGGTTTTTCCAAAGGTACTCCCATCCATGCAGAACAAGGCATGTTATTGAATATTACCAACCTGGCGGGTTACGGAAACGCCAATTTCCAAATCGCCCGGATGGGAACAATTCCGCATGGAAACGCCATGTTGTGCCTTGGGACGACAGAAGCGCTGAGCGCGCCCAATATTCCTGCCGACGGAAACAACAGCAGCCCCACTCCCGTAGATCCCAGCCGGGGTATGCCCGTGGAATACACCATTGATACGTATGAGTCGCCCACGCATAGCGATGAGGGCTATCCTTTCTATCCGGATTTTATTCCCACCCGGCCGAACGAAACCTTGATTAATGCGAACAAAGGCGTAAATTTTGCCAGCACAAATCACCTTGCTTTGTCTACCCGGAATGGCACCGGAGGACTGCTCAGTGTTCCATTTGTAGGCGGCGGATTTGATGGTACCCAACTCAATACCACTCAAATGACGGTTGATTACTGGATTTCAAAAATACAGGGCTCGGGTGAACTCCGACTGCAATACGCACAGAACATCAATATCATTTTCCCCAGCAAGCTCGATCTTTCCTTGCCAATTAACTGGCCGCATATCGGGCTGAATACGTTGAAAAGGGTGAGTTTGGAGGTAAAACCATCTGCGCTTAAAGGCTAATAGGTTGTCAATATGCCGGAGAAAAGCAAAGAAAGGGCGTTGCTTCAAAAAATAAACAACACCGGATTCTCTAACGATTTTTGGGCTGAATACAAACTGCTTATTCAAAAAAGGCAGGTAGAAAGCATTGGAAAAGAAGAACTTGCAAGCCTGATCAAGATGACCGACCGCTTGGAAAAAGCCAATGTGCAGCGGTTGAAGTATTTGATGAAATTGGCGCATATTCGAAAGGTGGTTGTTCAGGGGTTGATGAGGGAATTCGGGGTTTTGCAGGAGGGGCATGAGTGAGGAATTAAAAAAGTCGTCATTAATTTTTCAATTGTCCAAATAAGTCTAACGTTTTCGGGCTTGGCGAAGGTGGCGATTTTCATCACCAAACTTCATACGAAGAACCGCACTTCAATTATACGAAAAATTGTAATACGAAGCACTGAACCGCCTCTTTTGCCAAACCCGTGTTATGCGTTCGCTCTTTTCTTTTTTCAACTTTCATTATCAAAAGTGTAAGTAAAGTGTATTGCATTCATTTCGCTTCTAAATTTTGTCTTCCTGTAAAAGTTCACCGCATCAATGTCGTCACTTTCTGCTTCCACATAAGCATCTTCAAATCCATTGTCTTTGCAATATTTGCAAACTTCTGCAATCAAAGCCTTGCCAAAACCTTGACCTTGAAACTCAGGGGTTACACCAACATCATAAATATAAGCAACTGGTTTTGTACCATAATATCTGTGTAAAATATAGATGGTCAAGCCACCGACAATCTTGTTGTTTTGCCTTACAACAAACACCATAAAGTCGGGGCTAGAGAGTAGTTTACCCAATTGCTCGTTGTCAGTTATTTGCTCTTCGTTTTCAAATACATTTTTGAAAATTTCTACCAAACTTCTGAAATCTGAAACTTCGTTATGGTTAAGTTTTTTAATTTCCATTGTTCTTTGTGATTTGACACCTATTGCCTAAGAGTCAAATTTGGAGCCATCCCATTCAATACCTGCAGGGAATAGTTCAGATTTTCTCTTTCGCATTTCTGTGGCAATCAAAGTACTTTGACCACCTCGTTCTTCAAGTTTGGAAATAATATTCAAATAACTTTTTTCATCTCTGTTTTGGCTTAGTTTGAAAACATTCTCAATGTTGTCTGCCCTAATCTCAAAACCGACGATGGCAGGCATCATTTTACTCAAAAAACTATCAGGAAGGTTGTCATAGAATGTCAATGACTGTGTATTACCTTTTTCAAACTTTAAAGTCAGTTTTCGCATAAAACCAATTAGCTCTTCATCAGTCATAAAATTGACTTGACCTGCTATGTGCACACTCATATAATTCCAGGTTGACCCAATTTGAGGATTGCTATACCAGGACGCACTTACATAGCAGCTCGGACCGGTGAACAACAGAAGTCCGTTTGGGTTTTCAACAAAAGCTTTATGGTGGTCTGTGTTTCTCATAATGTGTCCTTGTAAAAACAGTTCTCCATTCCTTTCTTCAAGCAAAACGGGTATCTGGGTTGCCACTTGTTTACCCGATAAAAAACTGCCTGCCATAAAAGCAAACGGATTTTCTTCTATGAAATCCAAAATGGTTTGCTTGTCTTTTTCTTTAAAGTATGAAAAGTTGTACATAATACTTTTGTTTGGTCTTGTCGGCTTAAAATCATCGCTGTTTAATTCGGTGAATGAAGTCCAATTTTATTCCCTTCTGAATCAATGAAGGTTGCAAAATATCCGCTTTCGTCTGCGTGAAGTGTCTTTGGAATAAGGATTTTTCCACCACCTTTTTCAACCTTGTCAAGAATAACCTGAAGATTGTCCCCACCATTTAAATATATGGTAACCCCATCAGCGGAAGGTTTGAAACCATCTGCTTTGATAATGACACCTGTAACCATTTGTCCCTCATAAGGGAGTATTCCCATTTGTATTTCAGGCATATCCATTTTCTCTATTTTGATGTCCAGAATTGCTTGATAAAAATTGACTGCCCGGAAAATGTCTGTTGCTGGGATTTCAAAGATTGAAAGGTAACTCTTCATGTCTTTTTCCTTTGAATTTGTTAAAGTGTCTTTTGTCGTTGCCTCAGAATTTGTCTTGCCCGAATGGTTGCACGAAACAAAACACATTACAGAAACCACTGAAGCTAATATTAGTGTTTTGACTGTCATTGATGTGTTAATTTTAATTCAGGTGCAAAGTTATAAGCGAACAAGAAACCGGAATAGTAGAAATGCGACACTTCAAAATTATTTGTAAAAAAGAGCAGAAAGTGCCATATGCTCATTGTCTAAAAACTCCTTTGGTGTAATTCCAACAAGGTCTTTAAAATCTTTTATAAAATGGTTTTGGTCGAAGTAGTCACTTTCGTAAGCAATATCTGTGAGTTTTTCTGATTTTTTGTTGAGCAATAAGTTTAAAGTTGTTTGCAGTCGAATAGCTTTGCCTAACTGCTTTGGGCTAATGCCAATTTGTTTTTTAAAATGTCTTTCAAGCTGTCTTCGTTTTGAAATTTCATTTTTCAAAAGAACATTGATAGGCGTGGTTCCGTTTGTTTTGAGAAGAGCATCAACGGTTGATTTTACGATATTACTAATCGTAGTTTTTTCATTAAGTTTTTTCAGAAAAAAGGTTTCAATAATGTCAATTCTTTGTTGAGCGTCAATAGCTTGTGTCATTTGTTGCTCTAATTCATAGGCTTCTGCTTGTCCGAAAAGTTCAGAAATAGGGGTTTCCTTATCAACCAGGTCTTCAAGCGGTGTATTAACGAAGTTTATAAATCCAATGGGATAGAAACAGATTGCGAAAGTGTCAACATTCCCAGCCGGTAAAATGAAATATGATTTTGTTCTTTGTCCCATTACCATTGCATTGGGATGAAGGAAAAAATCAGTTTCTGAAGTGTATCTTTTGATCTTGTCGCCAAAATTGAAAGTCATTTCTATACAACCGTCAGGTACAATTTTTTGCTTTTGATTTTTGGGATCAAAAGGCACTTCCAATGTCCAATAAAATTTGACTATGGATTCTAAGTCTTTATGTGGTTTATATGTCTTATAGTTCATCTACGTAAAGTGTTTCATAGAGTGACGCATAACGTTTTGCAGCTTGGCGAAGTGGCGGAAATCGAAGCACAAATGTACAGTTTTGCACAAAAGTTCAATCGAAGAACTGCCTTTGAATTTAGCACTAAACCCGCCATTTTGCCAAACTGCTGTTAGCGGCTGCTTTTATTTTTTTAGTTTAAACTTTTCAAACTTGTCTACATTTTGTTTGTAAACTCCGTCATTATCTGTCCCTAACCACAAATTCCCGTTTTTGTCTTGGTAGATTGTAATTAGTAAAACTTCTTCTATTTCACTATTGATTTCAAACTTTGACACTGTTTCGCCATCATACTTCCAGACACCACCTTTATATGTTGTTATCCATAAATTCCCTTGATTATCTGACAATCCGGAATTGAAATACTTAGGTTTGTCTTTTTCAATTCCCTTTAATTTTTTATACGCTGATGTGTCCGCTTCGATTTTATATTTGCTTATAAAATTGCTCAGCCAAAAATATCCATCTTTGTCTTGAATGATTGAGCGCACGCCAGGAGCTGATGGCACACCAGGGCCCATTCCATCTGGAAGTATAGAAAGTTCTTTTTCATCGAACCACAAAAAAGATTTTCCATCATATCGGAAAGCACCTGCTAGAAAGGTTCCAAACCAAATATTTCCTTCTTTGTCTTTATTTACGCTATAAACTGCATAAGGATTATCTCCACTAGAATAGATGTTTAAGCTATCAACTCCAAATGCTTTTTTTAAATCTTTTCGAGGTAATTTTAATTGAAAAAGAGAATCTCCATCATAACGGTATATATCGTTAGCATTGTATCCAAACCATAGGTCAATAGGATTCAGTTTCCATTGGTTATAAGAAGATTTATTTGCCTTTAAAGTAGTGAATTGCTTTCCGTCAAATTTGCTTATTCCTTCAGGTGTTTCAATGTATATATTTCCCTTAGTATCTTCTTGAATCCCACGTACTGTATTGTTCACTATTCCGTCTGTTGTTGTAAATAGTGTCAGCTCATTTCCGTCTAAATAATAGACGCCTTTTCCATTACTCCCAAACCAATACTTTCCTTTTGAGTCTTGAAATATTCTCCAAATTTGATTATCGAATTCAGAAACCACTTTGCCAATTTCTATAGTTTCTGTTTCAGTCTTTTTGTGTTCAGATTTCACTTGTCCATTGCAAGAATGGAATATACTAGATACAAAAATTAGCAAGATTATTTTTACTGAGTTAATTGTCATTTCTGTTTTTTTAAGTTCGGTCTTAAAGTTGTTGCTAACACGTTAATATGCGTACTTTTCGAACGCATAAACAAAAGTAAAGAAAATGCCTAAATTTTGCAAAAGATCAACTGTTTAAACATTAAGCTATTAAAAGTGAATTGCTTATAATTTTAGAGCCCGTCTTAAACGCCAACAACAATACAAAATGCGCACCATCAGGTGCCGAGGACTCACCTTCAGCACAATACAAAATGCGCACTTTGCTTACTTGTCCAAAAGTAGCATTTGATCCCCGATGATGTCAGGATGATAAATGTATAAACCCATTTGCCATAAAAACCCCAAAACCCTCTCGCCAGCCACCCCCTCCTCCCACATCAAAAATCAAATCTCATCAATCATCAACAACCCCATTTTTATTGATGATTGACGATTACATGATTGATAATTGATGATGTATCAACACTCAGGCACCACAATCGAAATATGCACCGCCAGCCCCCCCAGCGAGGTTTCTTTGTATTTGGTATTCATATCTTTAGAGGTTTCCCACATCGTTTTGATGACGCTGTCCAGCGAAACTTTGGCGTTGGAGGGATCGCTTTCGACGGCCAGATTGGCGGCGGTGATGGCCTTGATGGCGCCCATCGAGTTGCGTTCGATGCAGGGGATTTGCACGAGGCCGCCGATAGGGTCGCAGGTGAGGCCGAGGTGGTGCTCCATTGCGATTTCGGCAGCCATCAGGGATTGTCCGACGCTGCCACCCAAGCCTTCGCACAGCGCCGCAGCGGCCATGGCTGAAGAAACGCCGATTTCGGCCTGACAGCCGCCCATCGCCGCAGAAATGGTGGCGCCTTTTTTGAAAATGCTCCCGATTTCGGCGGCAGCCAACAAGAATTTAACGATGTCGTCGTCGGTCGCTTCGGGTTTTGCAAAACAGATATAATAGGCCAGCACAGCCGGAATCACGCCGGCAGAACCATTCGTTGGCGCTGTGACAATGCGCCCGAAATTGGCGTTTTCTTCGTTCACTGCGATGGCAAAACAACTGATCCACCTGGAAACTTCCGAAAAGCTGTAAGGGGCGCTACGGATGGCAGCGATCCATTCGTCAGCATTGCCGTAAGCGCGGTCGCCGATCAACTTTTTGTGCATGGAAGGCGCGCGCCGTACCACGTCCAACCCACCCGGCAGGATGCCATTCTGGTGACAGCCCCGGTAAATACATTCCTTCATGACCGACCAGATGCGCAACAACCCGGATTTGACTTCAGCCGGCGAGCGCCAGGCTTTTTCATTTTCCAGCACCAACTCCCAGATCGAAGTATTTTCGTGCAGGCAATATTGCATCAGTTCCTCTCCCGTCACGATGGGATGCGGCAGGCGAACGGCATTTTGCCCCAACTCCTCCCCTTCCTTGACGACAAATCCGCCGCCAACAGAGTAAAAAATGGCTTCGTGAATGAGCTGGTTTTTGCCATCGTACGCTTGAAAAATCAGTCCATTGGCGTGAAAGGGCAAACTTTCGGAGATATGAAACAGAATATCCAGCGCGGGATTGAACGGAATCGCACAAACGCCGGCAAAAAGCAGGCTTTGTTCATTTTTGATCCGTTGCGGAATGGCGCTGACATCCTCAATTGGGATGAACTCCGGGTCTTGTCCGCAAAGGCCAAGCTGCACGGCAATGTCCGTTCCGTGCCCTTTTCCGGTCAGGGCAAGCGAGCCATAGAGGTGTACCGCAAGGGAAGCCGTTTGATCCAGCAAACCGGCGGTTTTTATTTCGTTAACGAAGCGTTCGGCAGCCCGCCAGGGGCCTAAGGTGTGCGAGCTGGAAGGCCCCACACCAATTTTGAGCATGTCGAATGCACTGATTGGTTCCATGTACTACGTTTGGTTAGGTCGTAGCAAATTTACACCATTCAGGCACTATATCAACGGTACTGCAACAACAATTCCCGCTGATCCAGCCCCTCATCCGCTTCATTGAAAAAATAAAAAACAAACGCCAGGCCGCGGCCTTCCTTGTACAAGGCCAGCATTTTGCAATGCAGCCATTCGCCGCCGAAATTGGGCTTGGGCTGAAAGAAAAAAGCTTTGGCCCAATCGGCGTTGTAAGGCGCCCCGGGAATGTTGTGAACGGCGATGGCGGCATCTTCGTCGTTGGAAGCTAAGTGCGTGACTAATCCCATACACCGCAATTGCGGATTCAAAACTTCATTCGTATCCCGAACCGGTTCAATCAAAAAGCGGATTTCCAATTTTTCCTGCCGGGAGTACATGGCAAAATCACAATGCTGGAACTTATTTTTGGCGGTTTTGATCTCGCGATAGCCGGCATCTAACGGTTGAAGATAGTCTAATCCCGCTTCACCCAGCAAGAGGGTAAAACGCAGGAATGTCATCTCCTGTGCGCCGGCGGAAGCCGCACAAAACGACAAGAGCAACGTCAACAGCAGGGAAAATCTGCAAGCTGCCATCTTCAAGGATAAGCGGTGTAAACTAGATATGAAACGGAAAAGCCTATATCGGCGCGACGATTTTAATTTTGTCCTTGATGGATTGGACTAAGGCGGGTGAAGGTTTTCGTCGCTGAAGTTTATTTTTGATGAGCTCTCTGAAGGATTGCTCCTGATCCAACAATTCCATGTAGGCCGGGTTGGAACGCAATTCTTTTAGCAGGTCTCTTTCGGCGCTTTCGCTAAGTTCGTTGTCAAGGTACATCATCACTTTCTGGACGAGGTCCTGGTAATTTTGATCAATTCGCATGGCACACAGTTTTGAAACTACCCGGGGAATCTCCTTTTTCTCCGCCGCATGGTGTGTCCTGAACACAGGGAAACAGCTGATCCCCCATTCCCCCTGCGGAGGGCCGGCGCCTGTTGACCAGGCAAGAGATATGCCATTTTCCTGCGTTCATAACACTTACAGTTTTAAAGAAAAAGCCCGACAACCATCGCTTGTTCCCGAATTTTTTTGGCGCTTACGGTGCCGAAAATATTCAAAAACGAACAGGTGTGGGCTTTTCAGGAGTATTCCGCTGAATAGCGGCGTTAATAATTATTTATCAATGAGTAAAATCAATTCAAGCCGCTTCGTCCTTCCCGTAACCCAAAGAACGTCCATAGTCTTTCAGGTTGTTTTTCAGCAGGTTCCGTCCGCGGTGCAAACGCGAACGCACGGTACCCACCGGGATGCGGAGAATGGCAGCAATTTCTTCGTAAGTAAACCCTTCAATGTCGCACAACAGGATCACTAACCGAAAAGCAACCGGCAAGGCGTTGATGGCCTGGGTGACTTCGTCGCCCATGGCGTCGCGAAAAGAATCTTTGACTAAGATGTTTTCGTTGGCGCCTTTTTTGCTTTCAGCGGGTTTGACTAAGTCGGTCAACTCAACCGGAGTCGGGCGGGTTTTCTCCCGGCGACGTTTGTTGATGAAGGTGTTTTTCAGAATGGTGAACAACCAGGCTCTTACATTCGTACCTTCATTGTACTGGTGAATTGCTTTCCATGCCCGCAGGTAGGTGTCTTGCACCAGGTCATTCGCATCCGCCTCATTATAGGTCAGGTGGTACGCGAACGTGTACAGCGCATCAATCTGTGGAAGCATTTCTGCTTCAAACAGTTGGTAATTGCGCTGCATGGTTTCGTTGTGATTGAGCATGACCATTGTTGTGGCGTTTCGTTGTTAACCTGAACTATTTTGAAATGTATAACGGCTGAACTTGCTTCCGCTCCAAAAAGTTCCATCCCTGCCCCGGAAAGAGAAAAAAATTATCCTTTGCCGTTTTTTTTGTTCGTATCCGGCAAAATTTTACCTTTGCCCCCGGTGGGTGGCACGCTACCAGCTCCTTTCGAACCCCCCCAGGGCGGAAACGCAGCAAGGGTAAGGAAGTTGAGCGGTGTGCTGTGTTGCTCACCATATTATTATTACGTGCCTTCCTGAATACAAACTACACAACACCATACCATGAAGTTTTTCATTGACACTGCCAGTCTTGAACAGATTAAAGAAGCCAAAGACCTCGGCATACTCGATGGTGTGACCACAAATCCTTCTCTGATGGCCAAAGAAGGCATCAGCGGAGATAAAAATGTGATGGAACATTACAGGGCCATCTGCGAAATAGTAGATGGCGACGTCAGCGCTGAAGTCATCTCTACTGATTTCAAAGGTATGGTAGAAGAAGGAGAGCGACTTTCCGACCTCGCGCCGAACATCGTGGTGAAAATTCCCATGATCAAAGACGGCATCAAAGCAATGAGTTATTTCGCCGATCGCGGCATTCGCACCAACTGTACCCTTGTGTTTTCTGCGGGGCAGGCCATCATTGCCGCCAAGGCCGGCGCCACCTATCTATCCCCCTTTATCGGTCGAATTGATGATATTTCGTGGGATGGGGTTGAATTAATCAAAGATATTGCCGAAATTTACGCGATTCAAGGGTTTGATACACAAATTTTGGCAGCTTCGATTCGGAATGCCAAACACATTGTGGATTGTGCCCGCGCAGGTGCAGATGTTGTAACCTGCCCGCTCTCTGCAATTCTGGGGCTGCTGAAACACCCCCTGACCGACATCGGCCTGGAGCAATTCCTTGCCGATCATAAAAAAGCAAATGAGCTTTTGTTAAAATAGAGGCTATCTCGTACCAAACACACACTTTTTTTCTCGAAAGGAATAAGCACCCGCTTATTCCTTTTTTTGTTTCCTACTTTAATGTGTGTGTGTATCTTTCCATTTATTCCTGTGTCTGCTCTTTAGAGTTCGAGAGCAAGGCATGCAAAGAACCAAAAACGGAAGTTTACTTTTCCGTAAATGACCGATTTTGGTTCTTCGCATAACGCAGCTATCGAGCTCTAAAGACAGACACAAATGCCTGACCGGAAAATCATCCACATAGACATGGATGCTTTCTATGCCTCCGTGGAGCAACGCGACAACCCGGCGTTGCGTGGAAAACCTGTCGTGGTGGGCGGCTCGGGCATGCGCGGCGTGGTGGCGTCGGCGAGTTATGAAGCGCGGCGCTACGGCGTTCGTTCTGCCATGCCCAGCGTAGTAGCTCAGCGCATGTGCCCCGAACTCATTTTTACCAAATCGCGGTTCGACGTCTACAAAGAGGTGTCGCGCCAAATCCGGGACATCTTTTATGAATATGCGGACCTCGTGGAACCGCTGTCTTTAGACGAAGCTTATTTGGATGTGACCAACGACAAAATGGGCATTGGTTCGGCAACGCTGGTTGCCAAAGCCATCCTGAAGCGCATTGTTGAAACCACCCAATTGACAGCTTCTGCGGGCGTTTCTTTCAACAAGTTTTTAGCGAAAGTCGCTTCCGGTGTCAATAAACCCAACGGCATCAAAGTCATTACCCCGGAAGAAGCGGACCATTTCCTGGGACAACTGCCCATTGAAAAATTTCATGGCATTGGCGCAGCGACCGCAAAAAAAATGAAAGCGCTGGGCATTCACAACGGCACAGACCTGCGGCAATGGGCCGAAGCCGACCTGGCACAATATTTTGGAAAAGCCGGACAACACTACTACCGAATTGTCAGGGCCGACGACCGGCGGGAAGTCAATCCAAACCGCATTCGCAAATCCATTGGGGCAGAACGCACTTTTTTTGAAGACCTTTCCGACCTTGATGTCATGAAAGAAAAATTGGCGCATATCGCCGGCATCGTTCACGAATACATGCTCAAACACGACAACTTTGGCCGCACAGTTACCCTGAAAATCAAATCCTCAGATTTCCGGCAAATTACCCGCAGCAAAACCTTCGGCAGCGAACTACATGATCTTGAGGCACTCATCGCCACGGTATACGAACTACTTGAACAAAACCGCCAGGAGGTAGAAAAAGTGAGGTTGCTCGGTGTGACCGTGTCCAACCTGGCCCGGGAGCGCTCGACGGAAGGGGTTCAGCTAAAGCTGGAGTTTTAGTTATTTGTTATTTGTTATTGGTGAGAACACGATCAAAATACGAACCATCGAACCTACTACCAATAACCAGTAACAAATTACCATTAACCATTCTTCACCTTCTCCTTCAAAGCCCCCAAAACAGCACTCCAGGCTTTGTCGAAATAGTCATAAACTTTAGGCCAGTCGCCGCTAAAATCAGCTGGCCAGTTGTGGTGGTAGAGCGTGCAAGTCGTTTGGCCGTTTGCTGCCGGCTCTAATTGGATGACCACAATAGTTTTATGGAGGCCGTTGCGAATTATAGGATAGCTGGGCGGGGCAGTCCAGGAAAAAGAAAGCATCTTATTCGGCAAAAAACTCAGGATCTGGCAATTTTCTGACCCTTTTGAGCCAGGAGGGGCATCAGGAGCGAAATAAAGTTCGTAAGCGCCTCCGATTTTTAGTTCAATTTTGCTGCTGACTTCCAAAAAGCGGCGAATGCCTTCCGACGTGGTCCAGGCGTTGTAGACAGTTTCAGGGCTTGCGTTAACCAGCACCTGCTTTTGGAGCATTTTGGAACCGACTGCCAAATCGGAGCCTGTGACAAACATCAAAGACTGAGGTCCTTCAAGGGGTTGCGCTTTCCAGAAATCTGCTTCAGAAATGCCTCCATGATCAGAATCCAGCAGGATTTTCCACTGCCCCTGTTCTTTTTTTAGAATGACATTAAATTTACCATAATAATCCTGGCGGGGCTTGCCCTCCTGTTCATAGGAAGTGCGGTAAAACCCAGTTTCATAAGCGAATGAATCCACGGCAGCGCGGTATTCAAACCGCAGGTCAATTGTTCGTTTGCGTTTTTCCTGTCGGTCGCGGTCGTCGCCGCGTAGCTGACCGGCGCGGTACGTCTCCCAATCCATTGCAGCCGGTTTGCCTTCAAGGCCAAAGCGGATGACGTCCTTTGAGTGCAAGGCCATGAACGCGTCCGTATTTCCTTCTGAAAAATGGCGGATAAAAGGCTTCCAGACTTGTGCGTTGATTTGCTCTTTTGCCGTTTGGGCATTCAGGATCATGCCGAAAAACAGTAGCAGCGTTAAAACATAATTTTTCATAACAATCGGGTTTTATCGTGAGTAACCAGTTTTGCCTATCTTAGTCCAGTGTCTGAGCTTTAGAGTTCGAGAGCAAGGCATGCGAAGGCCCAAAAGTGGGAGTCCCGCTCGGGCGGGATGACCAATTTTTGTTTCGACTTCGCTCAACAGCCGGTCATTGAGCGAAGTCGAAATGAACGCAGCTATCGGGCTATAAAGACAGACACTCAATTATTGGGATGCAAGAGCCGGTTCACATCCAGCGCTAAATCTTTGGCAACCATCATTGTTGTCGGTTGAACTGCGATGTGTTTTCCCAACTTTTTTAAATCTGATTTAAAATCGAGGCGCATGTCCTCGTGCATTTTTTCGATCAGCGTCAATAGTTTTAGGGCCCTTTTTACAACGTATTGGTTGAAGGTGTGGGATCTTTGATAGTTTACCGGACGAATTTTATCCCCAAAAAGGTCGAAAGCTTCATTCAGCAACAACAAGTTTAATTCTACTTCGCCGTATTTATCGCGGGTTGTCGCTACATGGCGGTTGATGACACCGCTCAGGTCGCGCAAAAGCAAGAGCAAAATACCTGGAGAATGGTAGTGCGCTTTGTGATCAGCGAGGGCATTGGTGATTTCCGTAGCTGCCACAGCCCGGCGGTCGTCCTGGGTGTTTCCGCCTTCCAGCAACTCAAAGATCAACTTATGAGCCAGAGCAGGATTGCCGGCTATCAACCGAAACAACAACTTGTCTTTTTGTACAGACGACAAACCGCTGATGGCCTTTTTCAAATCGTCAGTAAGCTTTATCCTCGCCATAGTGCAATCTATTGAATGATCGTTGTCGTTGAAAAAACGCCTTGTCGGCTGATGACTTTCACAAAATAAATACCTGCGCTGAAAGCTTCCACATTTATCCGCCACAAATTATCGCCCTGGATGCTTTTTGCAAGCAAACGCCCTGCTGCATCGTATAGCAAAAACTGCTTTTCACCGGTTTCGTTTACTTTCAACTGTAACGAGAACTCCCCGGAAGCAGGGTTAGGAAAAACGGAAATTCGGGTAGTTTCCAGTTCCGGCGCCTCCGTATCCACAAGCACCGCTTCAATATCCGTCCGGAAAACGGAAATGCCGCCGCTGAAATTTCCCACCACCACATCCAGCCAGCCATCGGCATCAATATCCGCAAAATCGAGATGCGTTTGGTTGCCTGCTTTGAAATTGCC
>JBJXFD010000039.1:0-4248 GCA_046153985.1 Saprospiraceae bacterium
TATCGGAGTAAATTTGTAGAACAAAGTATCCAAAGGATATAAACTTTGCAATAATGACAGCTCTTTTAACAATACTCTGCATCGCACTGATCGCAATCATTGCCATCCAGATTGGAAAGGTAACCGAACTTGCTTCCAAGATACGGGGTGAGGAAGATATGCAGGAAATGGTCAACAGACGCAATGCGAACTATTCGCTGGTGTTTATGATCATTTTCCTTGTAGCTTGTATTATTTCCGCAGGCTACTATAAAAACTACATGCTGGGTTACGGCCCCCATGAATCTGCATCGGAGCACGGAAAAAGTTTGGATAGCTTATTCAACATTACACTCTTCTTTACGGGGATTGTGTTTTTTCTTACCCAGATTGCATTGTTCTATTATGCTTTCAAATACAAGGGAGCCCGTGGCCGTAAGCCGCTCTACCTTCCGCACGACAACAAACTTGAAATCATTTGGACGGCAATACCTGCAGTTGTGATGACTTTCCTTGTAGTTGGCGGTTTGGATGCCTGGAATGATGTGATGGCCGATATTGCCCCGGGTGAAGACCATATTGAAATTGAAGGCACGGGTTACCAGTTTGCCTGGCACCTGCGCTATCCGGGAGCGGATGGTAAATTAGGCACGCGGAACTTCAAGCTCATCAACGGTACTAACCCGCTTGGTCAGGACTGGACGGATGAGAAAAACCTTGACGACCTTCACCCTTCGGAAGTGGTGTTGCCGGTGAATAAAAAGGTGCGCGTCCGGATTACAGCCCGCGATGTATTGCACAACTTTTACCTGCCACATTTCCGGGTGAAGATGGATGCAGTGCCGGGTATGCCAACGTACTTCATTTTTACGCCAACCAAAACGACAGAAGAATACCGCCAGGAACTGAGCAATTATCCTGAATATCAGATTCCGGATCCGAATAACCCGGAAAAGATGTTGTGGGAAACCTTCAACTACGAATTGGCTTGTGCCGAACTTTGCGGCACCGGTCACTACAGCATGCGCCGCTTAGTGCGCATTGTTTCAGAAGAAGAGTACAAAGCGTGGTTGAGTCAGCAGCAACCCTACTTCCTTTCTTCGATCAGGGGAACGGATGATGATCCATACAAAAACGAGTTGCTTGACATCGAAGTAAAGCAGCGCAAACTGGAATTCAGCGACGCCATCCAGAAAGCAATTGACGCAACGGATGCAAAAGAAAAAGTCCTCCGGCTGAATTATGTGTACTTTGAGCCCGGCGCTGCAAAACTGACGGAATTGTCGCGCTATGAGCTGGACAATTTGGCGGAAAGTTTGAACAAATACCCCAATATGACGATTGAGGTAGGTGGACACACGGACAATACCGGAGATGCTGCTCAGAACCTGACCCTGTCTTCCGAACGCGCAAGGGCCGTAAAAGACTACCTCGTTGGCAAAGGCATTGCAGCCGCGCGCCTTCAGGCAGTCGGTTATGGCCAAAACCAACCCGCTGATACGAATGATACAGAAGCTGGTCGGGAGAAAAACCGCAGAACAGAGTTCAAAATATTGACACAATAATCGTACTCAATTCAGCCCTATATTGGGTATAAGCTTAAAATACAGGCAAGCTCATGGCACATGCAGCAAACAATCCGATGAGTGAGGAAGATATTCTGATCAAAGAGCAGGGGTATGATGATCATTTTCACGACCATCACCACGGCGATAAGTATCAGTCCAATTTTATCACTACGTACATCTTCAGCCAGGATCACAAGATTATTGCCCGTCAATTTTTGATTACGGGGATGATCTGGGCCGTTATTGGCGGTTTGATGTCGCTGATTTTCCGCCTTCAGTTAGGTTTCCCTGCGGAAGACATGGCTTGGTTAAAACCTATTCTGGGGCGCTGGATTACCCTCAACGAGGCTGGTCTGGGCAGCATTGCACCGGAGTTTTATTACGCCATGGTGACGATGCACGGTACGATCATCGTTTTTTTCGTATTGACAGCCGGCTTGAGCGGAACTTTTAGTAACCTGCTGATTCCTTTGCAGTTGGGCGCACGGGATATGGCTTCGCCTTTCCTCAATATGTTGTCCTACTGGTTCTTTTTCATGGCAGGGGTAGTTATGTTCATTTCCCTGTTCCTAAGCACCGGGCCTTTTTCCGGCGGCTGGACGGCTTATCCGCCTTTGAGCGCGCTGCCGCAAGCCTCTACGGGTTCCGGCGCGGGCATGACGCTCTGGCTCATCAGCCTGGTTTTGTTTGTTGTTTCCGTATTGCTTGGCGGGATCAACTATGTGACAACGGTTTTGAACCTGCGCACCAAAGGCATGACGATGTGGCGCATGCCGCTGACCATTTGGGCGTTCTTTGTAACGGCTATTTTGGGCATCCTTTCTTTCCCGGTACTGGCTTCCGGCTTTTTCCTGCTGGTCTTTGACCGTGGGTTGGGCACAAGCTTCTTCCTGAACGAAATTTATATTGGCGGTCAGGCATTGGATCACGTTGGCGGAAGCCCGGTTTTGTACCAGCACTTATTCTGGTTCCTGGGGCACCCTGAAGTTTACATCATCATCCTGCCTGCGATGGGGCTTGTGTCCGAAGTTTTATCGGTACACGCCCGCAAACCGATCTTCGGTTACAAGGCTATGGTGTACTCTATTTTGGCCATTGCTTTTCTGTCGTTCATCGTTTGGGCCCACCACATGTTCATGTCCGGAGTGAATCCGTTCATTTCCAACTTCTTCGTGGTCTTTACGCTGATCATTGCGGTGCCTTCTGCTGTGAAAGTATTCAACTGGATTGCAACCCTTTACGGGGGTAATGTTCGATTTACGGCGGCAAGTTTATTTGCCATCGGCTTCGTTTCGATGTTCATTTCCGGAGGTTTAACTGGGATTTTCCTCGGCAACTCCGCCATAGATATTCAATTGCACGACACCTACTTTGTGGTTGCTCACTTCCACATTGTAATGGGTATCGCAGCATTCTTCGGCATGTTTGCCGGGGTTTACCAGTGGTTTCCCAAGATGTTTGGCCGGTTCATGAATGAAAGCCTGGGCCGCATCCACTTCTGGGGGACGCTTGTTGGGGCGTATGCCATTTTCTGGCCGATGCACTACCTCGGCATGGCAGGTGTGCCGCGCCGTTACTACAAATTTGATGTATTTGAATCGTTCGGACAGTTTGCAACGATGAACAAATTCATCACCATTGCAGCCATTTTCGTTTTCGCATTACAGATTTTGTTTGTCATTAACTTCTTCTACAGCATCTGGAAAGGCGGGAAGATGACGACCAAAAACCCCTGGGGCGCAAGCACGCTGGAATGGACGACGCCAATTAACACCGGCCACGGCAACTGGGAAGGCAATATCCCGACCGTTCACCGCTGGCCGTATGATTATGGCAAAGACGGGAAAGATTTCATGTCTCAGATACAGCCCTTGTCGGAAGGCGAAAAAGACGGCGGAGATCATTAATTTTTGTGCAGGCGGTGCAAACTCGAACTGCCGGCTCAATGCCCGGTGACTATGGTCATCGGTACAAACTTAAGCGAACGTGAATACGAAGACTGCATCGGTCAGTTGGATTAACATCGTCGGACAAAAGGTTCACGATTATAAGCTGCTCATTAAGTTTCGGTTGACATTAACGGTTGTGTTTTCTTCTGTCATGGCCTATTTTATTTCGATTACGGGCGATATTGACTGGAAAGCGGTAGGCATCCTTTCTTTGGGAGGTTTTCTGGTGACGGGCGCTGCAAATGCGCTGAACCAGGCTCTCGAAAAGGATTTTGACCGCCTGATGAAACGCACTGCCGACCGACCGGTGGCCGCAGGCCGCATGAAAATGTCGGAAGCGGTGATGAGCGCCGGGTTTATGAGCTTGTTTGGCATAACGTTGCTGGCACTCTTCAATCCCTGGACCGCCTTTTTTGGCATGATTGCCCTGATGAGTTATGCATTCGTCTATACACCGATGAAGCGCATTTCTCCGGCGGCAGTCACCATTGGGGCCATTCCGGGCGCGCTGCCCACCCTGATAGGATGTGCAGCGGCGCAAGGGGCGATCACTCCGTTGGGGTTGACGCTTTTTGCCGTACAATTTTTGTGGCAGTTCCCGCACTTCTGGTCTATTGGCTGGTTGGGCTTTGAAGATTACGCAAAGGCAGGATACAAGCTGTTGCCAACCCGCAACGGCCAACAGGATCCGGCAACAGGTTTTCAGTCTTTTCTGTACGCTTTGTTGTTGGTTCCGGTGACGGTGCTGCCCT
>JBJXFD010000043.1:0-8764 GCA_046153985.1 Saprospiraceae bacterium
GGCTTTAGTCCGCCTAAAAATATGATCCCGGCGGCCTAAAGCCCGCGAAACATACCGCCCGTCATGGATCGTTTCGCATGCTTTAGTGCGAGACGTATATTATGAACTACGAAAGCACAACTTTTTAGTGAATGTTCTGTTTTTTTGATAAAAAATGCCAGCGATGAAGTTTGCATTATTATTAATTCCGGTAATGAGCCTGCTCTCCGGTACCTATCAAAATAATATTAAAACAAAGGATACAATGCCCGAAAATTTCGAATTGGCCACCTTGGGTGGCGGTTGCTTCTGGTGTGTGGAAGCCATTTTCCAGGACCTGAGAGGCGTTCAATCGGTCTTGCCCGGCTATTCCGGCGGTACCCCTGAAACCGCTAATTATGACGCCGTTTGTAGCGGCACGACCGATCACGCGGAAGTTATCCAGATTAAATTCGACCCGCTGGTGATCAGCTTTTCCGAAATCCTCGAAATTTTCTGGAGCACCCACAACCCGACGACGCCCAACCGCCAGGGCAACGACGTGGGACCGCAATACCGCTCTGCGATTTTTTACCACAGCGAAATGCAACGTGCCATTGCGGAACAATCCATCAAAGAAGTGGCGCCGAAGTTCTGGAGTGATAAAATTGTGACGGAGGTTGTGCCTTTCGAAGCATTTTACGAAGCGGAAGATTACCACCAGAATTACTACAAAAGCGTGGGCAACCGCAATCCGTATTGCACCATAATCATTACGCCGAAGGTGGAGAAATTCAGGAAGGCGTACAAAGACAAATTGAAAAATTAGATACTTGGTTTTCTTCAGCAGAACAAAAAATAGAGCAACAAAACGGTACAGATTGCAGCCAGGCCCTGTAAGCCGGTCATCGTTGTATAACTTCGGTAAGTAGAGTAAAGCAGCCAACACTGCTGTCGGCGCCATTCCGGTCCCAAAACCAATAGCCAGCCCGGCTGTCAGCAAGGCAAAGAAAGGATGTATCTTGAATTTGGCAGTCGCCAGAATCATACCGGCAATGGCAAAGAGGATAATGAGCAGCGTTGATGCCATTCGTATTTTTTATGAATGCGATGTAAACGACTTGACCATTTGCAGGAAAATGCCTTATATTTGAGAACAAATATGAGAATACGGATGCAAATAGAAGCTTTGAAATTGAATCTGATCAAAAAGATCATGGAAGTGGACGATCCTTCCAACCTGGCAGCCATCGAGGCCGTCATAACCGGTTTTCATCGGAGAGATGACGAAGAGGTCTTGCGCAAATTAGCTAAGCCCATGCGGAAGAAATTGGATATCGAAGCATTGAAGCGGGAACAGAACTGGCAACCTGTTGATAAAGAGCAATTTTTTCTAAAAATCAAAGAGCTGGATGTTCAGGAATCTTTAGAGGAGTTGCTTGAAATGATCTGATCTGACATGACTTACTTGCTTGACACCAATATCCTTTTTATTTATATCAAAGGAGGCGAAATTCGAGACAGGATCGAACAAAGCTTTGACCCTTTTGGTTCTTCTAACAGTCCTATTATTTCAGTTGTGACTGTTGGAGAGATCAAATCAATTGCAAAACGCAATAACTGGGGCATAAAGAAGATTCTGAAACTGAATAGTATCCTCAGTGATTTGATTATAGCAGACATTACACAGTGAAGACGTTATCGAACAATATGCGGAAATAGATACTTTCAGCCAGGGCAAACACAAGGACAAGCCATTGATGACCACATCCCGAAACATGGGAAAAAATGATCTGTGGATTGCGGCGACAGCATACGTTTCAAATGCAACCCTATTGACTACCGATCGGGACTTCGATCATTTGAATGGTGTTTATTTTGAAGTTGGTAAAGTTCAATTGGGAAAGTAGGCATGAAATTGAACAACCGCCTTTCTTGTGGCGTTATCTTCTATCGTTAGAAATCGTAATTATACACGATTAAGATCTGGAACAGATGGCTCCAAACTTTGAAAATTCTTGAACAAACGTAAATTTGCATCATTATAAACTCGCGCTAAATGACTGAGACAATGAGTATGGTGTCAACCCCCGTTACCTTAACGGAAGGCGCCGTGAAACAACTGAAGCGATTGCGCGCTGAAATGAACGTCCCGGAAGACCACGGTTTGCGTGTTGGCGTAAAAGCCGGCGGTTGTTCGGGTTTCTCTTATGAACTGGGATTCGACCTGCGCAAAGAACAGGACGATGCTTTTGAAATAAACGGGATGACGGTTTTTATGCAAAAAGCACATGGCCTCTACCTGCTGGGTATGGAAATAGACTGGGTGGATGGCCTCGAAAACCGGGGTTTCACGTTCACCAATCCCAATGCCAAAGAATCCTGCGGCTGCGGGACTTCGTTTTCTGCATAAGTGGGTGTAGTGAGGGCGTCACTTGAAGTGACACCCTCACTTGACCGCCCGTATAAGCGCTTAACCTACCATTTAAATACCTGATTCTAAATGCCATGCCCTCCGGCGTGGTATCTCTTTATTTTGACTTCCTGCTGCTTCCCTAACCATCCTAAAGCAGGCTTTCTACAGACGCTTATGTAATCGCATAAGGAATGGAGCGTACGAACACGGGCTTGTATCACCCTTCATTTGAACGGGATGCATGCGGGATTGGCTTTGTCGCCAACATCAAGGGGAGCAAGTCGCACCAGATCATTTCGGATGCCTTGACGATCTTAGAGAACATGGAACACCGGGGCGCCTGCGGTTGCGAAAGCAATACGGGCGACGGTGCTGGATTGATGGTGCAACTACCCCACGAGTTTTTTTTCGATGAGTGTGTGAAATTGGGTGTCCACCTGCCCGATTACAGCCGCTATGGCGTTGGGGTGTTGTTTTTTCCAAAAGACATTGCTTTGCGGGAAGCTGGCCGGGAAATTTTTAACCGCGCTGTTGAAAAATTGGGATTGAAGGTACTTGCTTACCGCAAAGTGCCGGTCAACACAAATGGAATAGGCCCAACCGCGTTGTCAGTCGAACCCGAAATGGAACAGGTATTTATTGCCTGTCCCGACCATTTGCGCGATGCGGGCGCGTTTGAACGGAAACTGTTCGTGCTCCGAAATTACGCCAGCCACACCATCAACAACACGGTGAAAGATTCGCCTTCCGGTTTTTACATCGCTTCTTTGTCGTACAAAACAGTGGTGTACAAAGGCCAGCTTACCAGCCACCAGCTTCGCGGCTATTTCCCGGACTTAAGCGACAAGCGGATGGTCAGCGCTTTTGGACTCATCCATTCCCGGTTTGCAACCAATACTTTTCCTTCCTGGAAACTCGCGCAACCTTTCCGTTTCATCGCCCACAATGGCGAAATCAACACCATTCAGGGCAACCTGAACTGGCTGAAAACCAGTGAACAAGGATTTACCACGCCCTGGTTTTCAAAAGAAGAAATGGACATGCTCCTGCCCATTATTTTCGAGGGGCAATCCGATTCGGCTTGTTTGGACAACGTCATCGAATTTTTTACGCTTTGTGGCCGTTCTTTGCCGCACGTCATGATGATGCTCATCCCCGAAGCCTGGGATCACCACGAAGAAATGGACCCGGTCAAAAGGGCTTTTTACGAATTCCACGCTGCTTTTCAGGAGCCCTGGGACGGCCCGGCCTCCATTTCTTTTACGGATGGCAAAATCATTGGCGCTACGCTGGACCGCAACGGACTCCGGCCTTCGCGCTATTGCGTGACTACCGACGACCGGGTCATCATGGCCTCCGAAACCGGCGTTTTGCCCATAGACCCGGCTCTGATCAAAGAAAACGGGCGCCTGCAACCGGGCAAAATGTTCGTGGTGGACTTAGAGCGCGGCCGCATCATCAGCGATGAGGAACTGAAGCAGGACATCTGTTCGCGCCAACCCTATGCCGATTGGTTGAACAAGTATAAAATCCGCCTGGAAGAATTGCCCGAACCCCGGGTGATGTTTACGCAATTGGCCCACGACCAGGTGTTTAAATACCAAAAAGCATTTGGTTACACCACCGAAGACCTCGAAACCATCATTGCCCCAATGGCGCTTGACGCTAAAGAACCAATCGGCTCGATGGGCAACGACACCCCCTTGGCCGTATTGAGCGAGCAACCGCAGCACCTCAGCAGCTATTTCAAGCAATTGTTTGCACAAGTCACCAATCCGCCCATTGATCCCATCCGCGAAAAATTAGTGATGAGTCTGGCAACCTTTGCCGGCGGCAATGGCAATATTCTGGTCGAAGAACCCTTGGCCTGCCACAGCGTAGCCCTCCAGCATCCCATCCTGACCAACCACGAATTAGAAAAAATACGGAGCATAGACACCGGCATTTTTCAGGCCAAAACATTGCAAACCTACTTCCGCGCCGATGGCAAACCCGGCTCCCTGCAACGCGCCCTGGAGCGCCTGTGCGGCTACGCAACCGATGCCGTGGAAGATGGATTTGAAGTGCTTATCCTTTCCGACCGCGCTATAGACAGCGAACACGCAGCCATTCCCTCTTTGCTGGCGCTGTCTGCCGTGCAGCACCACCTGATCCGGAAAGGCTACCGCGGCCAGGTCGGCCTGATCGTCGAAGCCGGCGATATTTGGGAAGTACACCACTTTGCCTGCCTCTTGGGCTTTGGCGCCACCGCCATCAACCCGTACCTGGCTTTTTCTACCATCCGGGACATGAAATTGCAGGAAAGGTTAGACACCGACCTGGATTTCAACCCATTGAACAGAAACTACATCAAAGCGGTGTCGGACGGCCTGCTGAAGGTGTTTTCCAAAATGGGCATTTCCACCCTGCAATCTTATCAGGGCGCGCAAATTTTTGAAATTGTGGGCCTTGACCGGCAAGTGGTGAACCGTTATTTCACGGGTGCAACTTCGCGCATCGAGGGTCTGAGTCTGGACGATATTGCGCGCGAAACCCTTGCCCGCCACCATTTTGCGTTCAGCAAAACAGATTTTCCGGTGCAGCGCCTGCCGGTGGGCGGCATTTACCAGTGGAAGCGGAAAGGCGAAGAACACCTCTTCAACCCGCAAACCATCCACCTGCTCCAGTATTCCACGCGGATGAACGACTACGGCGCTTTTAAGAAGTACGCCAAACTCGTCAACGACCAAAGCGAAAAAGCCTGTACCCTGCGGGGCTTGTTTGAATTCAAACACAACCAACCTTCCATTTCCATTGACGAAGTAGAACCTGCTGAAAATATTTACCGGCGTTTTGCCACCGGCGCCATGAGTTTTGGCTCTATTTCGCACGAAGCGCACAGCACCTTAGCCATTGCCATGAACCGGCTTGGCGCAAAAAGCAATACGGGCGAAGGCGGCGAAGACGAAAAGCGCTACGAACGTTTGCCCAACGGCGACAGCATGCGCAGCGCCATCAAACAGGTGGCATCGGGTCGGTTTGGCGTCACCAGCCTTTACCTGACCGAAGCGGACGAATTGCAGATCAAAATGGCGCAGGGCGCCAAACCCGGCGAAGGCGGCCAGTTGCCGGGGCACAAGGTGGACGATTGGATTGGAAAAGTGCGCCATTCCACGCCCGGGGTTGGCCTGATTTCCCCGCCACCCCACCACGACATTTACTCCATTGAAGACCTGGCGCAATTGATTTTTGATTTAAAAAATGCCAACCGCCAGGCGCGCATCAGCGTCAAATTGGTTTCCAAAGCCGGTGTGGGCACCATCGCTGCCGGCGTTGCAAAAGCCAAAGCCGATGTCGTGCTGATTGCCGGCTACGATGGCGGCACCGGCGCTTCGCCCGTCAGTTCCATTCGCCACGCCGGACTCCCCTGGGAGTTGGGGCTTGCGGAAGCGCACCAAACTTTAGTGAAAAACAAATTGCGCAGCCGGGTTGTCCTCCAGGCCGACGGGCAGATGAAAACCGGCCGCGATATTGCCATTGCAGCCTTGCTTGGCGCAGAAGAATGGGGCGTTGCCACGGCGGCTTTGATCGTGGAAGGCTGCATCATGATGCGAAAATGCCACCTCAATACCTGTCCGGTGGGCATTGCCACCCAGGATCCCGAACTGCGGAAACGCTTCAACGGCGAAGCAGAACATGTGGTTAATTTTTTTCGCTTCCTCGCGCAGGAATTGCGCGAAATCATGGCCGAACTGGGTTTCCGCACCGTGAACGAAATGATTGGCCAGTCGGATTACTTAGTGCAAAAAGAAAGCGCCGCGCATTGGAAACACAGCAAACTCGACTTGTCGCCCGTCCTGTACAAGGCGCCTGCCGGAGAAGACGTGGGTCTGTATTGCCAGGAAGACCAGGATCACGGCCTTGCCGGGGTGCTGGACTGGACGCTGATCGAAGTGGCCAAACCGGCCCTTGAGCACGGCGAACCCGTTCGTGCTGCCTTTCCCATCAAAAATACGGATCGGGCCGTCGGGACGATGTTGTCGAATGAAATCACCAAACGCTACCGCTCGGAAGGTTTGCCCAAAGACGCCATCCGGCTGAAATTTGAGGGCACGGCCGGGCAGAGTTTTGGCGCGTTTAATACCAAAGGCGTGACGCTGGAATTAGAAGGCGACGCCAACGACTACTTCGGCAAGGGCCTCAGCGGCGCCAGGCTCATTGTTTATCCTTCCAAAAGGGCCCGGTTTGCGCCGGAAGAAAACAGCATCATCGGCAATGTCGCTTTTTATGGCGCAACTGCCGGTGAAGCCTATATCCGCGGCAAAGCAGGCGAACGTTTCTGTGTGCGCAATTCTGGCGTTTCGGCAGTTGTGGAAGGCATTGGCGACCACGGTTGCGAGTACATGACCGGTGGCCGCGTGGTCATCCTCGGCGAAACGGGCCGGAATTTTGCGGCGGGCATGAGCGGCGGCATCGCCTACATCTACGACCCCCAGGCCCGGTTTGCGGGCAACTGCAACCCCGAAATGGTGGAATTAGACCCGATGGACGAAGCCGATGCGCAGCTCGTTTACAAAATGATCGAACGGCACCACCGCTTTACTGACAGCACTGTAGCTAAGTTTTTGCTCGACGATTTTGAGAACCAGGTGAAACACTTCGTCAAGGTTTTTCCGAGCGATTTTAAGAAGGCTTTGGAAAAGCAGGTTGCTTATAATTTTTTACCACATAGTTCACAATAGGGATATTCACATAGTTCACATAGGCGGCTTCCCTGTGCTATGTGAACTATGTGAATACAACTATGTGCTCTATGTGGTAAAAAAAATCGCTCAACGAAAAAACACAGCCATGGGCAAACCAACCGGTTTTTTAGAATACACGAGGGCCTTGCCGGGCAAACTTCCGGTTGAAACGCGCAAACAGCACTACCGCGAATTTGTGGCGCCTTATTCGGAAAAAGAGCTCAACCAGCAGGCTGCGCGCTGCATGAACTGCGGCGTGCCGTTTTGCCACAGCGGCTGCCCATTGGGCAATGTCATCCCCGAATTCAATGACGCGGTATACGACGGCAACTGGCAGGAAGCATACGACATCCTGACCTCCACCAACAACTTTCCGGAGTTCACCGGCAGAATCTGTCCGGCGCCCTGCGAAAGTGCCTGCGTGCTGGGCATCAACCAACCACCGGTGGCCATTGAGGAGATCGAAAAGCACATCATTGAAATTGCTTTTGAAAAAGGGTTTGTTGTGCCCCGCAAAAATATCACGCGAACCGGCAAAAAAGTCGCCGTCATCGGTTCCGGTCCGGCAGGTCTGGCGGCAGCCGCCCAGTTGAACCACGCCGGACACTGGGTGACGGTGTTCGAACGCGACGATGCGCCCGGTGGCTTGTTGCGCTACGGCATTCCGGATTTCAAATTGGAAAAAAGCGTGATTGACCGCCGGATTGCGCTCTTAGAAGAAGAAGGCATTGCGTTTCGCTGCAACGCCAACGTGGGCGTAAACGTGAGCATCAGCGCATTGCTTCGGGAGTACAACGCCATTGTGCTCGCCGGCGGGTCCACCGTGCCGCGCGACCTCTCTGTTGCCGGGCGCAAGCTGAACGGCGTGCATTTTGCCATGGAATTCCTGAAACAAAGCAACAAGCGCGTTGCCGGGAAAGACCCGTTTGCGCACAGCGAGTTGGAAAGCAACCCCTGGTCTGCTGAAATGACCGCCGCCGGAAAAAACGTCGTCGTCATCGGCGGAGGCGACACGGGCAGCGACTGCGTAGGCACGGCCAACCGGCAAGGCGCCGCTTCTATCCTCCAGTTTGAATTGCTGCCGGAGCCGCCCGCCTCGCGAACGCCCGCCCAGCCCTGGCCCACTTATCCCATGCTGCTGAAAACGACCAGTTCGCACGAAGAAGGCTGCGAACGAAAATTTGCCGTCGCCACCAAAGCTTTTGTCGGCGACGAACATGGCAACCTCAAAGCCCTGCGGGTGGTTAGTCTGGAATGGATCATCTCCGAAGCCGGAACGCCCGCCCACTTCGTCGAAATTCCGGGCAGCGAACGCAAAATTCCCTGCGAACTCGCCCTATTAGCTGTCGGATTTTTGCACCCCGAACAAACCGGCCTGTTGAAAGAATTAGAAATTGACCTCGACCGCCAGGGCAACGTCAAAGCCACCGAAAAAAGCTACCAAACCAGCATCTCCAAAATCTTCACCGCCGGCGATATGCGCCGCGGCCAAAGCCTCGTCGTCTGGGCCATCAGCGAAGGCCGCGAATGCGCCCGCAAGGTAGACGAATACCTGATGGGGCAGTCGGTACTGGAAAGTAAGGATGCTTCGGTGATGAGGGGGATGATGGGGGGGTAAAGTTGGATTCCGGTTCACGTGTCGGACACCTCCGAGGTGTCCGACACG
>JBJXFD010000050.1:0-13515 GCA_046153985.1 Saprospiraceae bacterium
TCCACGAGGAGTGGTTGGACTGGATGCGCAGCGTACATATCCCCGACGTGCTGGCCACGGGCTTGTTCACCGACCACCGCATTTGCCGCATTGTGCAGGACGACAGCGATGGCATGACCTATACCACCCGAAAACTCACTCCCCACACCCAATGGGCTGCCCATCCGGCATCGCTTTCTGCACAGGTACTTTGTATTTTGACGGATCCTCGCGGAATAAACGAAGTTGCTCTTTCAAATAAGCGGTATGCGCTTGCTGGGGCGATTTTCCCGGCCCTATTACGGACAATAAATCCATATCCCAATCCAGAATTTTTTGCCAGGCGATGGCAGAAACCTGTTGCATGACGGCCGGATCGCCGGCTAATCTAAACAGGTGGTACAGTAGCAGTTTTTCAGTAATTCTTCCAATTTCCTGCTGCATCGGGGAAGCAACGATATCGCCGGTGCAGGTTTTCCGCAATTGGTCAATGACTTCGCCAACCGATAAAGCAGCCGCATGCTGGGCTTGCTGCTCCACCAATCGTGCCAGTCGCGCCGGATTCAGGAGGAAGCCCAGGGTGTGTTCCGCCGAACTTTCCACAGCTCCAAGCGGGTCGAATACAGGCCCGGTGTACACCTTAAACAGTTCCCGATCGCGCTGGTAGCCTTCCGGTTGCGGGGGAATCAGGCGGATGATTTTTTGGGAAACTTCCAGAAACGGAGGCGCTAAGGTTTTTAACAAAGCCGTCAAGGCCTCGCGTTGCCTTTCCGGCTTCACCGGATTGTTCAGCACCTGCCCGTCGCCGCGCGCTGCATAACTGTATTCTACGCCCCCGACAATTTTGGAAACCGCCTCCACCTGGTAGCGGTGCGAGAGATAGACGGGAACGAGCACATTTTCCAAAGTCGCCATGGGCGCGCCGACCGGGATCTGCTTTTCGCTAAAGCGGAAAAGTGCGGTTTGGCGAACTTTGGAAATGCGTTCCAATTCTTCAATGGCCGAAGCGCCGTTGTCCCACAAATGCGCAGTAGGGCTGGCGCCGCCGGCTGGTCTTGCGTCGCTGTCAGACAGGTACAACAAGCCCATTTCTATGTTTTTTTTCAGGATGGCGTCGAGCGCTTCGGCTTCGTTGGTGCCTTTGGGAAAATCCTGGTAACCATAAATTATGGCGCGTTTGTCCCATTCTCCGATGCCGGTTGCGTAAGCTTGTGAAAAGTCCATATTCCCCTGAGCATCCAACGTCACATAAGGATGCGGGTAGTCCATCACCGAAGCGCGGTTGTTGTTGCTTGCCGCAAAATTATGGGTCAGGCCGATGGTGTGGCCAACTTCGTGCGCCGACAATTGTCGCAGACGCGCCAGGGCCATCGCCTCCATGCGCGGATCGGGCGTTTTGCCTTCCGCATACGCTTCAATGAGGCCCTGCGCTAGCAAAAAATCCTGCCGCACCCGCAGCGAACCCAGCAGTACATGGCCTTTGATGATTTCGCCTGTGCGCGGATCCACCACCGCGCTGCCGTACGACCAGCCCCGTGTGGAGCGGTGTACCCAGTTGATCATGTTGTAGCGGACGTCCATGGGGTCGGCGCCAACGGGCAGCTCTTCCACCCGGAAGGCATCCACATACCCCGCCGCTTCGAACGCCTGATTCCACCACCTCGCGCCTTCGATCAGCGCGGATTTGATGGGCTCCGGCGCGCCGCGGTCTACATAATAAACAATCGGTTCCACGGCTTCGCTTTGAGCAGCCGACGGGTCTTTTTTATGCAGCCGATGCCTCAAAATCAGCCGCTTTTTAATGGGCTGGCTGATGGGCGTGGAGTAATCGGCGTAAGCCAGGTCAATATAGCCGGAACGCGGATCGTAGGCGCGCGGCGCGTAGTTGTTGTCTGGTAACTCGATGAAAGAGTGGTGCGTGCGCACGGTCACCGCGTCGGGCGCGGGCGTCACGGACTGGATCCAGGGGCCTTTGGCTTCGCCGGCGAACGTAACCCAGGCTTCGAATTCGCTGTTTTTTGGGAAATTTTTGGTGCGCTCCAGATAAATGGCCGAGCGGTTGGGGTCGAGGGTGTAGTTTCCTTGATTTTGATTGCGCAAGCGGGCGGCCACGTCGTGTGCATCGCGGAGCAGAAAGGGCGTGAGGTCAATGAGCACCCGGTCGCCTTCCTGCGCCTCTACTTTGAAGCCGCCGATGATGGAACGCGCGAAAGCCTCTTCCACCGACTGTCGCTCGTCGGGGTTGTCGCTGACGGCGCGGTAGCTGTAATTGGGTTGCAGCAGCATGACTTTTGGCCCGCTGCGGATGAATTTCACAATGCGGTCGCTGCCCAACTGGTTGCGATCCAGGCCGATGTCGTTCGAGCCGATGCCCCCCGTCAGCCCGTTCACATACAGGAATTCGGTTTCCCACTTGTCAATTTCCAACCAGATTTTGCCTTCCGACTCCTCCCAATAGTAGTTGAAATAGCCGGGATAGGCTTTCATGCCCATCGTTTTGACCGAAATGGTCGGCGGGGGCGTTTTGGGTTTTTCCTGCGCGATGGCAGGAGGGATCAATAGCGCAGTAAATGCGGCAAGGAGCGACAAGTACAAGAAGTATTTCATAGCGGATTGGTTTGATCCGCTAAAGTAGGAAATGGGATGGGAATGTGGTAGGATTTGATGGGATTGCTACAAAAGAGTAGCCGTCACGTATTCTTCCCCGCCGTCACAATTTTCCTAAACAATGCCAACATCCCCCCAATAGCCCCAGGATCCTTATTCAGCACCAGCGCCCGTTCGATGGCAGCAGTGGCGCCGTCTACATCGTTTTGCGCGGCCAGCGCTTCCGCTAAAGCTAATTGTACATCCGGGCTATCGTAAAATAGGATGGTATTCATGCGAAAAACTTTGGTCGCCGCTTTTGTATCCCCTCGGTAGAGCAGCACGTAGCCACAGGCATTCAATTCGCTGGGGGTGGAGACGAGGGGCCGCAGCTGATTCGCTAAGCCTTTGGGCGAAGTGTTTTCGCTGGCCAGCGTGCCGTCATTCAGCCATTGGCGGATAAACGGGTAGGTCTTATAATTTGGCGTGTACGTCGCTCCGGACAGAATTGCGAGCAAGTCGGCTTCCAACGAGGCGACCGGGTATTCCACGATGCGGTTCACCTCCACGCCGTTTTTATAAAAGACAAAAGTGGCCACACGGTATATTTCCAGTCCCCGCTCCTCGTGGTTTGGCGACTGCTTGTAGGTTGCCTCTTCCCGGCTGGCGCCAATTAGCTGTACATTGTTGGCCGGAAACCCGACGGCGTCCAGAATTTTCAGAAAACGCGGCAATTCCCGCTTTGTGTCGCCGCACCAGGTGCCCATAAAAACCTTTACAGAATGCGCTTTGAGGTTGCATTTTTTCAATTGGGCAACAACTTCCGGTTGCGGAACGTAGGCATTATAGCCCGCCTCGAACCAGGTTTTGAACGGCTCGTTCAGCAGGCTGTCGCGGGAGAAACTGCCGAGCAGTACGCGGTTGTTGGCCCCATTGTTCTGGGCAAAAATTTCGCTCGACAAGACGGTCAGCGCGAGGAATAAAACAGCTTTTTTCATGATGAAACATTGACGGGTTTTAGGAAATAAATGATCCGACAAAGTTCCCGTCAATCTTGTTTTTACGCTGTTAATGGGTTTTGAATAATTGTGAACGGGGTGTTATTGCTCTCCTTTTTAAATTTGATACGCTTTAAACTTCCCTTACCTAGCCAGGAGATTTACTATTTAAGGGAAGTATTTTTGCATAATCTACGAGGATGAGTAGGTCATCCTGCAAGACCAAAGGCCGTTGGACGGGGCTCCTCATTCCATTCTCGTCCTAGAAAAAACCGACCGTTAGCTTTTTTGCTACGTTTTATACCGTCTTCGCCCCAGGCACCCCATTGTTTGAAAAAGAAAGCGACACTTTGTTGGTCGCATTGTCTTTGCACATTTAAGGCCCATTCAGGAAGCATGGGCCTTGCCATTGGGCCGCTTTCTCCGCCAACAATGACCCAATGAATGCCACTTAAATCTAATACCCCCACATCGGCGATGAGAGGCTCGATCGACAGAAAGCGAATTTGAGCTGGGATTTCTCGTAGAATATCAATGCGATGCTTGGTTTTGGCTGATTCTACACTGACCCCGAGCCATACATTGTCCGGCATTTTGCGTTGACCGCAATAGGTTTTGAGAATTTTTTCCCGCTTAGTCAGTATTTGATATTTATGCTGAGGGGTTTGCTCGATGACTTGAAATACCTCATCTAAAAAATCAAAGGGCATCTGTTCATGGAATAAATCGCTCATAGAGTTCACGAAAAACTTTGTCGGTTTTTTGATTTTCATAGGCATATCCAGGCGTTCGGGCATCAACATGAACTCGAAGCCATTTTCATAGCCTGGCGCGCCCATTGCTTGCAGACGCTTAGCCATGGTTTCTGCATAACAATTTTTGCAACCTGCGCTTACCTTGTTACAACCTGTACTCGGATTCCAGGTGGCATCCGTCCATTCTATTTTAGAGTATTTCATGTTTAAACCATTTTAAAAGTTAAACGCCGTGCTTTTTGATACACGTTCTCATACGTCACCAAAGGTGATGTTCCTTCGTAATCAATGAGGCTTTCCTTTTTCATCCTTTTCAATTCTTCGGCTGCATGGCTGCCGAGATGGGCTTCGTTTAAAGCAAAGTTGAATGCTTCGAAATTATCGGTAATGCTGCCTTCCAGAACTTTTTCCCGAAGCCGCTGCTGGAATGATTCAATTTTCGAAAGTTGTTTGTCTGCAAATAAATCTAATATGATTTGTTTTAAGATCATTGTTTTTTGTTTCATTTTTTTCTTTCGCGTTGTTTTTTTAAATCGCTATGCTTTTTGAAACAAGTGTTTTTCGTAATGTACATGTTTTTAGAAATAATTTTGGATGCGTGATTATCTTTAATCCCACAAAAATACCGGCGCCACACAAACAGGGAAGCACTGTTTTTCTATGTCAGGTTTGGGTTTCCGGATGCCATTTTTCTGAAAAACAACACCATGCTAAACACCCTGTTAATCGAAGACAATGCCGATGCAGCTGAAAAACTCCGCTTTCTGCTGACCAAATATGCTGCGGATAAAATAAACCTCCTTGCTCATGCGGTTACGGGGCAGGAAGGCATTGCCGCCATTGCTGCGCACCGACCCGATCTTGTTTTCCTCGATATTGAGCTGGGCGACATGACTGCTTTTGAAATGCTTGAACGCATTGAACTCGTTGATTTTCAAGTAGTATTTACTACAGCGCACGACCACTACGCCATCAAAGCCATCCGCTACAGCGCAGTGGATTACCTGCAAAAACCCATTGGGCGGGAGGAACTGCTGGCTGCCATCTCGCGGGCGGAAAACAACCCCATGCGCATGATGCGCGAGCAGGTGAACCAATTAGCCCACCACGCCCAATCCAAATCCGTATTGCCGGAAAAAATCGCCCTCACGACTTCTGACGGACTGGTTTTTAAAAAAATCAGGGACATTGTGCGTTGCGAAAGCGACCGCATGTACACGGTAGTCGTGATGTCAGACGGTGAAAAACTCATGGTGTCCAAGCCAATGGGGCAATTGGAGGAAATTCTTGAAGGACAGGGCTTTTTCCGGGTACATAATTCACACCTCATCAATATGTACCACATCCGGCAGTTTGTGCGAACCGATGGCGGCTATGTCGTTATGGAAGACGGGGCTACGGTGAGTGTGGCGCGCAACCGGAAAGACGATTTCCTCGAGTTGTTTTCCAAATTTTGACCAATTGGAAAGTAGTTTCCGCCAACTGGAAAGTAGCATAGTCAATATGCAGGCGCCTACCCTATTTTTACCCGAAATCAAGACGATGAAAAAAATCGCGCTATTTGTTCTGGCTTTCACGACCACTTTTGCTGCTGCACAACCTGCGCACCAAACGGCCAACACTGCCGAAAGCATCCGGCAAAAATTAGCCGCTTCACCCGATGATACCACCCGGCTGAAATTGCTCATTGAACTCAAATACGCGGCGCCCCGTGAAGAGCGGGAAGCGCTGATTCTTGAAGCTTTTGAATATTTCAGCCACCGAGTCGAAGTGGCGGGGAAAGCAGAAATGGCCTTTTTGGCCTCAGATGCGACGGTTGAAGCCTTACAATCGCCGACGATTTTGTATGAAATGCGGGGAAAACCTGAACTGGCGCTGAAGTACGGTGAACGTGCAGCGGATGTGGCCGCAAAAACAGGCAACCAGGTTTATGCGCAACGAGCCAAAGTGGCTTTGCTTTCCCAATATGCACAATCAGAAAAAACGGATACGGCCATCCAGGTCGGACTTTCCATGGAACGAACCATGATGAAAACCATGCCTGCTGATTTGCAAGCTGCCTATTGCAATTTGATGCATTTTTTGTATTTCAGAAAAAAAGACATGGTTGGCGCGGTCAACTGGAGCGAAAAAATGCTCGTTCAGGCAAAAAAAACCGGCGACCCGCTTGACCTTGCTTCCGCTTATCGCGAACAATTGCGCGATATGTTTTACTTAGAAGACTACGCCAAAGCGCTTGAAATCGCACAGACCGGCCTCAGCCACTGTGGGGATGATCAGCGCTTGAATATTCAAAATTTTGAATTTGCACAAAAAGGCGCCATCAGCAGCATGTACCTCGACAGTTTGGAACTTGCCCGCGATTTGACGGATAAAACCCTTGTTTATGCTCAGGCGCTTAAGGAGCGCAGCTATTGGGAGGATGCCTACACCGTTTTGGTTTCATTGGCACTGAAAACACGGAACTACCCACAGGCGATTGTATACAGCGACAGCCTGCTGAAATATGAAGGTTCTATGGGGAATCCCGGTAAATACAGTGCTTACTGCGATTTGGGCGCAGCCTATTTAGCATTGGGCAATTTGGAAAAAGCGCTCGTGTTTGCCAAAAAAGCAGAAACCATGCTGGATACCACCCAACTCACCAAAAGCCAGGTTCATGTCCATGAGTTGCTGGCGAAAATCCATGAAAAGCAAGGTCGTTTTGAAGAAGCGTTGCGGTATTTTAAAACGGTTGTTGCTTTGCGGGACACGTTCAGCACCATTGAAAACAATCGGACTTACATTCGGCAACAATTCCAGCTCGATTTTGATAAAAAAGAAGCCGTTCGTCGCCAAACCCGCAATGCACTTCTGGTGGGATTGGCTTTTTTGACACTACTGGCCTTTTTCTTTTGGTACCGAAATCGTTTGAAGAATCGAACTTTAAAATTAGTCAGCGCCGAAAAAGCCGAAGCGGAGCGCCAACGCCGCCGCGCAGAAGCCTCCGAAGCGTTCAAATCCCGCTTTCTCGCCAATATGAGCCACGAAATCCGGACGCCATTGCATGGCATTGCAGGCTTCACAGATTTGTTACTGGAAACCTCGCTTGCGGAAAAACAACGCCGCTGGTTGTCTTCCATTCACCATTCTACCGAGCGACTCGGCGAAGTGGTGAACGACATCCTCGACCTGAGTAAGCTGGAAGCCGGGGAGGTTAAGCTCCGCAGCATCCCTTTTTCACCCGCCCGAATTGCGCGTGATGTGCAGGAAGCGCTCTTGCTGCGGGCGGAAAACAAAGGCATCGAACTCAAGCTGGCCGTCGGAGCAGATGTGCCCGAAGCCGTCAGCGGCGATCCAACGCGACTCTATCAAATTCTCATGAATTTAGCGGGGAATGCCGTGAAATTCACAGAAAAAGGGGAGGTTCGTGTTACGGTGGCCGGTAGACGGTGGACGGTGGACGACGACTCCCCATCCACAGTCAACAGCTTACCGTCTACCTTCCACCGTCTACCGTCTACCGTCACTACACTCCGATTCTCTGTGGCCGATACCGGCATCGGCATCCCACCCGAAAAACTGTCGGCAGTATTCGACAGCTTTCAACAAGCAGGAGAAGATACCACGGCACGATTTGGCGGAACGGGGCTTGGCCTCACCATCGCCCGCGAGTTGGTGCAGTTGCACGGCAGCGATATTGAGGTGGAAAGCGAAGTGGGCAAAGGTTCTGTCTTTGCTTTTACGCTGGCCCTGCCTTTGGCCGAAGCCACCGATTTGGAACCAGCGATTGTACCTGGCGACGTGTTGCATTTCACCCAACCCCTGCGCATCCTGCTGGCGGACGACAACGCATTGAACCGGGAAATCGCTATGGAAGCCATTCGCCGGCATTTTGAAAATGCAGAAATTGTGGAGGCTGTTAACGGAAAAGAAGCCGTTGAGCACCTGGAATCTGCTGACTTTGACCTCCTGTTAATGGACATGCAAATGCCGCAAATGACCGGTACGGAAGCCACACGGTACATCCGCAGTCATTTTCAGGATAAAAAAAGGGACATCCCCATCATCGCCCTTACCGCATCGGCTACGGTGGAAGAAATCGAAAGCGCACTGGGATCGGGGATGAACCGGCATTTGAGCAAGCCGTACAAGCCGCGAGAACTGGCACAAGTCATTGCGGCAACGCTTGGGTTGAAGAATGAGGGAGTGGCGCAAGATTTGACAAATTTTCAAAACTTATCAAATCTCCCTATAGATTCCCAATCTGGATTTGACAGCCGAGCCGACCTTCGTTTTTTGTATGACTTTTGCGATGGTGATCGCATGCAAATGCAGCATTTTATTCAAAAATTCTTAACGCAGTATCCTTTGGACATTGAGCGTTTGGAAGCTGCCTTACAGCACGAAGACTGGGAGTCAATATACCAGACAGTGCATAGTTTTCGACCGCAACTGGAATTTGTTGGTTTGAAAAAAGCAGCTGAGCTGGCGCTCTTGCTGGAACAGGGCGCCCGAGGGGATACAGCGCCCGGGAAACGTGTGGATATACTGCACCAGCTTAAAGCGGCCTTGCAGGAATTACCGGAGGCAGAGGCGTGGTTTGAGTGAGCCCTTTATAAAAAATAGATTGATTCAACTCGTATTCAGCCCGTTTGGCCACTCGCGCCAGACGGGCTGATGTTTTTTAAGGCTAATTGAACGCCGGATTATTGCTGTACTTACCAACCGGAAACCCAAACCTGCCAACGGGAAAACACTGCTTTCAAACCCTGCCTGAGCGCCCCATTTTTGTGTCATCAAAAGCATTGAACGCTAAGCGAACAACACACCGCAAAAAGCCACAATGCAATTTTCATCAACAAAAAAAAAACTTACAACCATGAAAAATGCATCTTTTTTTTCAACTGCAATCCTCCTGATCTCCGCTTTGTTTATCAGCCAAACGGCACAGGCACAGTGGGTGAATGGTCCTTCCATTTACCCAAGCACGCTTTCCAAAAAAGTTGGTATCGGTACGGTCGCCCCGAATGAAGCCCAGTTTGTAGTCAAAGGCGATGTTAATCACACGGTTGCTATGTTTGGGCAAGGCCAGGCTGGTATTTCATTAGTACGCGACTGGGCCACGGTAGGCTTCAACTCCTACTATTCATCGGGAGGTTGGAAAGCCATGAGTACAGGCTATGGTGCACTTTTGGGTTGCGACCCTTCGAGCGGCCGCATTGAATTTATCCAAAATGGGTATGCTAACGGCAACCAGACGGTTAGCCAAACTTACCCTTTGGTGATCGAGCCAAACGGGAATATAGGGATAGGAACGACTACACCCGAAAGCAAACTGGATATTTTTGCGCAAGACGCCATCCGCATTGCGGGCTATGAGCCATTTATCACGCTGCTTGACAATAATTCTTATCACTCCGCCCGCATTCAGGCAGCTCATGGGGACATCAACTTTTTCAAAGGTATTCCCGATTTCAACACAAGCACTTATTCGTATGTACCACAGTTGATTATAAAAAACAATGGCAATATCGGCATTGGCCACGCAACTCCGGAAAGCAAACTCGACATTGCCGGACAGGACGGAATGCGGATTTTCGGTTACCAACCGTACATGACGTTACTTGACAACAACTCTTATCACTCTGCTCGCATACAGACGGCTGATGGTAATCTCATTTTTTGGAAAGGCGTTGCGAACTGGGAAACAGGCGGGTATGACTACACAGCGCCAATGATGGTCAAAAACAGCGGCAACGTCCTCATCGGCACAACTGAAGACCATGGTTACAAACTCGCCATAGCCGGCAACGTCATCTGCACCGAACTCAAAGTAAAACTCCAGGGCAACTGGCCGGATTATGTTTTTGCAGATGGATACCAATTGAAGTCGCTCGAAGAAGTAGAAGCCCATATACAATCCGAGAACCACCTGCCAGGCATACCCACCGCAGCTGAGGTAGAAAAGGAAGGCATTGAGGTAGGCGACATGCAAAAGAAAATGATGGAAAAAATCGAAGAATTGACGCTTTACCTCATTGATCAAAACAAGCGATTGAACCAGATTGAACAGGAAAATATTGCCCTCCGCGCCCGTTTGGATCAAGCTGCTGCCACCCAAAAATAATCCTTGCCCGCCTGCCTTGTCTTTTGTTTGAAAACAGACAGGGCAGGTTTATTCCTCCATCCTCTTTCAAAAAACAACGCCATGAAAAAGATATTGCTGCTCGCGCTATTATTGCCCAATTTGTTTGTTTCGATGTTTGCGCAGTCCGTTTCGGTTTCCGAAGCAGCCGCCTTCGCGGAAGGTTTTTTTCAGCAAAAATCCGGTAAAAAACCACAAAGCATCAAACAAGTACACGCTGCTTCCATGCGAAGCGCAACGCCCAATTACTACATTTTTGAACCCGCTGAAGGAAAAGGTTACGTTATGGTAGCCGCAAACAAAGCCTCTGAGCCAGTACTCGGTTACTCCTTAAGCGGAACCTTTCCTACAGAACAGATGCCTGCGGGAATGAAGTATTTACTGGAGGTCTATGACGAACAACTGAACTACATGAAGACCAATCGGGTGGCTGGTACGCCGGCTATCCAGGCAAAATGGGAAAACAAAACTGTTTCTGAAGAAAAAAATCTTTTCGTGGCGCCGCTTCTGTCTACGACCTGGGATCAGGGATGGCCTTACAATTCGGAGTGCCCTACCAATACGATGGGCGGACGCGCTGTTACCGGGTGCGTTGCTACGGCAATGGCTCAATTGATGAATTACTGGAATTTTCCAACCCAGGCGAATCCGGATTTCAATGTTTGTCACACAGATAACAATCCATTCGATGCTGCCAGCGACGTCATGGGTTCCTGGTGCAGGCCGATTGGAGGCGGATACAATTGGAGCTTGATGCGGGATAACTACGATGCAGGCAGCAATGAAGCGCAACAGACTGAAGTAGCCAAACTCATGGCTGATTGTGGCGTCGCTGCAAAAATGGACTACGGCACCCAGGTAAGCAATGCTACGGCAAACGATGCAGCCAGTGCTATGGACAATTGGTTTGGGTATTCAAGCTGCCCCATTTACGTAAAATCAGAATATAGTGATTACGACTGGATCTCCATTATGAAAACCAATCTTAACAGTGGCCGGCCAATGTACTACGGCGGCGACAACCGCACCGATGTTGAAAGCGAAGATGACGCCGGCCACGCCTGGGTGGTGGATGGCTTTGAAGGCAACCATTTTCACATGAACTGGGGCTGGAATGGCGATGAAAACGGTAATTTTTTGTTGAGTTTGCTGAACCCTGAGATCGGCGGCGACGAAATCACGCTTACCAACAACCAGCACATGTTCGTCCCCATTCCAGAGGGATTGTGTACCCTCCAGGAAACGCTTACCGGCAATCAATCTGGTGTATACGTTGATGTTGCACATCGAATCATTGCTAATGCAACCATCTATCCCTGGACCACAACGGTTTTTAATGCCGGAGAAGAGATTGTGCTGACGGATGGTTTCACCGCTTACGCAGGATCTGATTTTCATGCCTATCTCCTCGGTTGCGATGGTTATTTCAACGCTGCTGAAAGCGAAACACATTTTCAGGCTCCGGAAGTAGAAACAGCAGTTTTTGCTACGTCAAGTGAATTAAAAGTCGCCCCCAATCCTTTCTCCGGCAGCACCACTGTTACCTATTCCCTGCAAGAGGAGCTGCAAGTGGCCATGCAATTGATGGATGCCACAGGCAAATTGGTGGCCACGCCCATGCGTCCGCAGGTACAAAGTGAGGGGGTATACGAATTCAGCCTTGACGGGAGCACCCTGCCTGCCGGTATGTATTTTTTAGTGACACAGATTGGAAAAACACGGGAGACTAAGCGGCTGGTTTTGACCAGATAATTTCAGGGCTCAATAGAAAAAATCAAAATGGCAGCAGGGCTTAAATGTCTTGCTGCCGTTTTTTTACTCTTTAAACTCAATACCCCCTCCGTCAGCCAAACGCCGTTGGGCGTGCCGTAGAATACGTGGCCGGTGCGGTATAAATCTCCGGAACGGATGTTTAGGACAACCAGACTGACGTGGCAAAAGGATTAGTCTACATGCCGAATTTTTATTCTTACACTATTCCCCACATTTTTGGCTGTTAGGATAAAAGGAGGAAATAAGTCTGGGTCAGCAGCCAATATAGCCTGGATGGTTTGAATATGAAAATTGACAAATAAAGACCCCGGACGAAGAAATATAATGCCGGTGAAATCAGTGGCTTGGGTGAAAATGATCTTACCGAAATCGCTATCTTGTGTGACAATAACACGATCCTCCAAATTCGCCAATTTGAGCCAGGCAGGATCTTTAGCGGCAATCAAACCGACATCTTTGACACCTTTAATGTCGAATCCTTGATTTCTCAGATAATCAATGAGGTCAGGGTCAATGTTTTCATCGGCCAATAATTTGAAGTCACTCAACTTCATGCAGCTTCTGTCTTAACTTCAATCAAGATGTCGTTAGATGCAAATCGGGATGCAAATAACAATGCTTCCTGAATACCTGCCTCCGTTAAATGTGGATATTTTTGCAAAATATCCTGTACAGAAGCCCCACCGGCAATCCATTCTAAAACCAATTGTACGCTAATTCGGCTGCCTTTGATGATTGGCTTGCCACCCAAAATGTCAGGATCTGAAATGATATGCGGAAATTCCATATTGCAGGTTTTGTACAAAAATAAGCAAAAAAACAGGACTAGGCAATTACTTACTCTTTAAACTCAATAAACTCCGCAGGCACCGCATCCGTCAGCCACACCCCATTAGGCGTGCAGTAGAAAACGTGTCCATTGCGGTATAAATCGCCAGAACGGATGGTCAGTGAAACCGGGCTGCCGTGACGGCCACCTACCTGGAGGGCGGTTTCCCGGTTCGTGGAGAGGTGAACGTGGTGGCGCTTCACCCGAAACTGGTTGCAGAAATGCCCGGAAAGGCGATATTTGTTCCGAACTATTTAAAATAAATATTTCCTATGAAAAAACTCCTGCTCCTCCTGCTTTTTGCGGCAAGCATCCATTTCGTTCAGGCGCAACCCAGCCCGGAAGAAAAATTACGGACGATGGGCATCACCCTGGAGGACCCCCCGGCGCCGATTGCGAACTACGTCAACGCGGTGCGCACCGGCAACCTCCTTTTTTTAGCCGGCAAAGGCCCCCGTAATTCCGATG
>JBJXFD010000052.1:0-5828 GCA_046153985.1 Saprospiraceae bacterium
GTAGAAAATTGCTCTATATTTGGGGCTTCATTCATCTTAACCCGCATGTTTTGTCAGACAGCTTAGTCATCATCCCGACGTATAATGAAAAAGAGAACATCGTTCGTATGATTGAAAAGGTGTTCTCGCTCGGTCACCCCTTCCACCTGCTCATTGTGGATGATGGCTCGCCGGACGGTACCGGCGCTTTGGTTAAAGCGCAACAGTTGCGGTATCCGGGGCGGCTTTTTTTGCTGGAGCGCGTGGGAAAGCTGGGATTGGGAACCGCTTACATCGCCGGATTTCGCTGGGGTCTGGAGCGGGAATATGAATACTTTTTTGAGATGGATGCTGATTTTTCTCATAATCCGGAGGATCTGATGCACCTCTTAGCCGCCTGTGCCGGGAAGCATGCCGACTTAGCAATCGGCTCGCGGTATGTACGCGGCGGCAAACTCGTCAATTGGCCCGCTGACCGAATTTTCCTTTCTATGGGCGCATCCCTCTACGTGCGTTTAATTACCTGGATGCCGGTGAGGGACCCAACAGCCGGCTTTATCTGCTATAAACGAAAAGTATTGGAAGCCATTGATTTGAATAAAATCCGCTTTGTGGGTTACGCTTTTCAGATTGAGATGAAATTCGCTGCAAGGTCTCTGGGGTTCCGCATTGCAGAGGTGCCCATTACTTTTACGGATCGGGCGGAAGGCGCATCCAAAATGTCGAAAGGTATCGTGAAGGAGGCCATCCTGGGGGTATTACAAATGCGATGGCGCAGCCTTTTTTCCAGCTACGCTTAGCTTACTAGTGTCTGTCTTTATAGTCCGATAGCCGCGATCACTCGCTCGCGCGATGGCTCCGTCTCGCGTGCTCTATTTTTCGGGCTCTGCCCGGCTTTAAACTCATTTGAACTCTAAATAAAGAACAGACACCGAGTTATTGGGCATAAACTAATCACCTTATTTTCAAAATCAGCTGTATTCCTTATGAAACGCCTGCAACAACTTTTTACCAAAAAAAAGGAGCGCATCCTTAATATTTATTTCACGGCTGGTTTTCCAAATCTGAACGACACGGAATCCATCATCCTTGCGCTCGAAAAATCAGGCGCCGATCTCATTGAAATCGGCATGCCCTATTCCGATCCGCTCGCCGACGGTCCAACTATTCAGCATTCCAGCCAGGTTGCATTGGCAAATGGCATGACCTTGCGCATTTTGTTCGAACAAATCCGGGCGGTACGCGAAAAAACGCAAATTCCGTTAGTCCTGATGGGCTATTTCAACCAGATGATGCAATACGGGGAAAGTGCTTTTCTAAAGGCTTGCAAAGCTTCGGGCATTGACGCGCTGATCCTGCCGGACATGCCTTTGGAGGAATACGAAAATCAATACAAAGCGCAATTTGAAGCGTTAGACCTGGGTATTTCCTTTCTCATCACGCCCCAAACAAGCGAGGCACGCATCCACAAAGTAAGCGAGCTGACGCGAGGTTTCATCTACATGGTCTCCAACGATGCTATTACCGGGGGCAGCAACGAAATTTCCGAGCGGCAATTAGCCTATTTTCAGCACATCAGCGACATGAACCTGCCGCATCCCCGACTGATCGGCTTCGGTATTTCCGACCGGAATACCTTTGACATTGCCTGCCGATATGCCAATGGCGCCATCATCGGAAGTGCATTTATCCGGGCATTGGAAAATGCGGATGATGTAGCGGGGGCTACTTCGGCTTTTATTGCTAAAATCCTTTAAAGATATCCTTTTGCCTGCAGGCGAAACAACTCTGCATACTTCCCCCCCTGCTCCAAGAGTTCTTCGTGGCTGCCAATTTCCAGCAATTGTCCATTTTCAAGGAATAAAATGCGGTCGGCCATGCGAACCGTGGAAAAGCGGTGGGAGATCAGGACAGCGGACTTGCCTTCGATGAGTTCTGAAAAGCGCTGGAACACTTCGTATTCTGCGCGGGCATCCAAGGCTGCTGTGGGTTCATCCAGAATGAGCAACTGGGCGTCGCGCATGTAAGCTCGGGCGAGGGCAATCTTTTGCCATTGACCTCCGGAGAGTTCGGTGCCGTTGGCAAATCGTTTGCCTAAGTATTGCTCATAGCGCTCCGGGAGCTGGTCAATGACCGTATTCGCCAAGCTTTTTTCAGCGGCATCGTAAATCTGGGACATGTCCTCAACGGATTCGATCCCGCCGATGGCAATGTTTTCGCCGGCCTTTAACTGAAACTTTACGTAGTCTTGAAAAATCACGCCAATGTTGCGGCGCAGCGATTCCAGATCGTAATTCCGGATGTCAACACCGTCCAATAAAATCCGGCCCTCGTTGGGTTCGTAAAGCCGGGCCAACAACTTGACCAAGGTCGTTTTGCCAGCGCCGTTTTCGCCAACAAGCGCCAGTTTTTCACCTTTATTCAGGTGAAAAGAAAGGTCGCGAATGGCCCAACGCGCATTCCCGGGGTATTTGAAACTCACGTTTTCAAAGGTGAACCCCTGCTGCACTTTTTTCGGAAAGGGCAAACCACCCTCCGGCGAAATGATTTCCGGTTTGATGGCAAAAAAATCAAACAAATCCTGCAAATACAAAGCGCCTTCCGCGATACGCGAAAAGCGGGTCATCACCCCTTGCAACAGCCCGTGCATGCGGTTGAACGACCCCGACAGAAAAGTGAGCGTGCCAATGGTGATGACGGCCCCGGCAGCCTGTACCAAAATAAAAACATAAGCGCCATAGTAGGACAAGGTACCGAAGGCCGACAACAAACTCCCCCACCCTGCCCGGCGGATGGCTAATTTCCGGTTGGCAAAATAATACCGGTCGGAGACTTCCTTAAACCGATTGGACAAAAAATCGGCCAAGTTGAACAACTTGATTTCTTTTGCCGTTTGATCGCTTGCGCCGATGAATCGCAGGTAGTCCAATTCCCGCCGCTCGGGGGTCCAACCTCGGGTCAGGGAATAGGTTTCCTGGTTGAAATGGGTCTCTCCGAGAAAAGAAGGAATCACCGCCACAATCAAAATCAGGATGAGCCAGGGGTTAAACAATACAATCCCCGCACCCAGAAACAGCAGCGTAATGATGTCCTGGCATTGGTAAAGCAACTGCGACATCAGCACGGTGCGACCCGTAGTTTGGCGGCGCGCGCGTTCTAATTTGTCGTAAAATTCCGAGTCTTCAAACTGGTATAAATCCAAAGTGGCTGCGTGGCGCATGAGTTCCACCGAAGTGCGGTTGGAAACCAAATCACCAAGCAGGCTGTCGAGCAGGTTGATGCTCCGGCTGATCAGATCGGAAACGATGGCCAGCACCGCTTCTATGGCGACCAGCGTCCAGAGGTAAGTAAACTGTGCATCTTTGACCTCAACCAAGCGAATGATTTCGTCAATGATTTCTTTGGCGACATAAAGCGTGGCCAAAGGGATCACGGATTGAACGAGGCGCAGACCAATATTGCCAATGGCCATTCCCGGATGCGTATTCCAGATGAGTTTGAAAAATTCTGGCAAATGCCGGAGCGCGGATACTTGTTCTTTAAAAGCGATTGCCATGAGTAGTTACTGGTGTATTGGTTATTGGTTATTGGTTATTGGTTATTGGTTATTGGTTACTGGTTATTGGTTACTGCTTGGGAGAGTGATGCGGGCCATCAAACATTCTACCAATAACCGATAACCAATACACCAATAACAAATACTTTATGTAGTACATTCGTAGATACAAATCATTCAACAGATAGTTTAGCCCGTATGTCATCAGAAGCCTTGAGTGAATTAGAGCAATTGCTTGTCCTCCTTAAAATCGAAAAAGAAGAAGATTTTGAACAACACCGCCGGTTTGTTCAGAGCCTGCCGCTGGCCGAGCGCGTTGCGAAGGGCTATTGCTGGTATCCGGTGGCGGTGGTTCGCACAGGCTTTTCCGTTGGCGACCGGGCTTTTGTGGTGGTGGAAAAGCCCGATAAAATCAAAGAGCACCAGTTCCGGGCTGGCAAAACGGTCAGCTTGTTTACCCAACAGGCGGGGGCAAAAAGGCCCGAAATCAGTGGCATCATCCATTTTGTGGATAAAAATAAAATGCACATCATCCTGAATGCGGAATACGTGCCGGAATGGGCCACGCTCGGTCAGGTTGGGGTAGATTTGTTGTTTGACGAACGCACTTATCTTGAGATGGAGCGTGCCTTGCGCATGGTGATGAACGCAAAAAACGACCGCCTGGCGGATCTGCGCGATGTGATCTTAGGCAAGCAAAAGGCCCTGTTTTCCGAAATCAATTCCGCGCTTGAAATCCCTTCGCTCAACAGTTCCCAATGCGAAGCGGTGCGGGAAGTCCTGGCAGCGCAAGACATTGCCCTCATCCACGGGCCGCCGGGTACGGGAAAAACAACCACGCTCGTTCAGGCCGTCAAATTGTTGTGCAAAACCGAAAACACCGTATTGGTGACCGCGCCCAGCAACGCCGCTGCAGACCTGCTCACAGAACGCATTGCCGCCGAAGGCTTATCGGTGGTGCGCATCGGCAATATTTCCAGGGTAGATGAAGAAATGGTCCGGCATACGCTGGAAGTGCAAATGGCCCAGCACCCCGACAGCAAGCACATCAAAAAAGTAAAGGTGGAAGCCAATGCGCTGCGGCGCGAAGCGAAGCGGTTCCGACGAAAATTTGGCCGGGAAGAACACGACGAACGCAAGCAACTTTTTAAGGAAGCCGGCGAGTTGATGGCGTGGGCGAACCAAATGGAAGAACGATTGCTGGATCAAATTCTTGACGGGGCAGATGTCATTACCTGTACGCTGGTTGGCGCCGCCAATAAGGTGCTGGAAAAGCGCAAATTCCGAACCGTTGTCATTGACGAAGCGGCACAGGCATTGGAACCGGCCACCTGGATTCCAATTCTTAAAGCGTCAAAAGTGGTGCTCACAGGCGATCCGTTTCAGTTGCCGCCAACCGTAAAATCGGAAACAGCCCGACGACAGGGATTTGACGTGACCATGCTCGAAAAATGCCTGCGCCGTTTGGATCGCTCCAGCCTGCTCAATGTACAGTACCGGATGAACGCCGTGATCATGGGTTTTTCCAACCATAAATTTTACAACAATGCTTTGATCGCGCATACTTCTGTGGCTGGTCGAACATTACCCATCGAAGCCAATGTGCCGCTGGTGTTTTTGGATACGGCGGGCTGCGGCTTTGAGGAACAACTGCACGAAGCTTACCAAAGCCGGTTCAATCCGGAGGAATTCCAAATCCTCTGCGAACACCTGTACCAACTCATCGAAGCCCACGGCGACCATCCGTTGCCGGAAATCGCCGTCATTTCCCCTTACCGGGAACAGGTCAACTGGATGCAGCAAAACGTTGCCCTCGATGAGCGATTGGCCAATATTCCTTTAGAAATCAATACCATAGACGCTTTTCAAGGCCAGGAACGCGATGTCGTTTATCTCTCGCTTGTGCGTTCCAACATGAAAGGTGAAATCGGGTTCCTCAGCGATTACCGCCGCATGAACGTGGCCATGACGCGCGCCCGCCTCCAGCTCATCGTGGTTGGTGACAGCGCAACCATTGGCGGCCATGCTTTTTACGAAGATTTTTTGCGCTATTGCGAAAATGAGGGCGCTTACCAGACAGCTTGGGAGTTTATGCGGTAATGTGGTCGCCAACTTTAGTTGGCAGACCCGTAAAAGCCGGGCGGAGCCCGGCAAATAGAACACTCGAGGCGGAGCTTCGACTACGCTCAGCTACCGACTACGCTCAGCTACCGACTACGCTCAGCTACCGACTACGCTCAGCTACCGACTACGCTCAGCTACCGACTACGCTCAGCTACCGACTACGCTCAGC
>JBJXFD010000064.1:0-2808 GCA_046153985.1 Saprospiraceae bacterium
GCAGGCGAAACAAGCGTGGTTGTGGGTTCCCGGCCTGGCCCAGCGGCGTGGAGGTGCCAACCTCAATGAAGCCGAAACCCAGCGCCGCCATCGTATCCAAATATTTCCCGTCTTTGTCAAAACCAGCAGCCAGGCCCACCGGGTTGCGGAAGTGCAGCCCCAGAAACTGGCGTTCCAGCCTGGGATCCTCCAATCGGTACCAACGGCGCGCCAAAGCGCTCAGCAGGGGAATGCGCAGGATGAGCCGGAAAGCGCCAACGGTCAGGTGGTGTGCCCGCTCTGGCGGGAACAGGAAAAGGACGGGCTTGAGAAACGTTTTGTAGAACACGATTGATCGTAATAAAAAAGCCAGGCAGTATATGCGCCGCTAAATCGGAGTTCGGCAGTACAAGTGCTTGATCTGGCAATAAAAAAAAAGCCGGATAGCGTACACTATCCAGCCATAATCATAATCCCAAAAACTAGATTTTTATACTTGAGTTAGAAGTAGTCAAAATTCACCGCACAAATATCAATATAATTTTCAACACAATCAAGCTCCTTGCTCTGTTTTTACCAAAAGTTGGAACCCGTTGCCATGAATATTAACAATCTCAATGTTGTCATCGTTTTTCAAATACTTGCGCAACTTGGTTACAAAAACATCCATGCTCCTGGCAGTGAAGTAGTTATCTTCACCCCAAATAGCTTTCAACGCTTCTGATCGCGGCAAAATATCATTTACGTGGGTGGCAAACATGCGCAGCAATTGTGCTTCTTTAGGAGAAAGTTTCCATTTTTCTTCGCCTTCGCCACCAACATTAAAGGTCAGGATGCGCAACGGGTAGTTGAAGTGGTAGCGGCTGATGAAGAATTCGCGCACGTCATCTTTTGGATCAGCCAGCGGTTTGCTGCGCTTCAGCACCGCCTGGATGCGGTACAACAACTCTTCTGAATTAAATGGTTTGGTGATGTAGTCGTCGGCTCCAATTTTAAACCCCTGCAAAACATCATCTTTCATTGTTTTGGCGGTCAGAAAAATGATGGGGGTTTCTGCGTCTCTTTCCCGAATTTCTTTAGCAACGGTGAAGCCGTCTTTTTTCGGCATCATGACGTCAAGGATGCACAAATCAAACTGGCCTTTCCGGTGGCGTTCGATCCCCTGCAGGCCGTCGGTAGCCAGCGTCACATCGTAATCGTGCATTTCAAGGTAGGAACGCAGTACATCCCCAAAATTTTGATCGTCTTCAACCAGGAGTATCCTGTTATTTGCCATAAGATTAGGTGGTTTTTCTTTGGTGACAACAACCCTTCAGGCTGTCGAATACAATTTGGATCAATTCTGATCCACTTTGTGCGGGAAAAAGAGCATGAAACTACTGCCTTTTCCCGGCTCGCTTTTTACATCAATATTGCCTTTATGAACGGTCATCATCGCCTTTACATAACTCAATCCCAAACCGAAGCCTTTTACATCGTGAACGTTTCCGGTATGCACCCGGTAGAATTTATCAAAGATGTGCTTTCTGGCCTCTTTGCTCATCCCGATGCCTTTGTCTTTTATGGTTACTTCCACGCCTTCTGCGGTATCGGCTGTGTGTACTGAAATCTCAGGTTTTTCCGGCGAATACTTGTTGGCATTGTCCAGCAAGTTGTTGATGATGTTGGAAATATGCGTTGCATCGCCTTGGATTACAGGGTGGATGGCTTCCAACACGACGCTGACGACCCCTTCTTTTTTTTCCACCTGCAAACTGATGTTTTCAACGGCATGGGCAATGATGTCGTGAAGGTTTACTTCGGTGAGGTTCAACTGGAATTCTTTCCGGTCTATTACCGCCATCTGAAGTACTTTCTCCACCTGGTTATTCATACGTTTATTTTCCTGTTTTATTATGTTGGCGAAACGCAGAACTTTGTCGGCATTCCCCGAAATTATCGGACTGGTGATTGAATCTGCTGCTAATGAGATGGTTGCGATGGGGGTTTTAAACTCGTGGGTCATGTTGTTGATGAAGTCTGTTTTCATCTCTGACAACTTTTTCTGCTGGATGATGACGTGGATGGTATATGCGAAACAAAGCAGGATAGTAGCGGTAAAAATAAGCGTCCCCAAAAAGTTGACCCATAAGGAACTCCAGACCACCCGCGATTTTGAAGGAAAGAAGACCATCAGCAATCCGGGAGAGGGCATGTCTTCGGGGAACAATTCCACCCGATAATTGGACGTGTAAATATTTTTGTAGCCTGGCGGCAACTCTTGCGGCTTTTCCATGGACACCACATAATGGCCGTCCACAATCACAAAGTTTTCATCCTGCCGGGAATAGACGCCGTAGTTGCATTTGGTATCTATGCCCCTGTTGTTCAATTCCTGTTTGAGTATGGTTTTGAGCGATTCGAGTTTGATGCGTTCGCCAAGGGGGTATTGGGTGTTGCGCACGTTGAAAAACATCATGCGCCGAAAACGGTTGTCCCGTGCTTTGAGGCAGGAGTAGCAGGTGCAGGTGTCCGAAATTTCATTCATGACCTGGTCGAAAAGGTTTGGACTGAGGAGCTCGGGGTCGGCATTTTCTTCCGTGAAGGCCAGCTCCAGCGCAGAAGGTTCTATCACACCGGAACCTTGATTAAAATACTGCGCCACATAGCCATTCATGTACTGATTGAAGGCTGCTTTTTTTTCTTCGTGTTCCAACCTGGCCACGACGGCGTTGAGCGCATTGTAAACGTTCTTGTCGAAGCGTTCTTCATTGACTTGTATGGAAGTCCGGATGAGCACAGTTTGTAGCCAAACCACGCCAATGACGGCTACGCTCATCAGTCCAATAA
>JBJXFD010000070.1:0-5275 GCA_046153985.1 Saprospiraceae bacterium
ATCATGTAATCGTCAATCATCAATAAAAAATAATTAATTCGGGGCTATGCACATTCAACCCTTATCAGGGTTTCATGAGGTCACGCGCTTCCCCGAAGGGGAATAATGTGAATAGCCGGCGATGCAATCGCCGGAAAAGAGCGCGTATCGTGTATTTCTTCCAACCACAAAGTGGTTGAATGTAAAACCAATTGCCTATATTCTCACGTGAAAGAATACCAGGAGAAAAGTACATTCCCTTATTGACGGAACAAATTATAGAACAACAACCCGCCGACAAACACCATAGGCACCAAATAAAACGGCCACAAAGTTTTGGAAAAAGCAACCTTCCAGATGTTGTTTTTGGGAAGGATGAGGCATTCCTCAGCGCCGTTTACCTTTCGATTGAACGTATTCAGGTCGTACAGGTAAGCATCGGTATGCGGCCGGTTGGTCACCACCCAGCGGTAAAGCTCCCGGTATAGTTTTTAGGTGCTCAGGAAAAATGCATCCAAATACCAGAAGCAAAAAACGGGCAAAAACAGAAACAAATTCATTTGCATGGAAAAGTTGTTGTCATGGTCTGCTTTCGCAAACAATACCTCGCTTTTCACAACCACCAACGCCGACAGGATCGCGATGAGCCAGGCTTTTACCTGAAAGGAATTTTGCGCCATGCGCTTGATGACGTCCTGGATGAGGTCGAGTTCTTTGTGGATGATGTCGGTGCTAAGCATAGGTCGTTGTGTTTGTTTTTTCACGGTAAATGATCAGTTGTTGTCTGAAATCCGAAGCTACCTTAAGCCAGGCTTCATCCTGGTTTTTCCATTCCTTAATAGGTTTTCTGCGACCCGGGGAGATCGGAATACCCGACAAGAAATCCAAACTTTCTTCTATACTGTCGAGCATAACAGGAACAATTCTGTACTTTCCATAACCATTTGAGCGCTCCAGAATTTCATGGAGTTCATCTATCCATTTTTCGCGCTGATCGAGTAATGCCTGCGAAAGGAATAAAACTAAGAAATCAACGCCACCAGACCCTATTTTACGCAGGAATGTATCATCCAATTCTTCTACGGACAGCATACTTTTAGGGCTTTGTCCTAATGTAATCACTTTTTGTTGTGTCGCCAATGGGCGAATATGTAGGAATAAAGCTTCGGCCATGAACCGGTCAGCCTCGGAAAAAAGGAAAAAGACCTGATAAGGAGATGTAAGGTCTGCAAAAGGCGCGTCCTCCCATATTGCATCGTAAGACAAGTAGGTCACAAATCGCTTGTAATCCTGACTAATAGATTCAATACTGCCGTTTTCTGATAATACAGCCAGTTCTTCCCCAAAAGCATAATTTGAATCGTGTCGGACATACACATTATCAAAATAGTCTCCAAGATTGATCGTGGATGGCAAGGCATATATTTGCCGGATTGCCTTCTCCCAACGTATTTTATATTGCTCCTGCCAATATATCCGTTTGTCCAATGTTACACCATTGAAATCCACCCGTGTAGGTAAAGGATAAATGCCCAAAGGTCTTAAATCCCCATACTTCATCCGATAATCAGCAGCACTCAAAGCAAGCTTAAGCACACCTTCCAAACTTTGCTCATTTGGGGTAAATACCAATACTAATTTGTCAGGCATAGACTTCGTGCAGATACCGCCAATATCTGTGTGCCCCGTACGGGAGTCAATCAGCACATAATCAAAGCGCTCGCCCAGAAATTTGGCAAACAGTGGAAAGAAATTCGGTATTTGTTTGTAAAAATTGCTCCAACTAAACTTATTGATCCGATCAGAATAAGAAGCATTTGTAAGCCCTGCACGAACTAAATAGAGATTGGAACTTCCTCCGGGGATAGGAACGGGAAGTGCTATTTTTTCTATTTCTTCAAAATATGCAGTAAGCAATTGCTCATCTTCTTCGCCATAAGGCATTTTTTTTAATGTCTTTTTTGCCTCTGCTACAAAATCGAATATCCCTTTTTGCTCCTTCCATTCTACCATAGGAGGTTTAAAGTACTCTTCCAATCCGGGCGCTTCCAAATCCCAGTCAATCATCAGGACACGGCCTTTGGTTTGGCGGGCAAGAAGTACGGCCGTGTTGGCCATTGCCATTGTACGTCCGGTACCTCCCTTATATGCATAAAATGTTATGATCTCGCCCATAGCTTAGGTTATGACGTGGGTTGTGGAGGTGTTTTGAGCGTTTTAACAAAATCGGCGATTTGCTCTCTACCTTCCGTGGAGCTGACATCTACCAAACGAAAAGCAGCACAATCCTCACAAAGGTTAACATTTTTTTCTAAAACTACTTTCTGAACCCGCCCAATTTTGTCCAACAGCCCTGTAAGTAAATCGTTGAACTCATTTTCGGTTTCAAATTTTGGTCTCAAAAACAGATGCCTCAAATCAATCAAATGTTTTTTGCGTCTTTGCAAATAAAAAGGCATATCCGAAGGATCCCCAGTCAATAATACAGGAACCACGAAGCCAATATCGGGATTGCCATCCAGCATAATCTTCTCCAATCGCTCTTTTTCTAATCGAGTCATACCTTCCAGTTCACTTGCACACCACAAAGATCCTCCTTGATAATCCCTGGTAAACATAACTACCCAGCAAATGCTTTTACATAAACCCTGACTAAGCTGGTCTATTTGAAAATCGTAGTTTGGAAAAATGTCCTGATCCAGAAAGACATTTCTTTCAGCCATGTCCCGCACATCACTGTCTGCCAGAAAACCTTGTACAGTGTTGGCAATTACATCCGCAAATTTTTTTGTAAAAGTATTAAGATGATCCTGCACTCTAAACCCGTTACGGTAGCTAATAAAACAAGCGTATTCAAACTTAGTCATAAGCGGCTATATTTTTTTCTCTCTGCAATTTCCTTAAGTTTTTCCCCTACCTCCACCCAGGCTTCGTCCGGGTTATCCCAGGTAGAAATGGCTTTCCCTTTTTCCGGCAAGGCGTTGAGTTTGGCGAATGGCGCATCTTTCCACAAGCTGGGGCGGATGATGATGGGCACCACGACCGCGTCTCCCCGCTCGTGTCTCGCAAGGGCTTCTTTCATTTCGATGTCCCAGACGTAGTCAGTGGCCATGAGGTCGGAACTGACCAAAAGCAAAATAATGTCTGCGGTATTCAATTCGCGCCGAATGGAAGCATTCCATTCTTCTCCGGGCAAAAGTTTCGTATCATCCCAGGGTTGCAACAGGCCATCACGTACCAGTGGGGAAAGCATGCTTTTGAGCTGTTCTAAATAGACTTTATCGGATTTGGAGTAGGAGATAAAAACCTTTTTGGGCTGTTCTACAAAAAAGGTTGTCACAAACACATCGTCAATCAGGCGTAGCACATTCACATCTTCGTAGCTGTTTTTGCACTCCACCGTTTTTTTACCGCGTTCTTTGCGGCGCATCAGGTCTTCAAATTCGTAAAAATTAGGTTCTTCTAATTTTCGGCAAACGGGGCAATTGCACGGCACGAGTTTTTTCACTTGCAAGCGGTAGTAGCCTTTGTTTAAGTGGTCTATTTCGTCGCTAATGAGCGTCACAAGCCCCTTGGCTTCGGCGCCTTTGGCCCGCAAAAACAAGTTGCGCGTGCCGTAGGTTTCCACCAATTTGGCCTGCGCGCCCTGTCGGTGAAACACTGCGCCGGTGCGCCAGGCTTCCTGCTCCGGATTAGGTAAATAGCGGTGGAGGCGCACAATCAGGCGGCTGAGCAAGCCTTTGGGCATAAAATCGTAATGGTAGCGCAGTTCCAGATTGCCATGATCGTCCCATTGCAGGTTGGGGGTTTGCGCGGAAAGCAGGTGCGGCGTCAGGTAGCGCTCTTCACCCCGTTCATCGGGCAGGCGGAAACACAGCTCGAACTTGTTCATAAGTTGCAGCAGTTCGTCGCTCATGCGGCGGTAGGCGGGGTTTTTCCAGATATTTTTGGCCTCTTCAATAGAGAAATAACCTTTGGCTTCGATGACTTGGGGGTCGTCGAGCACGGCATAAACGCCTTTCGTCACCCAGTCGTTGTTGAGAAAAACGGTGCGTTTCAGCAGCACGTCGTCCTGAAAATGGAGAAATACGCCAAAATCGTGCAGGAACTGGCTCAGGCGGAGCGCTTCAACTTCATCCATCTCCTGCTTTTCGCAAAGCAGCAGATATTCATTAAGCGGGAGATCGGGGCGCTCTGATTGTTTCCGTGTTTCCAATTCGCGTCGTACTGCCGCCCAAGCGCCCGGCCATAAAGTGTTTATGTGATCAAGTTCCTGGATTTCTGTTTCGATCTTTCGCAGCAGTTTTCCAAATTTCGCTTCGTCCACGCTCAAGTCGAGAGAAATTACCTCTTTTAGATTGGCAAAACGTCCGCGCAAGCCCGTCAGATCTATGTCTTTGGTACGCCCCCCGCGCTGGTTTTGGACAATAATAACCGGGCTTTTGTCAGATAGTAATTCCACTACCTGTAACCAATAATCGAAATTGACATCCTCTTTACGCACATCAGCCACGAGTACGTATAGCGAGCGCTTGGTCAGGAAAAACTGGTGGGTGGCATGGTAAATTTCCTGCCCGCCAAAATCCCAGACGTGCATGGCAAAATCTTTGCCGTCAAGAGAAGTGAAAACGTGGTCGTGAATTTCGATGCCGTGGGTACTTTCTTTTTCCGTAGGCAGCGATGCACCAAAACCTTTGAGAATCTTGCGCGCCAGGGTCGTTTTGCCGGCCCCGCCTTCGCCGAGAATGAGCAGCTTAGCCTCTTTTATTTTTTCGCCCCCCTGTTCCTCCAGCTTGCGAAAATAATCAAGCAAGGCATTATTGCCCTGGCTGACAATCTCTAATGGCGGTGTAGCCAGTCCTTTATTGCCGTATAACCATACATGCTCCAATTTACCCGCGCCTCCCGGCAACACGACCTCCTGTATTTGATTCCCACACAAATCCAAATACCTCAAGTTTTTCATTTCTGCCGGCACAGGCGAAGTTTTCAGTTTGTTGTCTCGCAGGTTCAGCGCTTCCATGCGGGCGATGTCGGAGCCAAGGAGTTTGCAGATTTTCTGCCACTTTGCATCTGTCAGTTTTGCGCCGGCAAGGTTCAGGCCAACAACTGTGTTTTTGTCCAGGGCATAACGGAATGGCGCCCGCTCGCTAACAGGCATGACGCCGGAAACGACATCTTCGCCGCGCGCCGGGGCGGGGTGCAGGGTTTTACCGAGGATTTTTTCGATTTCGGTGATGAGGATTGATGGTTCCATGAGCGTTTTTTGTGAATGGCGCTTCACTCGTCCTACGAC
>JBJXFD010000071.1:0-2722 GCA_046153985.1 Saprospiraceae bacterium
CGCACCATTGATTAGGGCTCGGTTAGGTGTCGGACACTTTTGGAAGTGTCCGACACCTAACCGAGCCCTAATCAATCCCGGTAAAATGTGCCTCCATCCACTGCTGTCCAAAATCACAGAGCTGCGAAGCCGAAAACCGATAACTGATCGCTTCACCAACTTTGCATTCAGGAATGGCACGGGCTGCAATGAAATCCTTAGCAATCAGTTCAAAATAATCTTCGCCATCCCAGTCCACAATGCCATTGCTGCTGTCAAATTCTTCCAGGTCTACCCAGGTGCGTGATCCGTTGACCAAAATGGGCATCTGATAGCGGGCGATTCGTTTATTAGCGATTTGGCTGCGATGTTCCGCGTAATGCAAAACGGTGAAAGTATCAAGCGGCGCGCCGATGTTCAGCACCCAACCTCCTGCTTCACAGAGTTTGGCGAATGGCGATCTTTCCCCGAATCCATATTGCAGCGGATGATCGGCGCAAAGCCAGGTTGCCTGTTTACCGGTGGCTACGACAGAGCAACTCGGGTGGGCACTGCGGAAAACAGGGCCTCCTTTTTTACGGGTTCGTAGGTATTCGCATAAGCGGCTAAATTCTTTACCATGAGCGCGGGAATGTTCCGGATCAAAGGCGGGGCACGCTTCCCGATACGCTTGTTGCTGTTCAGGAGGCCATTCGCTTAAATGGTAGGGGTAGTCTTCCCATCCGGCCAGCATCATCAGGGTACCTTCCGAACCTAGTACATCAAGCAGTGCATCGAGGAATACCTCGGGGCCTCCCACGATCCAACCAACAGCTTTTACGGATACGTGCAGCATCAGGGTGTCTCCAGGCGCGACACCCAGCTCGCGGAGTTGAGCAAACAGTTGGCTATGGGTAATGATGTTTTGCTCCATTGCAAATAATTTTATAGTGGAATAACAAAAGTTGCTTTTCATAACGCTCCCCATTGCAAAAGGATGTATCGCTTTTGGGGCTATTTAGCCTTTTTTTGAAAACATCAATATATAAACAAAGAATAAAAAAAAATATGAAACTTAATTTTGATTATCTTGTTATTACAGAATAATCAACTAATTTTGCTTTGCAGCCGCTCAAATCAGGCTCATCGGTAAAAAGCAGAAATTCATCACCCGGTTTAGACTTTCTATCTTGAAAATATGGCATCTCGTAATGAAATATTGGCGAAGTCCACCCTTTATGATGCACCTTTGCCATGTCAATAACGAACACCTAAGACAACATGAATACCCGAATATTTCACTCGTTAATTTTAGCTGCGGCATCCTTCTTCATTTTCAGTACGAATTTGAGAGCTGGCGATCAATCAGAAGCAACCAGCCAAAGTATTTTCGATTTTCTGAAAGCGAACGCCATTGGCGAGGCGCAGTTAGAATTGAACCTTGACACCTTGGTCGCCAACAAAAACTCGGACGCATCCATCCCGGCTACTTTCCGCTTTAAGCACGGTAAAAAACAAACGTCAGAAATTTCCGCAAAAGTAAATGTACGCGGCCGCTACCGCCGTCGCCTTTGTGAATTGCCGCCGCTTAAATTGCGCTTCGATAAATCTGATCTGAAAGCAATGGGTTTGAACAAACACGCAGGCTACAAACTCGTGACCCACTGCACCGATGACCTGGCTTCGGCTGAATACCTGTTGCGCGAGTACCTGGCCTATGAATTGTACCAATCGCTTTCGCCGTACAGCCTGCGCGCGCATTTGATCAAATTGTCTTATATCAATAGCACAACTGGCAAAAAATCAACGAATTACGCCATTATGGTGGAAGACACCGACGAGATGGCCGAGCGCCTTAACGGCGAAGTATGCGACAATTGCTACGGCTTGCCCACAGAAGGTTTCGACGCTAATAACCTGCATATTCATGCTTTGTTTCAGTACATGATCGGCAATACCGACTGGTCGCTGGAGATGAATAAAAACGTCAAATTGCTGCGCCTGAATGAAAATGGGTTGCATGTTGTTGTGCCTTACGACTTCGACTTTTCAGGTTTTGTAAATGCGCCTTACGCGGTTCCCGACAGCAAATACAGTGTGAAGAGCGTGCGTGAACGGGTATGGTTGGGCCACAATCCTGACCCTGAAAAATGGGAAAACGCTAAAGTAGTTTTCCAGTCAATGAAAAAGGAATTGAACCAGAAAATATTCCGTTGCAAAGGCATTAACGGCGAGGCAAGGCTGGAAATGAGCAATTATATCGAGTCTTTTTATGCGGATTTGGGCAGTTTTTTTCCAGGTAGCGTCACGGTCATTGCTCCGTAATCAGCGCGTGGCGCGCTATTATTCTACATATTCCTGCCGAACCACCAGCGTAAAGTATTCATTGTCCAGGCTCATGAACCCCTGGTCGTAACAAAAGCGATAGATATTCCCTGATTTGGTGCGGTATTCGTTGGTGAAATAACTGAATTTGAAGCCTTTTTCAGACAGGCGGTCGCGGTGAACGCGGGCTTTGCCATCGGGATTCAGTTCTTCGAGGATGCGGCGGTTTTTGCGCAGGATATTGTTGATGTTGCGCACGAAATTCGTAGAATCGCTGTTCAGGCGGTTGTTGTGGGCGCTGCGGCACTGGTCGGAGCAGAAGCGTTTGTCCGCCCGCCCGAGCACTAATTCCCCGCATTCCATGCATTTTTTCTTTTCCATAAGTTTTGGAAGGAAATGAGATACGTGTCGAACACTTCCAAAGTGTCCGACACGTATC
>JBJXFD010000081.1:0-17967 GCA_046153985.1 Saprospiraceae bacterium
ACGCGTTTGTAGGCCGCAAGCTGAAAAAACGCGCTTATCGCCGCCTCTGGATTGCAAGGATTAATGCAGGCGCCCGTCAATTGGGCATCACCTATTCCAAGCTCATTTTTAAGTTGGCTGAAAACAAGGTCGATCTCAACAGAAAGGTTCTCGCAGACCTCGCGTTGAACCACCCGGAAGCTTTCAAAGCTGTGGTGGAACGACTGAAGTAAGCTGAAAATAACAAGCGCGCCGTTCGTTTCGACTCCGCTCGTTTCGACTCCGCTCAACGAACGTAGTCGAAACGAACGGAGTCGAAACAAAAAAGGGAGATGTCACAAAACATTTCCCTTTTTTCGTTTAATAAACCATTTTTATGCTTGATTTCGTATAATGATCTCATTGTTAATCCTTAACCTGACTCCCCCTTTGGTGGCTGGGGGGCTTAAACCTGATTCCTATGCTCCGCTTCGTTCCCATCATCTCTCTTTCTCTCTCTCTCCCCCTCTCTCTCTCTCTCTCTCTCTTGGCAACGGCCTGCGCGCCTGCTTCAAAAGATTCCGCCGGAACCGCTGCTGATGGGGTTGATTCCACGGATATAGCTCTTGCTGATACTTCTTTGGAAGCCAAAGTCAAAGCGCTGAATGCCGCTCCGGCAGTGTATGACCCTGCGAATTACACCTTCATTGGCGACGCGGTGGACCTGACCTGGCAAATGTTGGCCAAAATAGAATTTGAGGAAATGTTCAATGATGAAATGGACGCATTCGTGCCTTATCCCATTTTTCATCCTTTAATCAAAGCCCTTGAGGGCAAAACCGTGCAAATTAAGGGCTATGTCATCCCAACCGAAGAAATCGGCGAGTCGGATATCCTCGTGCTGTCAGCCAACCCTTTTAGCCAGTGCTTTTTTTGCGGCAACGCCGGGCCGGAGTCGGTAATGGACATCAAATTGACTGGCAAGACCCCCGAATTTGACCTGGATCAAGTCACGACTTTCAAAGGTAAATTGAAGTTGAATGATGCGGACTTGTATTATTTGAATTATATTTTGGAGGGGGCAGAGGTGGTGAAGTGAGTTGGCAAAAGGCAAATGAGTTATGAATTTCCCGGAGGATTATGACCGTGATTTTTACGATAGTTGGTGATGTATTGATTTTCAATTTCTTCCGCCTGTTTTCGCCCTGAGATACCAGATAATATAACTCGGGCAAAAAATCGAACCATACCAGTTACTCTATTGAATAAAGAGACTTGTTGATTGGCACGGGGGGATGAGCCATCCGGGTTGAGCGGTTTACCACAGATACCGTACTTGTAAATGCCATTCCTTTCAGCATCAAATATTTCGTATAAGTGATGCTCCGCGTCATTTTCATGTGAGTTCGCGTGAGGCTTCATGACAAACCAATAAGTCTTTCTTTAAACGGAGGCATTCCTGGCCAACCTGCTGGATTGCTGAACGTTTCGCACCAAATTTCAGGAAAATAATCATAGTCATCCCGTCCAGTTTTCATTTTCCAAGCTTCAGCAGGTAAATAAAGTAGCGATTCAAAAGTGTATTCTTTAGGCATTTTGGAGGGATCTGACAGCACAGCCTGATAGAAGCTTAACCCATTTGCCACTACACAACAGCGGGCGTAAAGAAAGCTGTCAACAGAAAAATGATGGCTGCTGTCATTTGAATAGCGGTTACTGCCTAATTGTTCGGCGAAGCGTTGGCCATCCAGATTGTAAAGCTTTTCGTTAAGAATGTCGTGAAAAGTATGGATATCAGCATTTGAAAAGCGGCTTAGTGCCTCAATCGCTGGCGCCATGATGGCTTCTGAATTCGTTGTTTTCCAGTCAAATAAGGCAATAGTTGCCCAAAATTGAGCTTCGTCCATTGAGCCGCTATGTAAGCTGTTATCAGCTTCAACTCTAAGCGTCGCACCTGGATATTTGGACTTCAACTCATGAAGAGCCGCGTCCGAAATGTCGCGTAGTGGAATTTCAAGCAGCGTGGTCATGTCATTTAACGATTTATGATAGTAAAAATACAAAAAATCTTCGATTTTCCTATCTTGCCCAGTCGCTTTTTAAATTTTCACAATATGAAAAAACGCCTGCTTCCCCTGCTTTTCGGTGCGTTCACCATCACGCTGTCCGCCCAAATCCAATTGGTCGAATCCCGTTTTGCATTCGATCCGGAATTGACTTACGATCCCGCTATCCCCGCGCCGGAAGCATTTTTAGGATACAAATTAGGCGAAGACAAAACCCTGTACGCCAATACGGTTGCTTATTTCAAAGCTTTAGACGCCGCTTCCGACAAACTGACCCTGAACGAATACGGAAAAACCTACGAAGGAAGGGCGTTGATCAACGTGGTCATCACCTCGCCTGAAAACCATAAAAACATCGAAAGCATCCGGCAGACCCACCTGAAATTGACGGATCCTGCCGGCATCAGCAAAGCGGAAGCGGATCAACTGATCGCCTCGCAGCCGGTGTTTACGTCCATGAGTTACAACATCCACGGCAACGAAGCTTCTTCTACCGAAGCGGTGATGCAGGTGGCTTATCGTTTGGCGGCAGCCACCGATGCGCAAACCAAACAAGCGCTAGAGAACTCCGTCATCATTTTCTACATCTGCGTGAACCCGGATGGGCGCGACCGATACATTTACTGGTACAAAAGCGTGGCGCGCAACATGCTGGCTTCTGAACCCGCCGATCTGGAGCACTACGAACCCTGGCCCAATGGCCGTACCAATCACTATTGGTTCGACCTGAATCGCGATTGGGTTTGGGGCGTTCACCCCGAAATGCGCGGCCTCACAGCAGAATACCAAAAATGGATGCCGCAGGTGCATGTGGACTACCACGAACAAGGCTACAACAGCAATTATTTTACGGCGCCAGGCACCACGCCGCGCAACCTGCTGCTGCCCGACCGCTACGAAGCCTGGTCGGATACCTTCGGCATGGCCAATGTGCGCGCATTTGATAAAAACCGCATCAACTATTTCACCCGCGAAGCTTTCGACTTTTTTTACCCGGGCTACGGCTCCAGCTACCCCAGCGTTTTGGGCGCTATTGGTATGCTCACGGAGCAGGGCGGCATCGGCGGTGGCCGCGCCGTGATGACCGAAGAAGGCACGGTGCAAACCTACCGCCAGCGCATTTTTGACCACTATACCACGTCCATGGCCACCATCCTCAAAGCAGCGGACCATCGCGAAAAGTTGCTGCGCTACAGCTATGAAGCCTGGAATCCGGCGACCAGCAAATCGCAGGTAAAAGCTTATCTGCTGCCTGCGGAACAAGGCGGTTATGTGGAAGATGTGGTTGAAATACTCCTGCGCCAGGGCATCCGGGTGGAACGAACCAACGCTGATTTAAACGCTGCGCAGGCCATTAACTTCCGAACCGGAAAACCGGAGAAAAAATCCTTTGCGAAAGGGGCTTATTACATTTCTACCGACCAGCCCCGCCACCTGTTGCTGAACAGCATTATGGAGCGGAGTTTAGCCATTGAAGACTCCGTGATGTACGACATTTCCACCTGGTCGGCGCCTTTGGCGTATAACCTGGATGCGTATTATTTTACCCAAAAAACCGCCGTTTCCACCGAACCGGTAAAAGCAGCCGCTAAAACGGCAGGCCAACTCGATCGCGCTGCCGGTTACGCCTACGTCATTGACTGGAACCAGCGCCACGCGCCGAAAGCCTTAGCCATGCTGTGGCAAAAAGGCTACAAGGTACGAGCTGCTGAGAAAGCATTCAGTGATGGGAAAACGACCTATTCGCCTGGCTCAATCATTGTGCTTTGCGGCGCCAATTTAGACCGCTTGCCGCGGATGGAACGCGAACTGCGCGAGGTGGCTACGAGCTGCGGCGTGGTGATTCGGTCGCACGATTCGGGACGGATGCTATCGGGCTACGACCTCGCTTCGTCCAGCAACCGCCCGTTAAAGCAACCCAAAATTGCGTTGATGACGGATCCACCTTTCGACGTGCTGTCGTGCGGCCAGATTTATTTTCTGTTTGATCAGGAGACGCAGTTGCCGGTGCAGCGCATCCGGAGCAGTGTGCTGAAACAAACGGCCATGCCCAAATTCGGGCAGCGCTATGGTCTGGTTGATTTGAAAGACTACGATGTGCTGATTTTGCCCGGCGGCGGCGATGGCTTAGACAAGTTGTTTGGAAAAGAGCAATTGGATCAACTGCGCGAATGGGTGAATTCCGGCGGCGTGCTCATTGCCAGCGAAAGTGCGGCGGGCTATTTCACGGATCAAAAATCGAAGTTTACCAAAACCAAAATGCCCGAAATTAAACGCGACAGCACCAACGCAGCCGTATACCTGAGTTATGCCGACCGGGAAGATTTTGTGGGCAAAAAAGCCATTCCCGGCGCGGCGTTGCTCGGGCGCATTGACCATTCGCACCCATTAGCATTTGGCGTTTCTCCGGATGTTTATATGCTGAAATCGGGCCTGCAATACCTCAAACCCGACCCGGATTTGCACACGGTTGGCTATTATCACAAAAACGCAGACGAATTGCTGGTGGCGGGTTACGCTTCAAAAGACAACCTGAAACTCCTTGCCGGGAATACTTTTGCCGGCGTGTTGCCGATGGGGCAGGGGAAGGTTGTTTTTCTGGTAGACAATGTGCAGTTCCGGATGTTCTGGCGCGGGCCTTCGAGGATGATGCAGAATGCGGTGATGGTGTTGCCTGGGTTTTAGGGGAAAAAGGCTTGTTTTTTATTTTTTGAAAAGTGCGATAAAATGATAACTTTGTAAAAAAAACAGGTTATGCAACAATTGATTCTGAATATAGAAGAGAGTCGTTACGAAGTACTGTTACAGTTCTTAAATACTTTAGAATATGTCAAAGTCGTAAGGGTTTCTCCACCTTATGCTCAAACGTCCGAGGCCGCATCTAATTATCTGCCAGCCAACCAATTGATGCAATTACAAAAAGCGCTGCAACAACAAACTAAGCCTCTTTTTCAACAAATTTCTGATCCTGTAGACTGGCAAAAACAACAGCGAGATGAGTGGTCGTAAGCTATTGCTTGATTCCAATATTGTTATCTAGGCTAAGCGCATCAAACTCCCTGATGCCATTATCGCAGCTACTGGGCTTGTTCATCACTGCATATTGGTAACACGCAATGTTTCTGATTTTTCTGCACTTCCCGGCTTGATAGTGTTGAATCCTTTTGATCAACTCCCGGTAAAAATATAACAAATAGTTTACAAGAAGCGGCAGGATAACGCTCTGGCCTGATCCCAATCTTCTGCCCATTGGTGCAAAAGTTCTTTCAAATTTAGAATTTCTAAATGTTGTGTCCAGGTGATGCGGGAAATAATCAAAGGCAGAGGAGGAGATTGTGGGATCACTGATCCCACAATTTCAATTTGTGGAGATTTTGGGGTTGACGACCCCAAAATTTCAAGAAATAGCTATAGCAAAAAGAAAGCTTTACTATTCAAGGATTTAGGGCTTATTCTAAAGACTTCATGAGTCTCGTTATTCCTAAAAATGCCTGAACTCACGCTATTTTACTGTTCCAAATTTTTCAAAAAAATTATTTCGCCCTGTTTCTGAATAAACAAAAGGGTTTGAAAAGGTATTGTCCCAATCGTTTCTTATCTATGTTGCATTTTATACGGAGTACGCATGTGCGTTTGAAGAAACTGCTCCATAGTCTCTTGCGTCCAGCCTTTTTCATCCCAAACTTTGTCTGCCAATTGGGCCAACCGATGGGTTTTGAATGCAATAATTAATTGCTTTAACTCCTTGAGTTCCGCCTCTGACAATTGCTCAGTTAGTTTCAGCAAGGCAACTTGTAACTCATTTAATGGAAATTGAATGGTAGTCATATCGGACATGATTTGATACAAAAGTAACGATTTCATCATTATTGTTCATGTCCACAGGCAATGATATTAGATGTTGGTGGCTCTCCCGGTTTTCATGAACAGCGTCATCGCTTGTCTAAGTCGTAAGAGGGGCTGGGTGCAGGCAAACGTCATTTCCCCGACTTCGGAAACATCCCGGCCTCAATCAACTCACAAATCGTATGCCCCACCAGCATGTGGCATTCCTGAACACGTGGCGTGTCGGAAGAAGGCATATTGAGCAAATAATCACAACGTTCGCGCATTTGGCCGCCACTTTCGCCAGTCATGCCCACCACGATCATCCCACATGCTTTTGCGGCTTCAATTGCCTTGAGGATATTGGGTGAATTCCCGGAGGTGGATATGGCAAACAACACATCGCCGGGCCGGCCTGCTGCACGAACCATGCGGGCGTACACGGCCTCGTAGTCATAATCGTTGGCTACTGCGGTTACAAACGAAGTATTCACGTGCAGGGCTTCCGCAAATAGGGGAGGGCGGTCGTAGTAGAACCTTCCGGACAACTCCGCTGCTAAGTGCTGGGCGTCGGCAGCGCTGCCGCCATTGCCACAAAAAAGCAGTTTCCGATCCTGTCGGTAGGCTTCGATGCAGACGGCGGTCACCTGCTCCACGATTTCGAGCAGGCGGGTATCGCTCAGCAGCTTTTCTTTTGCCTGAATACTTTCGCTGATGGCTTGCCGGATGCGGATGTTCATGATTGTTACTGGTTATTTGTTTTTATGAATGGGCGACCGCGAGGGTCGCGCCCTACCTTCTACGCTCTACTTTCTACCTTCTACCCTCTACTTCATCAACAACACAAACAACAACGCCACCGAAACAACAAAAGCGATCTCAATAACAGCCCCTTTTTTGCGGTTTCTGACGCGCAGGTTGATGAGGGCTACGCCTGCGACGACCATGCCAATGGCCATATAAAACAACACCGATTTAAAACCGGTCGCATTTACATCTTTAGCGTCTTTAAAGGCAGATACGATCAAAAAAACGAGTTGATAAAGCACGACGCCCACCAAAGGTACGATGAATCCCGCTGTCAACAGCCGCCAGGTAGAGATGCCTTTGCGCATACCATTCATGGTTTTCACCGCGCTGGTTACAGACAACCAGCACAGCAGCAGGTTGACGCCCGTGTGTACCTGGTCGCCGAAAGAACCCGGCGCGATGACTAAGTAGTTGCGGATCAGGCCAACGATGATCAGGAGGATGCCGAGTACCACGCCTGCCAGCACCGTCGCTTTGATAATAATACTTTTATCGAGTAAATACGGGGTTGCGTTAGTACGAGCCATTGTCTTTTACGATTATTGTTTTAGATAACTGCCAACTGCCAACTGCAATCCTGCCAACTATCTTTTCATTAATTCCTCAATCACCCTCACCATATTCCCCCAGCTATACTGCCCTTTCGCCTGTGCCACCCAGGCCGTCATTTCGGGTTGGCGGTTTTGGTCGTAAAAATCCACAATGGCATCGGCGATGGCGGTTTCGTTTACCTCCACAATATAACCGCTTTGGCCGTGGGCAACCGTTTCGGGTAAGCCGCCGACATTGGTTGCCAGCATCGGTTTTTCAAAATGGTAGGCCAGTTGCGAAATACCGCTTTGCGTAGCAGAACGATAAGGTTGTGCCACCAAATCAGCAGCGCTAAAATAGTATTTAACCGCGTCGTTTGGGATATAATCGGTTTGCAAAACCAGCAAATCGCGGATTCCAAGTCGTTCGATGAGGCTTTCGTATGTTTCCTGGTTGCCGTAATATTCTCCCGCCACGATGAGCCGGATATTGCGTTCCCGGATGCGCGGATCGGCCATTGCGCCAAGCAACAAATCTAAGCCTTTGTATTCCCGAATGAACCCGAAAAAGAGCAAATAGTGGTGTGCTGTTGGAAGTCCGAGGTGCGCCAACGCTGCTTCTCGCGAAATTGGATCACCATAATTGTCATAAACCGGGTGTGGCGCAAGCGCAACCGGTTTACCGGGGGCAAGGGTATGGGCGTCGTGTTCCACCGATTTTGACATCACCAGAAAAGCATCGGCAGCTTTGAGGAAAAACCACGTAAACAGCCGGTCGCCGAAACGCCGTTCGTGCGGAATGATGTTGTCGGTGAGGGCAATGACGCGGGTATGGCCGTTTGATTTTGCCAGCCGCATGATGGCGCCGAGGCTGGGGCCCATAAAAGGCAGCCAGAATCGGGCGATGATCAGGTCGGGCCGTGCTCTGCGCAGGCGCAAACCAATTTTTAGCCAGTTCAGGGGATTAACAGAATTGATTTCCTGTGTAATCGTCAGACCTTCAGGGGCTGGATCGGTGGTGTATTGCGTTTTTCCCGGGAAAAGAAATCCAGGGTATTGCAGGCTGAAAGAAATGATATTCACCTGATAGCCTTGGTGTTGCAGTTCCTGCGCCAATCGCTCCGTCGAAGATGCGATGCCCCCGCGCAAAGGATGCGCCGGAGACAGGATGGTGATTACCTTCATGCGCTTTTCCCTTCAATCCGCTGTTCAATCAGGTAATCGTTGCGTCCGGCAGCGTTGCGGGTGACCAATTCGGCAAGAAAGCCGGTCACAAACAATTGGGTGCCAATGATGATCGTCAGGATGCCAAAGTAGAACACTGGCAGGTCAGCAATGCCGTATTTGGAATAAATCAGTTTGAGTATACTCAGGTAAGACAGGATGACAAAGCCAATTGTAAAAAACAACACGCCCAGGGTTCCAAAAAAATGCATCGGTTTTTTGCCGAATTTGCCGACAAAAGTGATGGTCATCAAATCTAAAAAACCATTGATGAAGCGTTCGAGCCCAAATTTGGTCACCCCGTATTTGCGGGCGCGGTGCTCCACTACTTTTTCTCCAATTTTGGAAAACCCCGCCCATTTGGCCAGCATGGGGATGTAGCGGTGCATTTCGCCGTAAACTTCGATGCTTTTGACCACATCGAGGCGGTAGGATTTGAGTCCGCAATTAAAATCATGGAGGTGGATGCCGCTCATTTTGCGGGCCGCCCAATTGTAGAGTTTGCTGGGAATATTTTTAGTCAAAGCCGGGTCGTAGCGCTTTTTTTTCCAGCCGGAAACCAGGTCGAAGCCCTGATCGCGGATCATGGTGTAAAGTTCCGGAATTTCGTCGGGGCTGTCTTGTAGGTCGGCGTCCATGGTAATGACCACATCGCCTTTAGCTGCTGCAAAAGCGACATTCAACGCGCCCGATTTTCCGTAATTGCGGCGGAATTTGATGCCGGAGACACATGGATTTTGTGTCGCTAATTGCTCGATGACCTTCCAGGAATTGTCCTTGCTGCCATCGTCCACCAGAATGATTTCATAGCTAAAGCTATTGGCTTCCATGACCTTACGAATCCAGGCTTCCAGTTCCGGCAAGGATTCTTCTTCGTTTAAAAGTGGTACGACTACTGAAATATCCATTCTATTGATTGTGGTACATTTGCCGTCTTCTGTTGACAACCCAAACGACAATCGCCGACAAAATAAAACCGCCAATAAGGCTGAAGGCATAGTTGAAGAAAACGCCACCCGGCGTGATCATGACATCTTCCCGCTTGATTACGCCTTTTGTCCAGCCGCGGCTTTGCATCATCTCAAACTGCAAATCTACCAGCTTTGGATCGAAATATTTAAACATCACGTAGTAAAAAAGGGAATACAGGGCATTGGCAACAATGAAAACCGTAAATCCTTCGCGCAAAGACAACCTGAAATCGGAGTGTCCGGCATTCCAGATGGCGATGTACATGGCGAAGATGTAAAAAGCCAGCGTGGATAAATTGATCCATAGCCCCCATTTGATCATCATTTCGGGGCTGATGGCATAAAAAATCAAGTAACAGGCAATGGTGGCCAAGCCTGCGTAGATGCCGTAATAGACTGGCTTCATAATTGGAATACTTTTTTTGTTGAGTATCTGAGTAATTGAGTATTTGAGTATTTGAGCAGACCAGAGGCGCCTCAAATACTCAAATCCTCAACAAGTCAAATACTCCATATTAAAGGCTGGCAGGCTTTTCTTTCTGCATCACTGCAGCAACAATCGCCGCTACGATGGCGCCGCTGATGGCTGCCCAAACAATGACGAATCCAAGGCCGATCATCGGATTAGAGAACATTTCTACAAACCCCATCGCCTGTTCGATCTGTTCTTCGCTCATGCCCTGGTTTTCGTACATCGTCCGCAAATTCTCCTGCATCTCTTTGGCGAAATCAGGATGAATGACTGTGGAGTACAACATGCCGAAAAGGGCAAAAATAGTACGCGCAATAAGAACCGTTACAAAGCTGGTCAAAAAGGCCCGTCCGAAAGTAATGTAGCCACCCAGTTCTTCGTCCCTGTGTTTTTTAACGGCCATTATCATAATTGTTACAAAAATAGCCGTCGAGACGATGTACTGGTAAGACATAGAAGCTGCGCCCGCTTCGGCGGGGTTGCTGAAAAACATATAGAGCACAAGGCCGTAAACGACGAAACACAACCCGCCGATTAAACCAAATCGCAAGGCGGTAGGGTAGGGAGAAACGGATTTAGGGTCATTCCCATACTGGATGTTGTCCATGATTTCCATACGTATTGAGTTAAAGTTGGTGAAAGAATACTTCTCTGTTGGCTGTAGCCAAAACGCTTCCCCGTAGCACTTCGCCGAGGAAAGGGGTATTTTTTGATTTTGACCGGTTGGCGCCTGCTGTGAAAGTCCAGGATTTCCGGGGATCGAAAACCGTGCAATTCGCTACGGCGCCCTCCTGAAGAACCGGCGCCTCCAACCCCAAAATCCGCCTCGGGTTAATGGCGATTTTTTCTACCCACAAGTTCGCACTTAATCGTTCTCCCAGATGGGTATTTAGAGCAGCGTAGGCAGTTTGCAGACCAATGGCGCCGAAACCGGCATAAGGGAATTCTAATTTCTTGGATTCCTCATCCAGCGGAACGTGGTTGGCGCTGATGGCGTCTATCGTGCCATCGAACAAACCTTCCAGCAAAGCGTCAATATCCAACCTGCTGCGCAAGGGCGGCATCACTTTGAAATTGGCATCGAAATCGCCAAGTGCGCTGTCGTCAAAAATCAGGTTTAAAACCGCCACCGAAGCCGTAACTTTCAAACCGCGCTGCTTCGCCTGCCGCACCAGTTCCACAGATCGGGCCGTGGAAAGGTTGGTCAGGTGCAGTTTTGAGCCGGAATATTCTGCCAGAAACAGGTCGCGCTGCACCATGAGTTCTTCCGATGTAGCGGAAATGCCCCGCAGCCCCAGTGACGTACTGACCACGCCTTCGTGCATCTGACCGCCGCCAGCTAATCCGTTATCCAATGGCTGGTTCATCACCACCCCCCCGAAAGCTTTTACATATTGCAGCGCCCGCAGCATCAGGCCATTGTGTTGCACCGGTTTTTTGCCGTCTGAAAAAGCAACAGCACCCGCCGCGAACATATCGTGCATTTCGGTGATGTCTTTTCCTTCGCAATCCTGGGACACCGCGCCAATGGCGTAGCAATCTACGAGCTTGTTTTTGGGCGCTTCTTTCAGGTAATGGACTTGTGATTTGGAATGCAGGGCTGGATTGGTATTCGGCAAACACCCGATGGCTGTGAAACCACCCGCTGCTGCCGCATTGGTCACCGACAATAAATCTTCCCGGTGTTCGTAACCGGGATCACCCGTTTGAACGCCAATATCCATCCACCCCGGAGATACGAAAGCATAATCTGCATCGAATACCTGAGCTTCGGCGATGGGGTCGAGATTTGGCGCCATGCGGGCAATAATGCCGTCGCGAATCAGTATATCGAAAGTCTTTCCCGAGTCGGGATGGCGGGGATCTGTCAAAACTGCTTTACGGATGAGCAGCGGCTTCATAAAGTGTCCAAATGTTGTTTGCGCAAAGATAGCAGATTAGTTGGGTGTTGGGGTTGCAAGTTTGCAAATGGGCAAGAGGCAAGTTTGCAAATTGGCAAAAGGCAAATTGGCAAGCTTGCCCCTTGCCAATTTGCCCCTTGCCAACTTGCCCCTCCTTGCCCCTTGCCAACTTGCCTCTTACTACCTACCGAAGCAAGGTGACATCACCTTTATACAGAATCACCTCGCCGTCATTAAATTCAATTTCAGCAAAGTAGGTAAATACCGCAGCATTCGCAGCCTGGTTCCTGAAGGTTCCATTCCATCCATAATCCGGATCGTTGGGCTGGAAATTTTCAAGAGAAATGATGGATTCACCCCAACGGTTGAAAATGGCGAACTTTTTGACCTGCTTCACCTGAGGACCGGCATTGATATAGAAAATATCATTAAAACCGTCGTCGTTCGGCGAAAAGACGTTCGGGATGTATACCGGCCGAACTTTTTGGACAACGATCAATACTTCATCGCTGGCGTTACAACCGTTTTCATCCACAATCGTCACCGTATAGCGGGTCATTTCCGATGGGCTCACCCAAATTGTGGTGGAATTGCCACTCGCAATCGAATCCGGCTTCCAGATAATGGTATCCAACTGGATGGCCGGATCAAACAACGCTTCTAAGCGAACGCTGTCGCCTTCGATGAGCAGGTTGTCCGTATTTGCGAGGTTGGTCGTCAAACTGACTGCAATCTGCGTCGGCTGGGTAATGTCGAGGGTCAGCTCGGAAAAACAGCCGTTCTGGTCGCGGATTACCACGGTATACGTATCTGGCGAAAGCCCGGTAAAGAAATTCTGTGCCGTAAACGCACCGCCGTTGAAGGAGAAAACATAAGGCCCTGTGCCGCCGGTCACGTTATCAATCTGGATTGTGCCGTCGTCGGAACCAAAACAACTGATCTGGCTGATATTCGCCGCAGCGGTTGGTACTTCCAGGTTTGCGTCTACTACGACCTGATCGGTGTCGGTGCAACCCAGGTCATTGCTCACCGTAAGGGTGTAGCTACCCGGCTGTGCCGCTTCGATCAATCTCGCTGAAGGATCTGTAATGATTACGCCCGGCGTTGCGGAAGTCCAGGCATAGGTAATGCCCTGCCCGCTGCTGGTGTTGCTGCCGCCCAAAGTCGCCATGCCTAAATTGCAGGTGAGCGTTTGATCCTGGCCTGCATCCGCTACCGGTGCTGGTTCAATGATCACACTAACCTGTGTTTCCCGATCCGGGCAAGGATCAACAGCATTTAACCGGTAAACAAAGGTATAAGTCCCCGGCGCCTGAACCGTTGGGTTAAAACTACCGGTCGTTGCATTAAACGCGCCGCCGGTGGAAGGCGTAGCTGAAGTTTCTACCCACTGTCCGCCTGCATCTTCGCCATTGACCAATGTAGCCAGGGCGATGGTGGTCGGCGCGCCTGAGCAAACCCTCGAAGGCGCTGCTGCTGTACCCGCATTGACAGTCGGATTAACTGTGATGGTGCGACTGGCGTTGCCGGGGAAACTACAATCTGCCTGGCTGGCCGACGTGATGGAAAGCACATTCAGCGTTGTCGTTGCCGTCAAGCCCGGCAGAGAAATGCTGCCGTTGTCATTCAGGGTAGCGGTTTGCGTTGCGCCACCGTTCAGGTTGTAACTGACGGTGTAAGGGCCGGCTATGGTGGTATTGAAATCAAAAGTAACGCTCGCCTGCTCACCGGCACAAATGGCATTCACCCCGCTGAGGGTGAGCGTCAGTGGCGGGCAGTTTTGGGCAATGCAGGTGCCGTTGTTGCTGACGTTGCCGCAAGGGCCTGAATTGACTGCAATGACCTGGATTTCTACCGACTGCCCTGGCGTCAATCCGGTGACCGTGTAAGTCGTTCCGGAAAGCGTGCCCGCTGGCCCGGTGACATCTACGACCTGGTAGCTCTCCGCGCCAGCCACTGCCGCCCATGAAAAGGTGATGGAGTTGGTCGTTGTGGCGGAGCATACGACTTGCGGCGGAGTCAACGGAGCTTCCACATCCACAGACGCTGATGTAATTGTTGAACTACAGCCGCTATCCTGGATTTGTAAAGTAATATTTTTTGAACCTCCTGTTGTCCAGGAAACCGTATGCGGTCCTGCGCCAGTGCCCGGAGTCGCTGTACCCCCTGCAAAATTCCAAACAAACGTTGCGCCTGGAGAAGCTGAGCCAGTAAACGTTACTGTAGTCGGACTGCCGGTACAAACAGCTGAAGTGTTGATGTTAAAATTCGAGGTTGGCACGGCATTGACGGTAATGTCTACAGATGCAGTGTATACGCAAACACCTTCCGTATAAGTTACGGTTACCGTGGTCGAACCCGTGGGAACAGCGGCAGGATTGAAAGTATTGTTTACCACACCATTGCCGGCCCAGGTAAACGTGCCGCCGCCTGGTCCGCCGGAAGCAGTTGCGTTAAGCGTCTGAATTCCAGCATCTGCGCAGAGCGCTGGGATTGGCGCGATGTTCACAACTACCGCCGGGCAAGCCGCAGCCGTGCAAGTCGCATCTGCCGAGCTGTTTCCACACACGGAAGCGCCAACAGCAGTGACGGTTATGCTGGCCATATCGCCAGGCATGAGACCGCTGACGGTGTAGGAATTGCCTGAAAGTACGCCTGCCGTTCCGGTAACCTGATAGTTGGTTGCCCCAGCCACATTGGGCCAGGTGAAAGTCACCGACGTTGTCGTTTGGGTGCATGAAATTACCGGAGGAAGCAACACCGCGTCAACCTGCGTAGTATGGGATATCGGCGCAGAAACGCAGCCGTTTTCCGTCACGGTCAGGGAAACCGTTTTTTGACCAGCCGTTGACCAGGTAATGTCATGTGGGCCCTGACCCGTGCCAGGAGTGCCCGTTCCACCGCCAAAGTTCCAGTTGTAAGTTGCTCCGGCGCCAGTAGTTCCGGTATACGTTGCCGTAGCAGCGTCCGTAATACAAATGACCGGATCGAGGGTGAAGGTTGCTGTTGGAATTGGATTCACAACGATGTCGAGCGTGCCGGAGTAATCGCAAACGCCTTCACTGTAAGCTAAGGTCACCGTTGTAGTTCCCGTAGCAACAGCCGACGGGTCAAAAGAATTGCCGGTGACGCCGTTGCCCGACCAGGTGAAAATTCCGCCGCCAGCGCCGCCGGTTGCCGTAGCTGCGAGCGTTTGTGCAGGGCTATCCGCACACAAATCCGGGATCGCCGTGATGTTCAGTACAACTGGCGGACACGCATTTGCAATACAAGTTTGTGCTACCACAATGCTGCCGCACGAAATATTGGTCTCTGCGGTAACTTCGATGGTGACCTGATCGTCGGGATTCAACCCGGTAACGGAATAGGTTGTGCCGCTCAACGTACCGGTTGTTCCGGCCGGGGCGCTCGTTATGGCGACCTGGTAGCCCGTTGCACCAGTCACAGCCGGCCAACTGAAAGTAATAGAGGTGTTGGTGGCGTCGCAGGTAATGGTGAACGGCGCTAAAGGCGCTTCTACCTGTACAGAATTGGTTACCGGCTCAGAAGCGCAATTGTTTTCTGTTACCGTAAGGGTAATATTTTGTGCGCCGGCAGTGCTCCAGCTGACCTGGTGAGGGCCTTGTCCGGTACCCGGAGTTGCTGTTCCACTACCAAAATCCCAGTCGTAAGTCGCTCCCGCCGCAGCTCCGCCGGTGTAAGTAATGGTGCTGTTGGCATCCACACAAACGGGACCGGTTGTGGCAAAAGACGCAGAAGGTTGTGGATTCACCACAATGACAATGGATTCATTGTAAGTACAGTTGCCTTCCTGATAATTTAGATTGATGGTATGGCTCCCTGCTCCCGCGACAGCAGGATCAAAAATTCCGTTCGCAGCATCCGTAATGCCAGGGCCGCTCCACGTGCTCGTGCCGCCGCCTACGCCGCCGCTGATTTGTACATTCAAATCAACCGTCGTTGCGGAAGCATCCAGACAAATATCGGAAACCGGGTCAAAGACGAAGGTGACAACCGGGCAATCCAAAGCAAAACAGCTCACTTCTGCGCTGCTGTTGGCGCAAGGCCCACTGCTTACGGCTTCCACGGTGATGCGTACTTCTTCGTTGGCAATCAGGCCGGTAAAAGCAATCGAATTGCCGCTTATCGTGCCGGTTTGACCGGTTAGCACGGTCACGTTGTAACTGGATGCCCCGGGAACGTTGGCCCAGGTGAACGTAATGGTAGAAACCGTCGTGTTGCAGTTGATAATTGGAGGCGCAAGCGGATTGTCTACCTGTACCGTTTGACTGAATGCGGGAGAAGTACAACCGTTTTCTGCAACGGTAAGGGAAATCGTTTTTTGGCCGGAAGTTGACCAGGTGACGGTATGTGGGCCTGCTCCCGTGCCGGGAATTGCCGTGCCGCCGCCAAAGTTCCAGGTATAGGTAGCGCCAGGGCTTGCGGTTCCGGAATACGTAACGGTTGCAGCATTATTGGTACAAACCGTATCCGGCGCAACCGTAAAATCAGCCGTTGGCGTATTAAACACGTCAATGGTCGTGGTCTGGCTGCCCGTGCAAGGGCCTTCCGTGTAGGTCAGGGTAAGGGTATGCGTATCTGCTCCGGCAGTTGCCGGATCAAATGTCCCGGTTGCAGCATTAGTGATGCCAGGGCCTGTCCACTGGCGTACGCCGCCGCCCGCGCCGCCACTGACAGTGGCCGCCAGATCGAAAGGCGTATTGGCGCCATTCAGGCAAATATCCGCAACCGGCGTGATGCTGATGCTGAAAGTCGGACAAGCAGCGGCATTACAGGTGAATTGCGCACTGCTGTTGCCGCAAGGCCCATTGCCCACAGCGGTGACTTCAATCGTCACCGCAACCCCCGGCAAAATATTATTTACGGTATAACTCGTGCCACTTAAGGTGCCGGTCTGGCCCGTAATGACATTGACGGAGTAAGATGCAGCGCCGGTGACAGCGCCCCAGTTGAACGTCACGGAGGTGGTCGTTGCTGTTCCGCAGGTGATTACAGGCGCTGCTAATGGCGCAGAAACAACCACGGTTCGGGTGAATACAGTAGAACTACAACCATTTTCAGTGACCGTTAACGTCACGGTTTTGGTGCCTGGTGTTGACCAAGTGACGTTATGAGGCCCTTGTCCGGAGCCGGGAATTGCCGTTCCGCCCCCAAAATTCCAGACGTAGGTCGCCCCTGCGCCGGCTGTTCCGGTATACGTTATGGTGCTTGCGGCATTGGTGCAAACCGTGGTGTCGCTTACGCTGAAATTTGCCGTTGGTACAGCAAAGACATCAATATCGAGGGTGTCGCGGTAGGTGCAGATCCCTTCGGTGTAAGCATAAACAACCGGATGCGTGCCTACGCCGGCAGTAGTCGGATTAAAAACTCCGGTTGTGGTATTAGTAATGCCGGTTCCGCTCCAAACTCCGGTTCCGCTACCGCCGCCACCGGTAGTTGTCACACTTAAAGTCACCGGGGCGACTGATGCCGTCAGGCAAAAATCAGCTACTGGTGCAATGACAACGTTTACAGGCGGGCAAGCCGTAGAAGTACAAGTGAAAGTTGCCGTGCTGGGGCCGCAAATACCTGCATTTTGGGCGGTCACCGTGATGGTCACCGGAGTGCCCGGGTTCAGGCCGGTCACGGTGTAAGTCGTTCCGCTAAGCGTTCCGACTGCTCCGGTAACCAAGTAGCCGGATGCGCCCGCTACTGCCGGCCAGTTAAACTGCACCGAGTTAGGCGTTATGGTACCGCAAGTAATCACCGGTGGCGCCAGCGGTTGTTGAACGGTGACCGTGACAGATTCTACATCCGTACAACCTTCAAAATCGGTAACCGTAACGGTATAAGTTGTGGTCGTAGTTGGAGAAACGACTTTTACAGCATTGCTGGGCCCGCCTGCCCAGGAATAGGAATTCCCGCCGCTTGCCGTGAGGGTTACGGATTGCCCCGCGCATATAACCGGCGCCGACGGGGTGATGCTTGCCGTCGGAGCAGGTGTTACCTGGACTGTTATCTGAGCAGTATTTTGACAACCGGTGGCTGTTATCCGTCCGGTGACGGAAAACGTGTGAAAGCCAGCCGGGCGTGAAATAATGCGGGGGTTGATCGTGCTGCCGTCTTCCCAAACGTAGGTATTTGCGCCGGTTGCAGTCAGCACAAACATGGTGTTGGAACAGAATGGGCCGGTGCTGTTGATCGCGACGG
>JBJXFD010000084.1:0-21152 GCA_046153985.1 Saprospiraceae bacterium
CGGAAATACAGTTTCTGTTACGCCCATTCGGTGTTGTCTTTAGAGGAGATGCGGCAGCGCCAAAACCGCCCGAAATACCGGCAGGTGTTGGCCATTGCGCCCAGCTTTTCCCCGGCTTTGGCGGTGCGGAGTCCGGAAGAACGCAGAAGGAGTTTTGGCGCATTGGAAGACAACCTTGCTGAAGTGGCCGGTATTGGCAACCTGTTTCCCGCCAAAACTTTGGTCGGACCGGAGGCCACCGTCGAATCCTTCAAAGCGCTGGCGGGCGATTACGCGGTGCTGCACTTGGCCACCCACGCCAAAGCAGACAATGAGGACGGCGAATACGCCTACGTCGCGTTCAGCGAAACGAAAGATACCGCGCACAGCAATTTGTTGTACCTGAAGAATTTATATACCCTGTCCTTGCGCGCAGACATGGTGGCGCTCAGCGCCTGCGAAACGGGTGTCGGCAAACTTCGGCGCGGCGAAGGGGTGGTAAGTCTGGCCCGCGGGTTTTCCTACGCCGGCGCCAACAGCTTAGTCACCACCCTCTGGCGCATCAGCGACCATGAATCGGCCAACCTGATGCAACGCTACTACCAGGGCCTGAAAAACGACCTCCCAAAAGACGAAGCGCTGCGGCAGGCCAAAATAAACTACCTTGACGAAGCTTCCGGCAACCGCGCACACCCCTTCTTCTGGGCGGCGTTCGTGACAATCGGCGACATGGAACCGCTGGATTTGCCGGATCGGGGCTGGATGTGGTGGCTGTTGGTTGGGCTGTTGCCGGTGGGGTATTGGATTTGGAGGAAGTTTTCAGGGGTAAAGGGCAAGTTGGCAAGAGGCAAATAGGTAAAGGGCAAATAGGCAAGGCCCGTGGATTGATGATAGATGATTGATTAATGATGATTGATGATGTGACTGAGCGATCCCGCAGGGTGAATGCCCGGTGGGCATTCAAGCGAAGGAACGCGTCAGCGGTGTTTAGCCTATACCCATTTGATGTTTTTGGGTTTTGTCTATGATCAGGAGTCAATCATGCAATAGTTAATATCGTGTATCGCGATATGCAATATATTTTTTTAAAAATTTGAATATCAATATAAAAAGAAGTATATTTGCGTATCGCGATATAGGATATTCAATGAATAAGAAAGCCATTCCAACGCTGCGTCCACAAGATTTGGTGGTCTTGTTAAAACTGCTTATCGGAGCAGAAGGATCATGGAATCAAATTTTCCTGGCTAAGTCTCTTTTTATCAGCCAATCTGAAATAAGTGAGTCCTTAAAACGGTCTGCCTATGCCCGGTTGTTGCAAAACAACGGCAAAGAAGTCGCAAGAAAGCCATTCATGGACCTGTTGCAACATGGGGTTCCATATATATTCCCTCAACAGCCTGGCGTGGAAGTCCGGGGCATTCCAACAGCTCATAGTGCGGAACCACTGGTAAATCTCATAAACAGCAGTGAGAACTATGTCTGGCCTTACGCCAAAGGACACATGCGCGGGCACAGTATTTTGCCGTTCTACCCTTCGGTGGTTCAGGCGGTTGAACTGGATTCACAGTTGTACGAGTGTTTGGCGCTGATTGATGCGATACGCGTTGGGCGAGCCAGAGAACGGAATTTAGCGTTGGAATTATTGACAAAGAAAATATGCTAACCCCGCCCGCCTTTTCAAAAACGCCTCCACCACATTGCGCGCCAGCCGCAGTTCTTCTTCCCGCGCACCAACATCCACCACCAATTCATCACCACTTTCGCCATCGGCGCCTTCAAAGCGTTCGATCCAGAAGCTGAAATCGGAATCGGGTTCGTGGATGATGCGGACGCGCTCGCCGGCAATTTGCACCCAGAGCAGGGGATTGCCGTCGGGAGCTTGTTGCAAAACGGTGAAGTCGGGGGCAATGGCTTTTATGAATTCGAGCCAATCCTGGTAGCTGAGTATCATTCTTCTGGTATTTGGTAGTCTATTCTTTCAATTTCTTTCTTTACTTCTGCGATCAATTGCGCTTCTGTAGGCAGATACAGTTGGTATTTGCTCGCAATGATGGTCTTGTTGTGTTCGGGAAGGCTGATTTTTACCACGGCATCGTTTTTATCGGCGCAGAGTAATATACCGATGGTCGGGTTTTCGTAATCTTGTTTTTCGTAGCGGTCGAAATAATTCACATACATCTGCAACTGGCCCAGATCCTGGTGGGTCAGTTTATTGGTTTTAATTTCGATAATAATAAAACACTGCAACAGGCGGTTGTAGAACACCAAATCCACAAAAAAATCATCGCCCTCTATATGCAAACGTTTTTGACGTGCTACAAACGAAAAGCCATTACCCAATTCCAGAATGAAATCGTGCAAGTGTGTGATGAGTGCTTTTTCCAAGTCCTTCTCATAATAGGATGCTTCCCGCTTCAACCCCAAAAACTCCAGCACCATAGGATCTTTGATGATCTCATTGGGTTCGGTGGGCATTTTTTTCGCTTGTGCTACTTTGAGCACAGATTCCACGTCGTTGCTCAATAGCAAGCGCTCGAACAATTGGCTGTTTACCTGCCGCTCTAATTGGCGAGCTGACCAGTTGTTTTTGCTTGCTTCGGCTAAGTAAAATTCTCTTTTATCGGTGTTTTCTATTTGAATTAAAGTGCGATAGTGCGTCCAATTCAATTGCGAACGCAGTGCGTTCGTAATTGGGAAAGTCCGGTAAAACTGCCTGTTCATTTCTAATTGACGCACCGTGAAGCCACTGCCAAACTCCGGTTGAAATGTATCAGATATAGATTTTATCAGGTATTTGCCATAATCAGCCCGCTCTTTTCCCTGTTGCTCTTCTTCGAAAATAATTTTGCCAATCTGCCAATACATCAACACACGCTCCGCATCGACCGAGCGTATCGCCCGCTCTCTAGCCTGGGCAATAATGCCCTGAATTTCGACTATCAGTTGTTGTTTCAGTTTCATAGGCTTGTTGTTTGTTTTAGGGGATGACTATGTATAAGTGATGTTATTTTTTATCAATCAATTCTGAATGCTTCAGATGCCCTTTGCTGCTTTAGGGCTTGTTAGGGGGAAAACCCGACCAGACTCTTAGGAACCTCGCAATATAACTTCCAGATCCGGAATAACCGTTGTCACCTGGGCGCCGTTTAAAGGTACAAAACCCGAAGGTGACACCTTTCTAAAAAGGTGTTACCTTTCTCGAAGACTCCACACCCGGAGCAACTCAATGAAAAACTTTAGCAGCCGCATGCTACCCTGTTTTTCAAAAATGACCAGTAGTATGGTAAAATATTCGTTCACGTGCAGTGTATGGTGTACACGGCACAAAGATATTTCCCTTTTGGAGATTCGCAAATACTTTGGGTGTATAATGTTGGATAAACTAGGTGTACAGGCTTGAAGCCGTCCGCGTTCCCCCCAAAGCACGTTATAGGAAAGCCTGACTCCAGCTTTTCTCTACAACCTGCCTTCTACCACCATTTTCAGGAATTCATCCGAAGAAATTACAGGTACTTTGGGAAAAGGAATACTTTTCAGTATCTTAAAATGCGCGTCATCTGTCACTATAAAATCAGCGCTGCCTGCAATGGCACAGTCATGGCTTATTTTTGATGGATGTAAGGCGTACGGCGATGCTGCTTGAGGATTTCCTCTTCAGTCAACCCTTTTTCATCCCATACCTGGTCGGCGAGATCGGAGGCCTTGTCCATGAAATATTGCGCCAATAAACGCTTGATTTCCAGTAAGTCTTGTTCAGGAACACGGCGAGCATACAACTTCAGCAACTCCAATTGCAAGTCGGTAAAAGGCTGTGGTATGGACTGTGTTGTCATGAGTACAATTTTATGCGACATTACGACTATTTACGCTGATTTGCAAACCTCGCCGCTACACCTCGTTGGTGCAGGTGTTCCCGGACACTCAAGAATTCGACAGTATTGCCATATCCTTATGCCCGCCTTTTCAAAAACGCCTCCACCACATTGCGCGCCAGCCGCAGTTCTTCTTCCCGCGCACCAACATCCACCACCAATTCATCCCCGGTTTCGCCATCGGCGCCTTCAAAGCGTTCGATCCAGAAGCTGAAATCGGAATCGGGTTCCTGAATGATGCGGACGCGCTCGCCGGCAACTTGCACCCAAAGCAGGGGATTGCCGTCAGGAGTTTGTTGCAGGATGGTGAAGTCAGGGGCAATGGCTTTTATGAATTCGAGCCAATTTTGGTAGTTGGTATCCATGCTGTGAAAATTTAACCCAATATAAAATACAAAAATGCGAAAAAAATAGCGGTCAGGAATGCCCGGCCTGCCAGCACCTCGATGTCAACCCGCACATCTTTGGTCTTTCGGTTCTGAAACGTGCGACGCTCAGGCGCCTCGATGCTGTTCGCGTTGTCTATGTAGCGTTCGGCCTTGTCGAACGGTTCCGCACGCTCTTCCAATTCTTTAGAGCTGAGGAGTCCTTTAAGTTGTTGGAGCAACGTTTTGCCTTGCGTTTTGGAAAGCGGTTCATCCTGGCTCCAGGAAACCGATTTTTCCAGTCCTTTTCCCTGGGCCTGCATGCGGCCGCGATGCTTTTTTGCCATGTGTCAGGTGTTTTTGAGTTGGTTCCCCTGCCGAAACATTGCGTTCGTGATGGACAATCGAGGGTATCGAAAAGTTCCGGGATGAATGTAGTTTGATGAATTTTCCATAACTTGACCTGTGGTTGTGTGTATTCGATATGGTTCAAATCGGGTAAAAAGCCGATAAACGACTAAAATAATACGAATATATAACCAATAAAACACGAATGCAATATTTTTACTAAATTTAATTTTCAGCTATCCGTTTATGCCTGAGTCTGAAAAACCTGTCTTTTACATCCAGGAAGAGCTGTTAACGCTGGAATCAGCCGCTGAACTGCTCAAAGTCAGTGTGAACACCGTGGAACGGGAACTGCGGGAAGGTCGCTTAAAAGGATTCAAGCGGCTGAAAAAATGGTATTTGTTTAAATCGGATGTGTTTGCGTATGTGCGGGAAGGGGTGAGTGGGAAGGAGAAGGAGTAGAGGTTTTTATTCAATTTTAGCTAATGCTTTTGTTCAAAATTTGACCTTGTGCTTGTTTGGGAACAAGCATGGATCAATTCATCACGCTCTCTTGAAAGGCAACATGGGAACGGCTCATTATTATCGGAAGGAGGGGGAAAGCCATTTGAGTATCCTGCTTTCAGACAGATTGGAAATGCTGTTCCTTATCAAAACCATGATAATTAAAGTTGTACACAAATAGATTTAACGATGAAGAATGCAACCTTGAATATAGAACTTGAAAGGCTGATTGAATTAACCCAAAATTACAAAAACCAAATAGAGTTACTAGTTTTAGAAAAATGCCCTTTTATCGTTCAAGTTGGTAAGTTGACTATTGCCACTGACGAAACGGGAAAAGTTGTTACGGAAAACGTAAGTTACCCTACCCAATTTACCCAAAAAGCAGTTGATGAAATATTAAAAATGACTTTTAAAAATGGCAATGGCGATGTAGTGGAACCTGAAATTTACACTAGGGTTGAATGGTATCGGGAAAGACTGAACGAATTATCCGAAACAATAGAATTATTGAAAAAAATTACTTCTGAGTGATATAAAAGGTACTACAAATCCCATTTATTATGAACGACTGGTCAAATCACGAGGTTGAATTAATTGTTGCTGACTATTTTAAAATGCTTTCTGATGAACTGTCTGGTAATTCATACAAAAAATCTGAACACAGGAAATCCCTATTACCTCTTTTAAACAATCGATCAGAAGGTTCCATTGAATTCAAACATCAAAACATAAGTGCCATACTTGTTAGCTTAGGGCAGCCATATGTAAAAGGCTATTTGCCTCGATATAATTACCAAAAAATTCTCGAAGATGTGGTCGTTGGTTATCTTTCTAAAAATTTGTGGATTGAAGATAAGTTTAAATCTTTTGCCGATAAAGATGTGTATAATAATCCAACAGTCAATTTCGAGGAGCTGCTACTTGAGCCTCCTCTTTTGTGGGCTGCAAACGAACCTAATGCCCCTTCATATCAACGTAGTCCTATAAAAATCAACTATTTGGAAAGAGAACAGCGTAACCAAAAATTAGGTGAGTCTGGTGAACAACTTGTCTTGAATTATGAAAAATGGGTTCTGATAAGAAATGGAAAAGAAAGCCTTGCCGAACAGGTTAAGTGGATTTCTAAAGAAGAAGGTGACGGGGCTGGTTTTGATATTTTATCAAAGAATGTAAACGGTACAGATAAATACATTGAAGTCAAAACAACAAAACTTGGCAAGGAAACACCTTTCTTCTTTTCAAGGAACGAACTGATGTTTTCCCAAAATCACGATAAAGATTATCATCTTTTCCGTCTGTTCAATTTTGATAGTAGAGCTAAAATGTTTACAAAAAGAGGCAGTTTGGATGCTATCTGCCATTCTACTCCGGTTTTATACAAAGGCTATTTTTAGTTATACAGAATCAACGGGATGTAGCCTTCTTGCTTGCGAAACGGGTTCATTCTGGTTCCAGAATTTCAGATTCAGAAAAAAATGTTGGACTTCGGATTTTGGATCTTGTTCTTACCAAAGAACCTGATATACTTTGGGATGTAGAAGAGGAAATTCCTTCAGATACATCAATTGATTTGACTGAAATAAATCCGGAATTGGTAAAGCAAATGATTGCTTACGACCGCTATAATAAGCGATTGGAGGATTATAAATTTCGGTTTATGGTGGAAACGCTCGAAAAACCAATTCCTTGGGACGAACGGACAATGAAGTATTTGAAATCGAATTATGAAAAACTAAAGAAATATGGATTCAGAGTGGGTAAGAAATAACCTCACTCTTTCTTGTCCACACTCCCTCACACCCCCAACAACCCCATCTCCTTCAACCTCGTCATCCCCTTCCCATACCAAAACGCCTCAAACCCCTCCAAACCTGCTGCTTCATAATGCCCTTGCACCTCCAGAAACGTCCACAACTTTCCGGAAGCCGGCGCGATTTCCGGCAAAATCCCCCCCAGCCAATCGCCCTGGGCTTTGTCGAGTTTGATTTCGAGGGTTTCTTTTTTGGTGTGGAAAGCAAGCGTCGCCATGTCCCACGACTGGCCTTTTTTGGTTTTGGTGAAATAGCTGACCGACGGCGCAACGCCCAGCCAGATAATTTTAGCGGTGGGTTTAAAGAGCTCTAATTCGCCTTCGTGCAGCGCCATTTCAATGTAGTTGGGCGGCACTTTCGTGCGCGGCACTTTGAATTCAAACCAGTCCTGGAGCGGGTATTCGAAGCAGATGCCGTACATGTAGTTGAGCAGCGATTTTTTCAGGCCGTAGCTGAAGCGGTCGTGGTCGGCGCCGGTGGGGTCGCGGTGTACGAGGTCGTTGTTGGCGAAAGCGCCTTCGGTCAGGTTTTCGCGAACCACGCCAAATTTTTCGGGGTACATGCCCACGGGGCTGTGGGCCGTCATGGCAAACTGGTGCCAGAATCCCGACTGTATGACGCCCAGTTCAAACAACTGGCGCACCATTTCCAACGAATCTATGGTTTCCTGCGCGGTTTGGGTGGGAAAACCGTACATCAGGTAGGCGTGGACGAGGATGCCGGCTTCCGTAAAATTTCGGGTCACGCGGGCCACCTGCGCCACCGTCACGCCTTTGTCAATGAGGGCCAGCAGGCGATCAGACGCCACTTCCAATCCCCCGGAAACAGCGATGCAACCAGAAGCCTGGAGCAGCTGGCAGAGGTCGCGGCTGAAGCTTTTTTCAAAGAGGATATTGGTCCACCAGGCCACGGTGAGTTTGCGCCGGATGATCTCTAAGGCCAACGCGCGCATGAGGGCCGGCGGGGCGGCTTCGTCCACAAAATGGAAGCCATTTTGGCCGGTTTGCGCAATCAGTTCCTCCATGCGGTCGCAAAGCAATTGGGCGGCGACGGGTTCGTAGACTTTGATGTAGTCGAGCGAGATGTCGCAAAACGTGCATTTCCCCCAATAGCAGCCATGCGCCATGGTGAGTTTGTTCCAGCGGCCGTCGCTCCACATGCGGTGCATGGGATTGGCGACTTCCAGCACGGAGATGTAGCGGTCGAGCGGCAGGTCGCTGTAATCGGGCGTGCCGGTTTCCGCCTGCTTGTAATCGGGGCTGAGGCTGAAATTGAAGTATTCGACCTTGCCGTTGGTCAGGGCAAAAGCCCGCTTGAGGAGTTCCACCGGGCGTTTCCCTTCCACGTGTTCAACGAGGTGTTCGATAGGTGCTTCGCCGTCGTCTAAGGTAATAAAATCAAAAAATTCAAACACCCGCGGCTCGGAAAGCGCGCGCAGTTCGGTATTGGCAAACCCGCCGCCCATCGCGGTTTTTACGCCGGGGCAGTGTTGTTTGATCCATTGCGCGCAGCGAAAAGCGCTGTATAAATTGCCGGGAAACGGTACGGAAATGCACACCAATTTTGGGGCGACTTCCGCCATGCGATCCTTCAGCAGTGCAATCAACAATTCATCCACATAGGTATAGGGCTGTTGCAGGTGTTCGTACAATTCGTCAAAACTATTGGCCGAACGCCCCAACCGCTCGGCGTAGCGACTGAAGCCGAAATGGGGATCCACGCACTCCGTGATCAGGTCGGAGAGGTCTTCTAAGTACAGCGTCGCCAAATGTTTGGCTTTGTCCTGCGTGCCCATTGCACCGAAAGCCCATTCGAGGTCGTCCAATTGTTCAAAGCGGGAAGCTTCGGGCAAAAAATCTTCCTGACAAATCAGGTGCGCCAGGGTGGGGTTTTTGCCTTGCAAAAAAGACACGACTTCGTCAATGGTGTAGATGTAATGGGCTTGCAGCGCCACCATGCGCTGCGCGTTTTCCGACCGGATTGCTTGCGTGCTGTTGATTTTTGTAAACAACTGCGTCAACCCTGTTTTGGAAAACAACGCCAGAATGACTTCAATGCCCAGATCGGCCTGATACGCGGAGATGTTTTTGGTATTTAAAAAGCCTTTCAGATAAGCCGTAGCGGGGTAAGGCGTATTGAGTTGGGTAAACGGCGGCGTGAGGAGAAAGACGGTTGCGCTCAAGAGGTTGTAGATAAAGTAATTGAACAGGTTGTTGGCAGTGACCGGGTGACTTAGAGTCTAATGTCGTCTACTTAGCGAGTGATAACCACGAAGTGGTTGAAGGTGAATAGCCCCCGATGCAATCGGGGGTTGGTCGCATAAACGGTGTAACGCCTAACCCCGAATGGGGTTGAATGTTATTAAACCACAAACCATTGTCAATATTCAACCCCGTTCGGGGTTGTGCGTTACTCCTTACTCCCACTTTTCCCCCGATTGCATCGGGGGCTATTCACATTTGACCCTTGCAGGGTCTTCCACGGCGCTAAGTTGACGACATTAGACTTCAAGTCACCCGGTCACTTTGCACAAATTTATACATTCTTGTGGACTTCGAGACACTATTGGACGACCTTCCCGCTTTTGTCAATCGTCTTCCAATCGTCGCTGGTCCAGATGCTGTGCTCGCCTTCCATTTCAGTCTTGCAGTTGTTGCTCACCCTGGCGACGCCATTTTCAAATGGGAATGCGCAATCGAATTGCGGTTGAATGACCACCTGGTACGTCTTTGCGTCGGCGTATCCGATTTTTCCGTTTTGCACAATTCTGAACAGGCCGTCGACAGAAAAATCGGGGCCATTGTCGTACATAAAGACTTGGTACAACACCTGTTCCTGCCGGTCAATGACCACAAAATCTTTTCCCTTCAACACCACCGCATAGGTACGGAAGGTATCGGTCATGCATAGGTCGTATTTCCCGAAAGGGATAACGAATTCGCCTTTTTTATTGTAATAGCCATACGTGCCACTTGCAGGGTCTTCTGCAAGCAATAAATATTCGTCGCTGGTTGTATTGGGCGCGACAGGGCTTTGGGGAGCAGGCTGGCATCCGGTCAGGTGGATAAAAACCAGCAGTAAACACGCCAGAGCAGGCAGAAGAATCGGGCTTTTCATGGTATTTGTTATTTGAGGGCTAAAGTAAAGAGAAACGCGTGTATATTTATCGCTAATCGCATGGACAAGCAGGTAAATTATGTCGAGACTATTGCTCATCGGATTGTTGGCGCTATACACGAAGGCGATGCCCCTGATTGCACAAGCCCGGGTAGAGCTTGAAACCTTCAGCCTCGACAACGGACTTTCCGATCGCCTGGTTCGGGAGATCTTCCGCGATCGGGCCGGTTTCCTTTGGATTGGCGCCCGCAACGGCCTGAACCGGTTCGACGGCCGCAATTTTTATGTGTATGACAGCTACCGCGCAGCGCCTTATCACCTCACCGCCGATGACATTGCCACCATTGCACAGTTGCGCGACGGGAAATTGGTGCTTGCCTATCATGGAAAAACCGACGGCATTGATCTTTTAGACCCTTCAACCGGGCAATTAACCCCGATTCGCCTGCCGGAGCGGGTCCGGATGGAACAGGTGTTGCCAACCAAAGCCGGCGCTGTTTTTTTGATCGCCCGACAAAATGACGCTTATTCGCTTTGGCGATTGGATGAAGCAGGGGCAGCCTTCTTCCAGCTTGCTACCTTTCCGGCTGATCGCCCTCCAGGCCCTGCCCATGCGGATGCTGCCGGGAATATCTGGATCGCCGTTCAGGAAGCGAACCATTCAATCCGCATGGACGTGTACGACCATTCCGGGAAGCGCCTGCGCAGCCTGCACGCCCCGGCTTTTATTCCGGCAGTAAAAAAAGAAGCGTTTTCTGTTGATTTTTTTGAAACTTCCAAAGGCGAAGTCTGGCTGATTCTGGGACAAACGGGCGTCTATTTTTACAACAAAAAGACGGATCAATTTCTGTTGCACCCGACACTCCCCCGCGACTTCAGATTTTTGATTTTGCAGGAAGACCCGTTGGGGAATATTTTTTTCCAAACTTCTGATCAAGCAGGGAAGGCAACCGGCCTTTTTTTATTGAAACCCGATGGCCAGCTTGTGGATTATCAATATTTGCTCCGATACAGCCCCCAAAACAATGCTTTTTACAGCGATGATTTCACCTCGGGCCTGATTTCGGGCACGGGAGAGGGGTTGAAATGGCTGAGATACGACCCGCCAGCCGTGCATACCTTCCTCAGCGACATCAATTCCGGCGTGCCCTACGGCGCCAGCATACGCGGCATCTGCGACGACGGCGAGGGCCATATCATCGTTTCAACCGAACGGCACGGCTGGTACCTGCTCGATCCGGTCACGGGTTCAACCCGCCAATTGCGCAACAGCGGCCATTTGAGCCTGGGCAGGAACCTCCTCAAAGCAGCCGACGGCTCCGTTTGGGGGGTAGATAACCAATTGGTGCAGTATTTTCCTAAAACCGGTGCATTCAAGACATGGAATTTGCCCTGGAAAGTGGAGGCCTTTGCCCTCAGCCGTTCAGGTCTTTTGTGGCTCGGATTTAAAGGGCGCTTGGGTACCCTGAACCCTTCCAACGGTCATTTTGAGGAATGGAAAGATGCAAAAGGCGCCAACCCGGTCGAAGGCAGCCTGCCGAATTATGTGCTGGAGGCAAAAAACGGCACGATTTGGGTAGGGTCGGAAAACGGGCTGTTGCGGATACAACCGGATACGCAGGTTGCTGAGGTTTATAACGAACGCAATGGTTTATCGAGCCCCAAAATCACCTGTATTTTCGAAAGGGAAGACGGCAGACTTTGGCTGGGCACCTTAAACGGCGGCCTGAACTTGTTTAATCCGGAAAATGGCCAGGTAGAAGAAATTTTATCTGTGGAAAACGGGTTGGCCAATGCCAGCATTGCAGGAATTTTACAGGATCGTCAGGGGAACTACTGGATTAGCACCTACGGCGGTTTGTCTTATTTTAACGGGAAAGAAAAAACCTTCCGGAATTTTTACCGGCAGGATGGGTTTTCGCACGACGAATTCAACCGGTTTTCTTTTTTCAGCGATGAAAACAGGGGTGATTTATACGTTGGGACCATCAAAGGCATCAACCGTTTCAACCCAGCTGATCTTTTCAAAGCCGCCACTCCCGCTCCGGTTTTGCTTTCTGAACTTACTTTTTTTGGTAAGGATGGAAAATCGCGCGTCACGAACAGCCACTTTGAATGCAGCGCACAAAACGAAAATTTGGTTTCACCCCTTGTGGTGCTCCATCCAAACAACCGGTTTTTGCGGCTGAAATTTGCGCTGGCCGATTTCAGTAACCCCGCCAAAAATCAATACGCTTACCGGATAGACGGGCTGGATAAAGCATGGAACCAATTAGGCGCCAATGGAGAATTGATCATCAATTACCTGCCGACCGGAAGACATATCCTGCGCATAAAAGGCGCGGACCGGCATGGCAACTGGAGCCCGCACGAACTGACGGTTCCAATTGAAGTTTTACCCCATTGGTACTACCGCTGGTGGGCCTGGTTGATTTGGGTCAGCCTTGCCCTCGCTGCCCTTATTGGGTTCTATCGTTTTCGGAAAAAACGCCTCCAACTGCAATATCAATTTGAAACGGAGCAACGGGAAGCCATTCGCCTCAAAGAACTCAACGCGTTCAAAAACAGACTTTATACCAATATTACGCACGAGTTTCGAACCCCGTTGACGGTCATGCTGGGCATCGCGCAGCATTTGGAGCAAACCCAGCCCGCGCCCCAGGGGAAATCAATGACCGGCGATCCTGCCTGGAAAACGCAGCTAAAATTAGTGGCACGGAATGGACAACACCTGCTGGATTTAGTCAATCAAATGCTGGACCTGGCCAAAGCGGAAAACAATAGTCTGAAAATCAATTTCATACAAGGCGACATCCTTCCTTTTCTCCACTTTATTGCAGAGAGTTTCAGCAGCTTAGCCAATCAGCAAAATGTTTTGCTGAAAGTGGAGAGCCGGGAACCGGAATTAGTGATGGATTACGCACCGGAAAGTCTTCGGCAAATCTTGTCCAACCTGCTGTCGAATGCGCTTAAACATACGCCTTCGGGTGGGAAAGTAACCGTTGAAATCAAAAAATTGCCTCCGTTAGCGGAAGGCGATGGTGTCCGCAGCCGGTCTTGTCTATTGTTGAAAGTGAGCGATACGGGACAAGGCATTGCACAGGAAGACTTGGTTGCTGTTTTTGACCGGTTTTACGCAGCCCCCTCCCAGGATACGGCCGGAACCGGAATCGGTTTAGCCTTAGTCAAAGAATGGGTCAGTTTACTGGGCGGATCCGTTGAAGCCAGCAGCCAGGCTGGTGAGGGTGCTGCGTTTTCTATCCTGTTGCCAATCACCAACGAAGCTTTGCCGGAAATGTCAGAAGTACAAAGCAGCTATGAACCAGGAAGCGGAAAGCAAGCGGGCTCCACTGCGCGTTCTTCTATTCTCATCATTGAAGACAACGCCGACGTTGTTCAATATTTGCGAATTTGCTTAGCCCCGCATTACCGGCTCGAATTTGCTTACAACGGCCAGGCCGGGCTTGAAAAAGCCCTTGAAAGCGTGCCCGACATCATTCTTTCAGACGTTGTGATGCCCGGAATGGATGGCTTCGAACTGTGCAATACCCTGAAAAACGACCAGCGCACCAGCCATATCCCCATTGTGTTGTTGACAGCCCGGGGCGATGTGGAGAGCCGCATTACCGGTTTGCGGCAGGGGGCGGATGCTTATTTGGTAAAGCCCTTTCATCAGGAAGAGCTTCTTGTAACCCTCGGCAACCTTATTCAGTTGCGGGACAAGCTGCAAGCCCGCTACAAAGCCACAGTGATTGGTGAAACCGCGGCTGCTTCATCCATCGGTCATTCACCTGAAGATGCTTTTCTTCAAAAATTGCGCGCCGTTGTCACCGACGAACTCAGTAACCCCGAATTGACTCCGCAGGATATTTGCCGCAAAATGGGCATGGGCCATACCAATCTGAACCTAAAAATCAACGCTTTAACGGGCATGCCGATCTCCCTTTTTATCCGGAAAATGCGTTTGCACCGTGCCATGGAGTTACTCGGCGCCAGCGAATTCAGCATATCAGAAATTGCCTACGAAACCGGGTTCAACGACCCCAAATATTTCAGCCGGGTCTTTGCGGAAGAATACGGAGCGCCACCCAGTTCTTTCAGAAAATCCTGATTCGTTATTCAATCCACCCCCTCCGTCAAATAATCCACCTTCTGGTTAGTCTATCCACTTCTTAAACTGGATACTCCACCTGTTGCGGCTTGCTTTGGGCCCACCTTTGCGCTGTCTGGCATCAGCCTTAGAACAAATCCATTTTTTCCACCAATCTTGCAAGCAACATGAAATACCATCCCTTATTACCGGCATTTTTGTTTTTAACCGGATTTATTCAACTGTCAGCACAGCCTTATCTGAATACCCAGGCGTCCAGTCAAGTGGTAAGTTTTTCCGGATCATTTGAGGATTTTACCGTGCCTGCCGGCATTACGAGTATTAGCTTTGAAGCGCAAGGCGGAACAGGAGGAAGCGTTTTGATCCAGGGCGGCGCCGGGTGTGCTGCACCGGGTGGCGCTGGTGCAATTGTGAACGCAGTTTTCCCGGTAGGTCTGGGTGAAAATGAAATTCCTCCTTGCTCTACCATTCGATTCGTTACAGGAGAAGCGGGGGAAACAATGCTCACTGCTGAAATATTGGGAATAGCAACGGGCGCCGGCGGCGGCGGCGGTGGCTCGGCGGTATTGCTAAGACGCCCCGGCAGCAATGAATTCAACCTGCTGGTAGTGGCTGGCGGCGGTGGCGGCGCTTATCAGGGCGTTTTTGCAGGCATTTGTGTCGATCATAAACCGGGGCAGGGCGGAAGATCAACTCAAGCCGGGGGAAATGGCTCGGCCAATACCGGGCCGGGAGTGGGCGGCACTGATGGCAATGGCGGCGGCGGGGCCTATTCTGCCGGCGGTGGCGGCGGCAGGTTTTCCAGAGGAGGTAACCTAGAATGTCCTGGCGGGGCAGAGATTTTGGGCGGAAAAGCCGGAGTGGTAACTGGGGGAGCAGGGGGAAACGGCACGAGTTGTTCATTTTTCAGCACCTCTGTATTTAGTAAAGGCGGGTTTGGATATGGCGGTGGCGGTGGTGCATTGCTTGCGGGCTTGATCACCGGCGGCAGTGCAGGTGGTGGTGGTGGTTTCAGCGGTGGTGCTGGCGGCGGTTTCAGCGGCGGTGGCGGCGGTGGCGGTAGTTTTGTCAATACAACCCTCGCTTCACAGTTTAATATTACACCAGGTGGAACCAATTTTACGGCATTCGCTGGACGTATTGTCTATTCCTGCACCGGAACGCCCACCTCATTTTCCATTTTTTGCAGGAATCATACGGTCACTTTAAATGAAGGCAATTTTGCCTCCATCATTTCCGACAATGTGTTGTCCGAAATCACAACCACTTGTGAAGGAATCGGGGCCATTTCTCTTAGCCAAAGCCTCTTCGATTGTGATGACATAGGGAATAATGTTGTGTCCGTAACAGCCAATAATGGCAACAATACCGTCAGTTCTACCTGCTTAGCGTTAGTTGTCGTCGTAGACGATACCCCGCCGGAGCTGGTTTGCCCACCGCTGCAAACGCTTGTTTTGGATGGAGCCTGTAACGCCATACTCCCCGATTACCGGGATTTAGCTGAAATTACAGAAAACTGCGGCATATCTTCTATCATCCAATCTCCGTTTCCGGGGACGCTGGTTAGCGGCGCCGGCCAAATAGAAGTGACGCTGACGGTAAAAAACAAGAGTAATGTACCTGCGTCCTGCACGTTTATTGTGCAAAAAACAGACAATACCCCTCCAACCATCACCTGCCCGTCGGTGCAAACCCTGATCCTCGGTCCGACCTGCTCTGCCCCGCTACCAAACTATACCAGCCTTGCTGTGGCAAGCGACAATTGCGGAGTATCTACCATAACTCAATCACCCGCAGCAGGTACAATTGTTTCCAGCTCGGGTAACCTGACCATCACACTCACCGCAACGGACATAAATGGGTTGACAACATCCTGCACGTTCACTGTGACCAAGGTAGATCATACGCCACCGACAGCAGTTTGCTTCAACCAGACGCTCATTTTCAACGGGCAGGAAAATTTCGTCCTGAAACCCGATGAACTGGCCGACGCCGATGACAATTGCGGCGTGCAAAGCATTGTGCTGAATCCAAGTATCATTACCTGCACCCAGCTTGGACAAACCATCCCGGTAACCGCCACCATAACGGATATCAACGGCAATACGGCAACCTGCATCAGCCAGGTCGCGGCAACAGGTTTGCCTTGTGGTTTTAGCCAGCAACCCGACGGGGTCAATTGCACGGCTGGAAATGCAGTTAGTTTCAATCCGGCAAATTCGGTATTTACCGTCACCAGCACGAACTGTTACTATGCCAATCCTTTCACCAGTGATGCCATGGCCTTCGCACAACAGCAACTTTGCGGCGACGGCAGCATAACCACACAGGTAGTCAGCATTTCGGGGAATAGTTTCGGATGGGCAGGGTTGATTATGCGCGAAAACAACAGCGCAGGCGCCAAAAAAATACAGTTGATGACCAACCGGAACAGCAACCTTTCGCGGCGTGAGGCCCGTTATACCACCAATGCGCAGGCCTATCCGCAGCAATCTTCGGCGCTCAACCGCTTTTGGTTACGTTTGGTCAGACAGGGCAATCAATTCACCGGCTACACCTCCGCCAACGGCATCCAATGGACCCAGGTGATGACCGCTACGATCAACATGGGGGATTGTGTGGAAATGGGTTTGGTCGCAACCAATTATCAGTTCAACAGCACGGTGACCGCCACTTTTGCCAATGTGAGTATCACAGGTGGGGTGAGTAGCCTGGCTACTCCAGTGGGCATAGGGGATTTTGTAAGGGCAAATGATTATTTGCCCCAACCTGAGTTGGATTTCAAGGTATTTCCCAACCCCACTACCGGCCAGCTATCCGTTGACCTCAGCGCTTATGGGGATCAAAAAGCAGTCCTTGAAATACGCGACACAAAAGGAGTATTGATCAAAAGCGAAACGGTAAACAGCATCGAATCGCCGGTGGTGCGCTTTGACCTGTCGGACTGCCCACGCGGTATTTATTTCATCCGGGTGCATTTGGAAAATAGAGCAGGCATGGTGAAACGCGTGGTGTTGCAGTAAATATAAGGCTGTAAGCGTAGTGACATACTGGAAAATTCATCGCGTCTAATCACTTCAAGGGCGTATATTTATCGCGACCCGCAGGATTTTGCGAATTGCGGCCTTTACAAAGTGACGACATGCCAGTTATGATAAAACCTACGCTTACAGCGCTCTTGATCTTTCCTTTCCTGTTGGTACTCCAGGCACAGCCCCAGCCCTGTGGCGCCAACCCGGAGATGACCTCTTTTTGCAACGAGGCCTGCATCATCTGCGACATTGACGGCTTCACGGGCATCAACGACGACCCGCAACAGGGACAGGCGCCTTCGGGATTTTGCACCACACAGATCCACCACATGCAATGGATCGGTTTCATTGCGGGCAGCGTCAACCTGCAACTCAGCGTCCGCGCCTTTAACTGCCAGTTCAATCAGGGGCTGGAAGTCGGCATTTACCAAAGTTTGAATTGTCAGACTTTCCAATTGGTTTCGAATTGCGATACCGATATTGCGAACAACGAAACCGCGATATTCAACAATACTGTTCCCTTAGTGATCGGTCAGTATTACTTTTTTGTCATGGACGGCAGCGCCGGCGACGTTTGCAATTATACCATTGAAGTGCTGCAAGGCACAACGGCCGTTGGTGCGTTGGAAAATTCCGGCGTGCTTTCCGGCGATGACATCGTTTGCCGGAACACCATTACGGAATACCACCTCAGTCCTCCTTCCGGCGCAACCATGTTCAGCTGGACGGTCAACGGGGCGCCCATTTCCGGACAACAGGACAGCATCCTCCAAAGAGTCTGGACCACAAATGGCACGTACAACCTCTGCGCTACTGCTTCTAACGTTTGCGATACCGCGCCGCCAGTATGCCAAACCATTGTCGTCCAGAGCATAGCGCCGGTCTTTATTGATACGGTGCTTTGTCAAAGCCAGTGCTGGGTCGGCGCCAACACAACGATCTGTGATCCCGGGCAATACGAATTCCACCTCGCCGGGACAGAAGGCTGCGACAGTGCCATTTTTTTGACCGTCACCGTATTGCCCGCTGCAACGACCAACTTAGACTTGCTGATTTGCGAAGGCGACAGCATCTATGTAGGCGAACAACCGTTTTTCGATTCCGGCCAGTTTCAGGTTGGCCTGGAGACCCCTAACGGTTGTGACAGCACCATCAACCTGGCGCTTCAGGTCATCGAATGCGAAATTATTGGCCAACTCCGCTTCGATTCGGTTTTGTGTACGGGGCAAGCGAGCGGACAACTGCATTTCACGATAGAAAACGGAACGCCGCCTTTTAATTATAGTTGGGAAAGAATTGGCGCAGGCACGCCCAATGGCGTCGGGGGCATTGCGGCATTAGATGTTGAAGAGACCATCAATAACCTGCCTGTTGGTACTTATTTTATTACGATAACAGACAATTTTGGGAACGATGTCGTCCTGTTCGGAGACCTGGCAGAACCGACGGCGCTCACCGGAGCGTTGTTTGCTCCAACCCTGAACGGCGTCCAAGTTTCCTGTTTTGACGGCTCAGACGGCAGCATCAGCGCGCTTCCTGCCGGAGGCACGCCCCCATACACTTACCAATGGAGCAACGGCGGCCAAACGGCAACGATCAGTAACCTGCCTGTCGGCGCTTACTCCGTTACAATCAGCGACGCGAAGAACTGCGAATTGATCCTTTCCCAAACGCTGAATAGCCCGCCCGAACTGGTGCTGGAGGTTGATTTTGTTGATCCGGGCTGTGAAGGCTTAAACACAGGCGCCGCTTTGGCAAGCCTCTTTACGGGCGGCACGCCGCCTTTTGAATTTGCAATTTCAGGCAGTGATTTCGACACCATTTCAGCGTTTACTGGCCTCTCTCCCGGGCCGCAAACCTTGACCATCCGGGATGCAAACGGCTGCATTACATCCGTAGACGGCAACTTAGCCACGCCACTGATTCCAATAATCGAACTGGGCCCCAACCTGAACGTACTATTGGCGGAAAGCGTCTTCCTCGACGTGTCGCAAAACACGCCATTGGACACCTTTATCTGGTCGCCCCCCACCGGGCTTTCCTGCACCGATTGCCCGGAACCCAAAGCAACGCCTTTTCATACCACTACTTACACCCTGTATGTCGTTGCGCCCGGCGGGTGCGCCACCGTTGACAGCATCACCGTTCGGGTGATCGTGCAGCGCGACGTCTATGTGCCCAACTCCTTCAGCCCAAACAGCGACGGCATCAATGACCGCTTCACGGTTTTTGCCGGGCCGGAAGCGCTGGAAGTCCGCTCGTTCAACATCTGGTCGCGCTGGGGCGAACACGTTTTTAAAGCCGAAAACTTCCCGCCCAATCAGGAAAGCGCCGGCTGGGATGGTGATTTTCGGGGGAAACCGGTTTCCCCGGGGGCCTTTGTTTGGGTGGCTGAAATTATGTTTGTGGATGGGGTGACGGTGATGTATACGGGGGATGTGGTGGTGGTGAAGTAGTTTGTAAAACTGCGTTTAGCTTTACTTAGCATAGTCTTTAAATTAAAACTATTTATAATCCCATTGCGAATGTCTAAATAAAATCACTTTTTTTATAGAATAATCCCAAAAATTGAATGGCTTTTATTCTTAAAACTTAAGAAAAGATGTGATCTTTACATGGATTTTAACTATATGCTACACATGTAGTATTAGTACTAGGAATGATAAAAAATGGCAGATATTCATTCAGAAGAAGTGAGAAGGTATAACATGAGTAAGATCAAAGGCAAAAACACAAAGCCGGAGATGTTGGTCAGAAAGTTTCTTTTCTCAAATGGAATCAGATATCGATTACATGACAAAAGTCTTCCTGGAACGCCTGATTTAGTTTTTCCAAAGTATGGAAAAGCAATTTTCATAAATGGCTGTTTCTGGCATGGGCATGGTGGTTGTAGATATTTTATAGTTCCAAAAACAAGAACGGAATGGTGGCTAAATAAAATCAATAAAAACAAAATCAGAGACATTGAAAACATAAATGCACTAAAAACGGAAGGATGGGAAGTGGAAATTATCTGGGAATGCGAACTAAAGCCAGACAAAAAAGAAGAAACGTTAAAGGCGCTTTTAAAAGAATTCAAATCAACCAATGAATAATAATTTTAAATATATTGATTTATTCTCAGGTGCCGGCGGACTCTCGGAAGGGTTTATCAGGGCTGGATTTAATCCTATTGCCCATGTAGAAGTTGACACTGCTGCTTGTTATACTTTGAGAACAAGAACAGCATACCATTATTTGAAATCAATTAATAGGTTCGATATTTATATTTCATATATCAAAGGAGAAATAACAAGAAAAGATTTGTATTCTTCAACCCCCCCTGAGTTATTAGATAGTATAATTAACCTTCCTATTGGATCTAAATTCAACCCTGTTATTCATAAGAAAATTAAAAATCAACTTAAGCAACAAGAAGTAGATTTGATTATTGGGGGCCCTCCATGTCAAGCGTATTCTGTGGTTGGTCGTGCCAGATCAGCAAATAACATGAAAGGCGATTATCGAAATTACCTATATATTCATTATGCCAAATTTTTAGAAAAGTACCACCCAAAATTATTTGTTTTTGAAAATGTACTTGGCCTTAAATCCGCTGAAAATGGCAGATATTTAAACAATATGGAAAATCTTTTTTTTAAAAAAGGCTATAAAATAAAATCCTCTACCATTGAAGCAAATAATTTTGGAGTACTACAAAATAGGAAAAGGATTATTATTATTGGCTGGAAAGAAAACTTATCATTTGACATCCCTGATCTTGAGATTCATAAAAGCATTAATACTCATAATGTACAGTCTATATTTGAAGATTTACCTGAAATACAAGCCGGAGAAGGGAAAGATAAGTTTTCAGAATACAAAAACAAAGCAAACGATTACTTAGGGCTGCTGAAAAAATAACTGTCGGGTTTGGCTACATTGGGACGATCTGATAATTCCACTTTTCATTAACGGAATCATGGATAATATTACAAGCGTCCAAATAATTATCCAAAACCTTGATT
>JBJXFD010000088.1:0-7287 GCA_046153985.1 Saprospiraceae bacterium
AATCGCTGACCTTGGCCACGACGTGGATCGCTTATACTTCGCAAAAAATCAAACAAATTGTATTGCATGCTATCGCTTTTGAGAACAAAGAACCAGTTTTTTTTAGAACTGATCAAACCTGGGGTCGCCCCTACGACATTTTCTCTGACTTCCATTCCTCAATATTATGGGTCTGGCTTGAAAAACTAACGCCTATACCAACCACAGGCTTACCTTTTTGCCACCAGGCCTGGTAGTATTTTTTGCTGCGGATTTGCCCCAGAGCAGTTTCGGCGCTTTCGTCAAGTTTGAACTCCAGGATATAAATATGCGTATCTGTTTCGACTACACTATCTACACGCCCGTCGCTGGTACAAACCTCGCTTTGTATGCGCAAGCCAAGGTAGGTAAAGAGTAGATGAATGGCTGCATGAAAGAATTTTTCAGGGTATTTTTCATAAAGAAAGTAAGGAAGCCCTTTAAAAACCGATTGAAGAATGCGGATGACTTGCTCTATATCGTTGTTTTGAAACGCTTTGCGAATCTTGATAACCAGTGCGGCAGAAAACTCCGTATCAACCCCCACAAAACCTTCGATGAGGTGTTCCAGCATCGCGTCGCGCACCTCTTTGTTGGGGTAGTCAAGGGTGAGAAGCCCTTCTTCATCTTTGTCTTTAATGGTCAGATAACCGGTTTGGTAAAGAATGGCGGCTAATTTAAGATTGTCGAGTTCGAAACTGTCGAATCCGGTTGGATTCAGATGATCAAAATTCAGGTCGTACAAACCCTCTTCTTTAAGCAAATTGATCAAAAAAGAAGGCGTCCCGGTCGCAAACCAGAAGTTTTGAAATTTTTGGAAGGAGAAAAAAGTATTGATCGAAACAGGATTGTAGACAGTTGGGGCATTTTCTTCAAACCGGTAGCCATTATACCACAAACGCATTTTTTTCAGAAGTTCTTCCGGAGTTGTTTTCATGTGAACTGCGGTTGCTGCAATTTCTTCCGAAAAATTATCCTCCAGTTCTTCCTGCGTATAGCCTAACATGGTGGCATACTGCGGGTGCATGGTGATGTCCTGCAAATTATTCAACCCCGAGAAAATACCGACTTTAGAAAACTTGCTGACGCCGGTGATGAAGACAAACTCAATCAAGTGGTCATTGTTTTTCAGCACGGTATAGAATTCCCGCAAAATATCCCGGTTGATATAGGCCTGCTCCACTTCCTTTCCCAGATAGTGAACGATGGGCGCATCGTATTCATCTACAAGTACAACTACTTTATTCAGTTTGGACAATTGTACAATCAGGTATTCCAGCTTATTGCCGGGAGCGCCTTCTATCAAATCTAAACCATGTTCCTGTATGAGTAGATTAAGTTTGTAGTCCAACGCTTTGACAAGGCCGCTTTGTGGGAAACCAATGCCTGTTAAGGTAATTCGGATAACCGGATGTTTTCGGCTCCAATCCCACTTGTCTTCGATCCATAGGCCTTTGAACAACTCCCGACTGCCCTTGTATAACTCCTGCAAAGTAGCAATGGTAATTGACTTTCCGAATCTGCGCGGACGTGAAAGGAAGAAGAATTTTCCGCTATTACAAAGCTCAAAGAGGTACTTTGTTTTGTCAATGTACATGAACCCCTCCATGATGAAGGTACGAAAATCCTGAAGCCCGATCGGAAGTTTTTTGGCCATGAACCTAATAGATTTATTGCAAAAATACAAAGTATCGCCCAGATTCACCCTTGTTTTGGTTATTGGTTGTCGGTTACTGGTTATTGGTCTATTCCCACATCCTTTTCTGGTTAATGGTATGACAAGCATGGAGAGATTACGTATCACTTGTGCCCTCCCACCAATAACCGATAACCAGTAACAGATAACCATTCAAATTTTCAAATTATCCCTACCTTTGCCGCCCTTAGCATCTAACGTCTAAAATTAACGTCTCAACAACATATGAAACGCACTGAAATTGCCAGCATCCTGGCGCAGCCGAATCTGAACGAAGTCGTCACCGTCATGGGCTGGGTACGCGCTTTTCGCTCCAACCGCTTCATCGCCCTCAATGATGGCACAGGCATGAAAGACCTGCAAATCGTGGTGGATTTTGAAAATTTCCCGGAGGACGTGTTGGCTAAGATTAAATACCATGCCTGTTTGAAAGTGACGGGCCAGTTGGTGGCAAGCCAGGGCGCCGGTCAGACGGTGGAACTCACGGCACAGGAAATCGAAATCCTGGGCGAAAACAACCCCGACGAATACCCGCTCCAGCCCAAGCGCCAGACGATGGAGTTTTTGCGTGAAAACGCACATTTCCGGATGCGCACCAATACGTTCAGCGCGGTTTTCCGCATTCGCCACGCCATTGCCTACGCGGTACACAAATATTTCAACGACAACGGCTATTATTACATGCATACGCCCATCATTACGGGCAGCGATGCAGAAGGCGCCGGGGAAATGTTCCGCGTTTCCACACTCGATCCGGAACACCTGCCGCGCACCGAAGATGGCGCGATTGACTATAAGCAGGATTTCTTTGGCAAAGCCACCAACCTGACGGTTTCGGGACAGTTGCAGGCCGAAATTGCTGCCTTGGCGCTGGGCAAGGTGTATACGTTTGGCCCCACTTTCCGGGCAGAAAACTCCAATACGTCGCGCCATTTGGCCGAATTCTGGATGATCGAGCCGGAAGTAGCGTTCTACGACATCTTCGACGACATGAACCTCGCCGAAGATTTTGTAAAATACCTCATCAACTACGTGCTAACCAACCTGCCCGACGACCTCGAATTCTTAGACAAACGCATCCAGGAAGAAGAAAAAAACCTGCCGACCGACAAACGCCGCCCGATGGGCCTGATCGAGATGCTGCGGTTTGTGGTAGACAACGATTTTGCCCGCATTACCTATACCGAAGCCATTGATTTGCTGCGCAATTCTAAAGACTTTAAAAAAGGCCGCTTCCAGTTTGAACCAGTCTGGGGCAGCGACCTGCAAGCTGAACACGAGCGCTACCTCGTGGAAAAGGAATTCCAGAAACCAGTCATCGTACGCGATTACCCGAAAGATATTAAAGCGTTCTACATGCGCATGAACGACGACGGCAAAACGGTTGCCGCCATGGACGTGCTGTTTCCCTACATCGGCGAAGTGATCGGTGGTTCGCAACGCGAAGAACGCTACGATCGCCTTCTGAGCCGCATCCGGGAAATGAACATCCACGAAGCAGAGATAGGTTGGTATTTAGACCTGCGTAAATTTGGCGGCGCGCCGCACGCCGGTTTTGGCCTGGGTTTTGAACGCATGGTGCTTTTCATTACCGGAATGGGGAATATTCGGGATGTGATTGCTTTTCCGCGTACACCGGGGAACGCTGAGTTTTAAGAATTATAAAAATGTACGATCAATACGAAACCGTCATCGGTCTGGAAGTTCATGTGCAATTAGCCACGCAGAGCAAAGCTTTTTGTCGGGATGACGCCGGTTTTGGCAGCGACCCAAACACGCACATCAGTCCGGTTTCTTTGGGCTATCCGGGCACGTTGCCCCGGTTGAACCGGCAGCAGGTGGCGCTGGCGGTGCGGCTGGGTCTCGCTTTGGGTTGTGCAATCAACCGCCGGAATGCATTTGATCGCAAAAACTATTTTTATCCAGATTTGCCGAAAGGCTATCAGATTACACAGGATCGGCAACCGATCTGCATTGGCGGCACGTTGACCATCGAAGTGGGCGGGGAAACGAAAGTGGTCCGGATCCACCACATCCACATGGAGGAAGACGCCGGCAAACTTGTACACGACACCGATGCACGCCATTCTTTGGTGGATTTGAACCGCGCCGGGGTGCCGCTGTTGGAAATCGTTACAGAACCCGACCTGCGTTCGCCTGAAGAAGTGGACGTCTTCATGACGGCCATGCGCCAGTTGGTGCGCTATTTAGACGTTTCGGACGGCAATATGGAACAGGGGTCTATGCGCTGCGATTGCAACGTGTCGGTGCGTCGTCTGGGCGCCACAAAACTCGGCGAGCGCTGCGAAATCAAAAACCTCAACTCGATGCGCTATGCGCGCCGGGCCATTGAATTCGAACGCCGCAGGCAAATTGACCTGCTGGAATCGGGTGGCCGCGTTTCACAACAAACCCTGCAATTCGACCCGGTGAATGGCACCACTTCGCCGTTGCGCGACAAAGAAGACGCGCACGATTACCGCTATTTCCCGGAACCCGACCTCCTGCCGGTAGAATTAGACGAAACCTTTCTGACCACCACTCGGAGCGCCATGCCGCCCCTGCCCTGGGAATTAAAAGCCCGCTTCATGAGCGAAGCGTTTGGCCTTTCGGAATACGATGCGCAGTTGCTGACGGAAGATAAAAACACCGCATTTTTCTATATTGGGCTCTGTGACCACACGCCGAATAAAAAATCGGCGGCCAACTTAGTCATCAATAAATTGCTGCCCTGGTGCGCAGAAACTGACCAGGAAATTTCAGGTTTCCCGGTATCATCGCAGTCCTTAGCTGCGTTCATTCAACTCATTGACGACGGTAAAGTAAGCGCCGCCATCGCTTATCAACGCCTGCTGCCGGCACTCATCGCCCGGCCCGACCAACCTGCTGCCGCCCTGGCGCAGGAACTACAACTCATCCAAACCACCGACGACAGCTTCCTCGAAACCCTCGCCGACGAGGTGCTGGCTGCGTTTCCCGACAAAGTCGCCGATTACCGCAAAGGCAAAAAAGGCCTGATGGGCTTCTTTATGGGCGAAATGATGCGCCGCTCGAAAGGACAAGCCGAGCCGAAAACTGCAACGGCGCTGCTGGAGCGGAAGTTGGGAGGGTGAAATTAAACGCGAATATCGCAGACACTAATTCGGAATTAATTTAATTGAAGTAATGTCATTAGCGGTTCTTACCTCGTAATATCCAACGACCACTTCCCCATTCGCCTCCACCATTTCTTGGGTAATAAAAAAGGCAAAAGTCTGGGCGTCCTCCTCCTCCGGGGTGATCGTTACTTCGCCGGGCAAATCGCCGGTTGTTTCTTCGCCCGCGCCACTCAGGGTGCCTTTTATTTTTTTAAGACCCGACGGAAGTTCTATATTATCCATACCCAGCAAAGATTTACCGCCCTGTCGCAAGTCGAGTAACGCATTCGTGAGTTCGCTGGTGTAAGTGAATGCCACATAACGGCCAACCCAAGTCGAAATGGTAGACGCACTGGCGCCTTCCGCTTCTTCCAGATTGAGCGAAAACGATGCTTCAAACTTGCGTTCTGGAAATTCGATAGTCAGGGTAACAAACGGATAGCCCGAATCTTCTACCTGTTTTAACAGGCCACGTTCCTTGATCTCATTGGCTGCGTTAGAGAATTTAGCATCGCCTTCATTCGTCATAACCTGCGTGGTGGTGTCCATCGCTTGCCCGGATTCGGATACAGTTGATTTACCGTCGTTGGCGGCACATGCAACACACATGCTGAACACGAAGGCGGAGGAGTAACTGTTGAATTTCATATTGTTTGATTTTGATCTGTTTTTGTAATGACAACACAAGTATATTGAATTTTGAGGAAACTGTATAGACGGTTCAGTTCAATATTTTAAATGGAATTTATGTCCCTTCCTACAGTAAATTTTTAAAATCCGGGGCTTTACAAATTTTTGGAAAAAGCAATGATATCGGTTTGTCTTTTCAAAGATTTTAGCCATTGAAAAATGCGTTTTTGGAGCCGAATTTGCAGTATGAAAAATAGCTATCGCCTCTGCGCCAGAGCGTTGAAATATACGCCGGTAGTACAAGGAGACGAAGTGCTGGAAAATTAGGTCATTGAAAATCTGTAAGATGAAACGCATCATTATTCTGGGCGCCGGCACGGCTGGTACCATGATGGCCAACCACCTTCATCACCGCTTAAATTCCGGCGAATGGGAGATTGACATCATTGATGAAAGGAAAGAACACTATTACCAGCCAGGTTACCTGTTCCTGCCGTTCGATATTTACGATCCCGAAGATATCGTTAAACCCATCAAGGATTTTATTCCGAAAGGGGTGAACCTGATCAATGAGACCATTGAGCGGATTGTACCGCAGGAACATTATGTGAGCATGATAAGCGGCGACCGTCTGGCCTACGACATCCTGATCGTTGCAACCGGCTGCAAAATTGCGCCGGAAGAAACCGAGGGCATGAATGGCTCCGAATGGCAAAAAAGCGTCTTTGACTTTTATACGTTTGAAGGCGCCCTGGCTTTGCGCAACAAACTGCGGGATTGGGAAGGCGGAAAGATGGTGGTTCACATCACCGAAATGCCCATCAAATGCCCGGTTGCACCGCTGGAGTTTGCGTTTTTAGCCGATTCTTATTTCAAGCACAGGAATATGCGCCACCAGGTGGAACTCACGTTTGTTACGCCTTTGAGCGGCGCCTTTACCAAACCCAAAGCAACCGCTGCTTTAGAGCACCTGCTCGAAGAAAAGCACATTAAAATCGAAAGCGATTTTGCCATCGAACGCATTGACAACGAGCAAAAAACGATTGTTGATTACGGAGGGCGCACCGTGCCTTTCGACCTGCTGGTCACCGTGCCAACCAACAAAGGAGACGAAGTCATAGCACGCTCCGGCATGGGGGATGACCTCAACTACGTGCCGACCCACAAAGCCACCCTTCAATCCAAAAACTGGCCAAATATTTTCGTGCTGGGTGACGCCAGTGATATTCCAGCTTCTAAAGCGGGTTCTGTGGCCCACTTCGAGGCGGAAATTCTGACCGACAATATCCTCCACTACATTGCGGGCGAGCCCCTGAAAGAAGAATTCGATGGCCACGCCAACTGTTTTGTGGAAACCGGCAACGGCAAAGCCCTGCTTATTGATTTCAACTATACGCACGAACCAGTGGAAGGCACTTTCCCGTTCCCGGGCATCGGGCCTTTGCGTCTGTTGAAAGAAAGCCGCATCAACCACATGGGCAAGCTGGCATTTCGCTGGATTTATTGGAATATGCTGCTGAAGGGCACCCACATTCCGTTCGTTTCGGCGACCATGTCGGAGTCTGGAAAACAATTTAATTAACTTTAAAACACTCAATAATGGAAAAAATAATTGCCGGGATACCCGTACAGGTCAACGAAGAGGGTTATCTCACCGAGTTTTCCCAATGGAATCAAGCAGTCGGAACCGAATTGGCTCAGGAAGCCAGCATTGCCATGACGCCCCGTCACTGGGAAGTCATCACCTACCTGCAAAAAGAGTTTAAAAACGACGTGCCGCTCAGCATCCGCAAAATCGGAAAAAGC
>JBJXFD010000089.1:0-10247 GCA_046153985.1 Saprospiraceae bacterium
GGCGTTCTTTGCCCCAAATCACGGCAATGCCCACCAATAAAATGCCCGCAATGGTTTGCCGGACAGCCGAAAATAAAAATGCAGGAAAGTGAGTGACGCCGACCCTTAGTGCTAAGTAAGTCGTTCCACAAACAAAACATACGAAAGCAAGCGCGATGTAAGCTTTTGCAAGCGGCTTCATAACGGGTGTGTGATTAGTCGGGTGATTTCCCGAAAGTTAAGACAATTTCTTTGTGTCTGTCTTTATAGTCCGATAGCTGCGTTATGTGAAGGCCCAAAATTGGTCATTTACGCGAGTAGACTCCCACTTTTGGGCCTTCACATGCCTTGCTCTCGAACTCTAAAGAACAGACACCACACTAAATTGATAGACACTTATTCATAGAACAGTTGCAACTTATTTGGTTTCAATGTTCCCGACACAAAGGTGGGAAAATAAAATTTTGTAAAACAGTTTCAGTTTTTTTATTTTTGACCAGATCAGATTGTTTTTTAATTTTGTCACGATACTCAGAAGAAAAAGTGGGCAGTTGGCAGGGAATTTCGCTTTGGATGAAGATATTGGACAATTGAAATAGTTGGCAGGAAGCAGTTGGCAGTTGGCAGGAAGGATTTCATTTTGGATGAAACTGACTGCCAACTGCGAACTGAAAGACTGCGAACTGATAAGACTGCCCCTGAATAAAATTCCGTACCATGCAAACCGACCACCTCTACATCCGCGTAGCCGATCGCATCGAGCAGATGATTGCTGAAAAAGTTTGGAAAACCGGCGACCGGCTTCCTTCTGTCCGCATGCTGAGCAAAGAGCAGGGCGTCAGCCTGAGTACCGCTTTTCAGGCCTATTACCTCCTGGAGGGCAAAGGTATGATTGAATCGCGGCCCAAATCGGGGTATTACGTGCGCATAGACCCGGCCCTTGCGCCGGATGCGCCAGCAGCGGGCAAGCCAATCGTGTTGGAACACGCGTCCAGCAACGAAGAAATTGTAACCTCCGTTTACAAGGATTTTGACATCGGAGAAGCCGTAAACCTGTCGCTGGCAGCCCCCCCGCCGGAGTTGCTTCCGGTGGCAAAATTGAATAAATCTGTGGTGCATGCGCTGCGTTCGCACAAAAGCCATTGCATTGGATACGAGCAAATCCAAGGCAATCTTGATTTGCGCAAACAAATCGCCCGGATGGCCTTCAACTGGGGCGGCCAGATTACGCCGGATGATATTGTGGTGACTTCCGGGTGTATGGAGGCCTTGGTCCTTTGCCTGAAGGCGGTGACCAAACCAGGTGACACGGTTGCCATAGAAAGTCCGACTTATTTTGGCATTTTCCAGGCCATCCAAAGTTTGGGATTAAAGATTGTGGAGGCGCCCACCGACCCCAAAAATGGCGTCATCGTGGATCAATTGGAAGCCATCCTGGATGCACACGACGTCAAGGTCTGCCTGTTTGTGCCCAACTTCAACAACCCGCTGGGGAGTTGTATGCCCGACGATCAAAAGAAGCGCTTGGTGGAATTGTTGACCCGCCGCCAAATTTTTTTGATTGAAGACGATATTTATGGGGAGCTTTATTTTGGCAAACACCGCCCCCGAACCTGCAAGTCGTATGACCGAGAAGGAATTGTGCTGCAATGCAGTTCCCTGTCCAAATCACTGGCGCCGGGCTACCGCGTCGGGTGGGCCATTCCGGGACCGCGCTACTTGGCCGAAGTCAACCGCCTGAAACTCATCCACAGCGTGACCTGTGCGACCTTGCCCCAGGTGGCCATGGCGCATTTTTTGGAAAACGGTCGTTACGAATACCACCTCAAATCCATGCGCAAAGCCCTGCATACCCAATCGCTCCGCTACCGCCAGGCGATCCAGGAATATTTTCCGGCCGGAACGCGCATGACTTGCCCCGAAGGCGGGATGGTGCTTTGGATAGAATTGGATCCCCACATAGACGCTTTTCACCTGCACAACGAAGCGCTGCGCCGGCAGGTTTCTGTTGCTCCGGGACAAATGTTTTCCGTCCACACCCAATACCGGCACTATATTCGGGTGAGCTATAGCCGGCTTTGGGATGCGCAGGCGGAGGAGGGGATCCGGGTGCTGGGGGCTTTAGTCAATGAAATGAGCTGATTACCAATATACCTATTCCACCACGATCCTGATCTTATAATCGGCCTGTGGAATAACTACGTCTGGTGATTGCGGGTAAGGCGTCACATCAATCAGGCGCACCGTTTTGCCAAATACGGTAATGGATCCGGGATCATCCAAGGTGTTTAACAAGCCTGTTTGTTCGACCTGGTCTTGCTGAAACCACAGTTTTACTACGGCCATACCCGCCCACACACAGTCAACCTCAACAGGGCAACGGCTATCGTGGGTAACAGAATCAAAACGCACTTCCATGTTGTCGGGAAGCAGGGTAATGGTTTGCCCGTAGGTAAATAGGAGTGTATCTCCTAAAACTGCCTGCTGGGAGTCCGGAGTATTCGTAATGCGTTCGCATTGCCAGTTCAGGCCAACGAACAAGAGGGCGACGGAAAAAAACAATAAGTTTTTCATAAGCTTTATCTTTTGTCTTTATGGTAAAGACAGGTGGTAGGGGGAAAAGGTTGGGGTTTGGGGATCCCGCTTGAGCGGGACAAGTTTTGAAGAGTTGAGTATTCGAGGATTTGAGGAACTGAATATTCAAGGAAACCAAAAATTTGTTGGGAAGTTTCGAATACTCGAATACTCAAATCACCAAATCCTCAAATTCCCCACCTTCTCCATCACCTTATCGGAAAGGCTTTTTTTGAAAGCGATTATTTTTTGTTGCAAAATCGGGTCGTGAACGGCAAGGATTTGCGCAGCAAGAATGCCGGCATTTTGGCCAGCGTTCAGCGCGACCGTTGCCACCGGCACCCCGTTGGGCATTTGCAAAATCGAAAGGATGGAATCCCAGCCGTCAATGGAGTTGGATGATTTCACCGGCACGCCGATCACGGGCAGGGGCGATAACGATGCTGCCATACCCGGCAGATGCGCCGCCCCGCCAGCACCCGCAATGATTACCTGAATACCGCGTTCGTGCGCCGTTTTGGCGTATTCAAACAAGCGCTCCGGCGTGCGGTGCGCGGATACAATCGTCATTTCAAAAGCGACGCCCATTTCTTTTAAAAACTCCGCAGCAGGCCGCATGACCGGCAAATCGGAATCGGAACCCATGATGATGCTTACCATAGTAGAAAGATAAAAGTAGAAAGTAGATAGTAGAAAGTAGATAGTAGATAGTAGAAAGAGGGTACCTCACCAAACGTGGCCAATCTTCAAATCCTCATCATTGATACTCCTGCACCGGCGCCAGCCCCTCATCAAAATCGCGCGCATCTATGAATTTGGGCGGAATCACAACTTCGCCGCGCTTGTTGATGAAAGCGATGCCGCCGTAAACCGCGGCCCGGGCGATGCCGTCGCGGAAAGGCCAGGCCAGCCCAAAAATCGGTTTGGTAATGATGTTGCCGTCTTTGTCCACCAAGCCCCATAAGCGCTGGAACATATACGGCGCCACGCCTTCCGAAAAACTGTACAACTGGTCGAAATTCATCGGCACCACCAGCAGGCCGGTCGCGTCAATACATCCGTATTTTTCATTGTTTTCCACACACCAGCGGCCTTCTCCGGCGTACCAGAGCTGGACATACGTTGGTTCTACTATAAATTTCCCTTTTTTGTCAATCAGCCCCCAAAGTTCGCCTCGCTGGGCGGGAGCAACCCCTTCTTTAAAATCCTGGGCGCTGTCGAATTGCGGGCGGATGACCATTTTGCCGGCTGCATTCACAAAGCCTGATTTTCCGTTTTTGCGCACGCGGGCCAATCCTTCCGAAAAGGCCCAGACTGCGTCGTATCCAGGGAGTATCAGGTAGCGTCCGGTCGTATCAATGAGGCCGTATTTTCCTTTGCTTTGCACTTTTGCTGTCCCGTTTTCAAAAGAAGTTGCGTAGTCAAAGGTTGCCGGAATACAGAGCTTCCCGCTGCGGTCAAGGTATCCATACCGCTCATCCTGTCGCACCTTAGCCCTACCGCTTTTGAAATCTTCCGCGTCTTCCCAGGCCAATGGAATCGCGAGATTTCCGCTGTAATTCACAAACCCGGTTTTGTTTTCAAAATTCTGAACCCGAGCCAACCCTTCGGAAAAAGACCAAGCGCCTTTATAGGTTGCAGGAATGGCCAATTTGCCGTTGGCGCCAATAAACCCCCATTTACCGCCAAGGCGCACCACAGCGAACCGTTCCGAAAACGGGCGCACATCGTCAAATTGCGCGGGAATAACCAAATCCCCAGCCCTGTTGATGTAGCCCCATTTGAATTCGGACGCTTCGTAATCTTCTTCCGGCGGCGGCAAAACAACCGCCGTTTTGGGCATGGTTTCCGCTTCGTTCTGATCGGAAGGCCGGTCGGAGCGACACCCTGCTAAAGCAAGGGTGGTCAATAGTGAGGTAATCAGGTAGTATTTGAAATTCATGATCGGTCAAATTTCAAAATCAACCCCGCGACGCAGGAGGTCTTCGTATTTTTCTTTCGCTAATTGCTCATATTTAACCTTGTCGAAGCGATAAAGTTTTGCAGGGCGGTGCGCAACGCCTTCCTGGCGACCCTCTTCTTTCAGGATACCCGTTTTCAGGATTCGGGTTCTGAAATTGCGTTTGTTCAGTTCTTTAACGCCGAGGATGGTTTCGTACAATTGCTGGAGTTGCGACAGGGTAAATTGTTCCGGCAGCAATTCAAAACCGATGGGTTGATAGCGGACTTTAGCCCGAAGCCGGTCTATGGCAACCTGCAGGATGAGTTTGTGGTCGAACGCTAAAAGCGGCAAAGCATCCATCTCAAACCAACTCACATTTCGGGCATCCGAAGCGGCGCTGACCGGGTGTTTGGCTAAATTGACCAGCGCGAAATACGCGATGCTGACCACCCGGCCTCTCGGATCCCGATCCGGTGCGCCAAACGTATACAGTTGTTCAATGAAAACCCCCTTGACGCCCGTTTCTTCGTCCAGTTCCCGCAACGCTGCATCCTCAGGCGCCTCATCAATATCCACAAAGCCGCCCGGCAGCGCCCAACAATCTTTGAAAGGATCGTTCAGGCGCTCAATGAGCAAGACCTTGAGTTTGCTGCTTTGATCCAGGCCGAAGATTACGCAATCAACAGTCAGTGCTGGACGAGGGTATTCATAGGTGTACGACATAGGCTGGTCTTTGGATATGTAAGCGCTCGCAGGGAATTCCAACAAGCTCTAAAGACCCAAAGAAACGAAAATCCCCTCACTGTACCCGCAACTGTTGCCCTAATTTAATATTGATGTTGTCCATATTATTCAGTTTTTGGATTACATCCACCGTAGTGTTGTAGCGCTGGGAAATGTTCCAGAGCGTATCGCCTTTCTGAACGGTATGGTAAACCGGGCGAGCGGGGTTGTTCTCCGGCGTATAAACAGGCGGATTTGTTGTCGGCTTGGTCGGCGGAGTCACCACGGGCGTTTCTCCGAAAGGATCTTCTTCGATGGGCCGCGGATCCGGTTTCACCGGCGGTCTGTTTTGGGGGACGTTGTTGGTTGGCGGGGGTTCAGGATAGGTTGGAACCGGCTTGTTTTGAGGAACCGCAGGCGTTTGCGGTTTGGGGTTCAACGGCGGGTTTTCCTTCACCCGGGGCGTGGTCGGTTCTGTATCTTTAATCAACCAGTCGGGGTCTACCGGCGCCTGCTCTTTTTTATAATCATCCAGCAAAGCCGGGCGGTCTTTTTCTTTGACTTTGCTGCCACGAAGTTTGATGCGCTGTCCCGGCGCCGGTTCCTGGGGTTCAACTAAGCGGTTGCGTTTGTACAAATTGGAAAGTTTTACACCGTATTGCTGTGAAATGCCGGCCATCGTTTCGTTTTCGCGGACATCGTGCCAGGTTTGGCGGCCACGGTAGGAACTGCGCTTGGGCTGGATATACACAATGGCGCCTTCGCTCAATTGCTGGTTGCCGTCGGTCAATCCTTCATTGTATTGCAAGAGGTTGCGCAGCGCAATATCCGTTCGGCGGGCAATTTCTGCCAGCGTTTCATTTGGACTGGCCAATACGTAGCGCACATCGTTGATGCGCAGCGCATCCGTTTTGACGACCCCATCCGGGGATTCGATGTCCACCGTGCTCATCTTGTCGTATTTATGCAATTCGTACGTTTCAATGACTTCGATGAGTTTTTCCGCGTAGGTGCCGCTGGTGGCATAGCCTGCGCGTTTTAAGCCCTGCGCCCAGCGCCGGTAGTCGGTGACGTCTAAGCGGAACAATGGGCCGTAACGCTCTACTTTTCTGGGGTCGCGTAAAAACTCGGAATGCGCCACAAAACAAGCTTCTGCTGTTTTATAAACCCGGAAGCACGACTCGACAAGTTTGCCGTTTTCGTCGTACTCATCATCTTTTTTTTCATAAGTTTTGCCCTGCCAGTCGTTGCCGCATTTGATGCCAAAATGGTTGTTGGCGCGGGAGGCCAGGTCGCTTTTGCCGGCATTCGATTCGAGCAGGCCCTGTGCCAGTTTAATGCTGGCTGGGATACCGGCGCGCTCCATTTCGCGGACGGCGATTTCGTTGTAGGCTTCAACGTATTCGACCCAGTCCTGGCGAACCTGCATCTGTGCATGGCCGGCATTGAAAAATAGCAATGCAAAGATTGCGGATAAGACGATTTGCTTTATCATGGAATGAAAGGTGGTTTTTGAATGCATCAGTACGGTTTTTAAAAGGTTATATCAGAAAAACGCCCTTGTCGGTAAAAACAGATATATGTCTAAGCTGATTATCTTTTTGTTAACGTTTTCCGTTTATAAAAACAGAAAAAACGCCACCAGAAAGACGCTCACGGCGGAGATGAACCCGATCATGAAAATATTATAAGAAGTAGTGAGGTAGCGGTATTTTCGGTCAAGGACTTTCCCAAGGTAATAGAGGTCGCGCGCCATGTTGCCGTAGAGCAACTCGCCATCGCGCAAGGCCGCATCCACCGCTGTTTCGTAACGATCCAGGTCTAAGGATACGAAATTGCCGAAGAAGGCGATGTTTTTTTGGATCAGCTCCTGATCAGGGTTTTTATCCAACAGCCGCGTGACTTTCGGGCGGGCAGAAAGCACGGCAAAAATCAGGGAAGCCAGGCCACTTACCAAAAAAATGACGGCGGGTAACATCACGACCGGGTTGGTTTCAGAAATATTGCGGTAGGAAAGCGCTGAAATCAATACACTGATGAGGATGGTATTGACGCTGATCATGATGTTGGCTTTGTTATCGGCAATGGCGCTCAGGTTGATGTGGGTGCGGTAGTTGGTGCGAAAAAAAGTCTGCACCGCCCCGCCCGAAACGCGCTTGGACAACCCCTGAAAAGGCCGGGGCAGGGCATCCAATCCGGTCCTTCCGCTTTTCTCCATGCGGGTTTTTTGTTGTAAAAACCGGGCGCCCAAGCCATGTTCATAGCGGGTTTTGGCGGCATGGGTATACAATTTTACTTGCAGCAATTCCTGCATTTGCAGGGTTTGCCAGTCCTGATCCGGAAACTCTTCGTTCATCATCAGGAAGCGTTCGAGGCGGAGCAGCGTGGCTTTTTCTGCGCCATTTTCTATGTAGTTGCAAATCTGCCACGCATCCGAAAGATATTTTGCTTCCTCCGTTTCGGGCGCCTGTCTTTCTAGAACGGTTTGGATGCAAGCCGCTACCCGCTCGCGCAAAGGATGCGATTCCAGAAATTGCCCGGCGATGCGCAGGCTGTGGGCCAGCGGAGCCCGATAGTCGAACAGGTAGCCCGTCAGCAGGAATTGCGCAGAAAGCCGAACGACTGCACAATCGGCGTCATCCGGTTGCGCCTGAGCGCACAGGGTTTCGGCTTTTTCCTTGATTTCCACCCCCAGGGCATAATTGTGCAAGACCAAACGCGCATCCTGATGCCGGTTGTACAAGTCGAGCACGAAGCCGGAAGCATCCAGGGTGTTGTTTGTCATTGTTGCGGGTATTTGCTGTTTTTCCATGGTGAGCAAAGGTAATGGGATTCATGGGGATTTGAAGATTTGAGGATTTGAAAATGGGGGGTCAATTTGAAAATTTGAGTATGCGAGGATTTGAGGATTCGAGTATTTGAGGAGCTCAATATCCGAGGGAATCAACGATTTGTTGGGAAGTGTCGAATACTCAAATACTCAAATCACCAAATACTCAAATTTTCAAATCAGCACATCTTCAAATTGTTTCTACTTTTGTCCTTTCGATCAACCGTCCGCCTAAACAGGCAGGATTTAAAACAGTAAAAATGGCACTTCTCGACGGCAAGCACTTAGCCGCAATCATCAAAAAAGAACTGGCAGCGGCCGTCGTGTCCCTGCAGGCGGAGGGCAAACGCGCGCCCCACCTCGCGGCAGTGTTGGTGGGTGAAGACCCTGCAAGCCAGGCTTATGTGGGCAATAAAGTGAAATCCTGTGCAGAGGTTGGTTTTCAATCCACGCTCATCCGACGGCCCGCAGACGTGAGCCAGGAGGAATTGCTGGAAATCGTTGCTTCCCTGAACGACAATCCTGAAATTGACGGGTTCATCGTTCAGTTGCCGTTGCCGAAGCACATCCACGAAGACGCCATCACACTCGCCATCCGCCCCGAAAAAGACGTGGATGGTTTTCATCCGGTCAATTTTGGCCGCATGGCGCAGGGAATGCCGGCTTTTCTTCCCGCCACGCCCTTTGGAATTCTGGAAATGCTCCGGCGCTATGAAATTCCCACTTCTGGGAAAGAAGTCGTGGTGGTGGGCCGCAGCAACATCGTCGGAACGCCCATGAGCCTGCTTTTGTCGCGGAAAGGCTACCCCGGCGATGCCACGGTTACGCTTTGCCACAGCCGCACGAAAGACATCGCCGCCCATACCCGTCGGGCCGACATCCTGATTGCAGCCATCGGCAGCCCGGAATTCATCAAAGCGGATATGGTGAAAGAAGGCGCAGTCGTCATTGACGTGGGCATTAACCGGGTAGAGGATGCCGCTGCACCAAGGGGATACCGCCTTGCCGGCGATGTGGATTTTAAAGGCGTCGAGCCCAAAGCATCCTGGATTACGCCGGTGCCTGGCGGGGTCGGACAACTCACGGTCATTGCTTTGCTGATCAATACCCTCAAAGCCTTTAATAAAGAAGTTTTCTGATGCAGGGATACCAACGGTTTTCAATCCAGGCTGCACCGGAATGGCGCGAAATTTTACTGGCTTTTTTAGCCGAACTGCCCTTCGATTCTTTCGAAGACACCGAGGCAGGGCTGAACGCCTACCTGCCGCCAGGCGCGGATGCGGATGAAACGGAACAGCAAATCCGGCAGTTGCAGGCAGATTATCCTTTTACCTATACGGTAGAGGCAATCAAAACCGAAAACTGGAACGCAGTCTGGGAGTCCAACTTCGATACGGTGCGCGTGCAAAATTTTTGTGGCATTCGCGCTGAATTCCACCCGCCTTTTGAAGGGGTGGAACACGAAATCGTCATCCGTCCGAAAATGGCATTCGGCACCGGCCACCACGAAACGACCTGGATGATGATGGATCGGATGAGCCAGATAGATTTTAAAGATAAACTCGTTTTCGACTACGGCTGCGGCACCGGCATTTTAGCCATCTTAGCCGCGCAATTGGGCGCTGCCCACGTAGATGCCGTAGACATTGAATACCCAGCCTACGAAAACACCCTCGAACACGCCGAACTGAATGGGGTAGGGTCCCAGATCAAAGCTTTTTTCGGCACGCTGGACGATGTGCCGCCCGCCACCTACGACGTCATCCTCGCCAACATCAACCGCAACGTGATTTTAGCTTCCTTGCCTGAATTGCGTAAGCGCCTTTCGGCAAATGGACTGTTGCTCATTTCCGGCATTTTGCACGAAGATGAACCTGCGATACTGGAAGCGGCCACGAGCCAGGGATTTCAGGAAATGGCGCAACAGAAACGGGGGAATTGGATGGCGATGTTGTTGGGGTAGGTCGCTCACCTGTCTCTGTTCTTTCAAAATGCTGATGAACTCCTGCTCATTAATACCGGCAACAATTGCTATGGTAGCAAGCCCCAATCGTCAGGGCGACCGCGAGGGTCGACCCCAGGTTTGATCAGTTCTAAAAAAAACTGGTTCTTTGTTCTCAAAAGCGATAGCATGCAATACAATTTGTTTGATTTTTTGCGAAGTATAAGCGATCCACGTCGTGGCCAAGGTCAGCGATT
>JBJXFD010000090.1:0-26231 GCA_046153985.1 Saprospiraceae bacterium
CCGTAAGGGTCAAATGTGAATAGCCCCCGATGCAATCGGGGGAAAAGTGGAAATGGTGATGTAACGGGCAACCCCGAATGGGGTTGAATATTGAATATCAGGGCGTGACGTATTACATTCAACCCCAGTCGGGGTTGCCCGTTACAATTCCTTTATGACCTACCCCCGATTGCATCGGGGGCTATTCACCTTCAACCACTTCGTGGTTATTGTTCGCTAAGTTGACGACATTAGACTCGAAGTGACCCGGTCACTTTCGACACACATGCAGGGCGACCGCGAGGGGCGCCCCCAGGTTTGATCAGTTCTAAAAAAAACTGGTTCTTTGTTCTCAAAAGCGATAGCATGCAATACAATTTGTTTGATTTTTTGCGAAGTATAAGCGATCCACGTCGTGGCCAAGGTCAGCGATTCAGTCTTGAGGCAGTACTGGGTATAATTATAATGGCCATTTTGAGCGGAGCGACAGGTTTACGTGGCATTGAACGTTTTGCGAAAGTGAATAAGTCGGATTTAGTAGATATTTTCGGCTTTAAACATGGAGTTCCGACATTTGGAACCTTTCGTAGCATCCTTTCAGCCCTTGACCCCCAAAAGTTGGCAGCATCCTTTCAAGAATGGATGTCCACCTACGCGGGTATGGATGAAGTTTATGCCCTTGACGGCAAAGTAATGCGTTCAACGGTCGTCCACCCCAATGACGAATTGCATGATTTTGTCAATATTGTCAGCCTTTTTGGGCACAAGTCAGGACTTGTTCAGGCCTTCGAACCCTTTCATATTCAGGCAATGCGCGAGGATAATGCTTTGCGTCAACTTGTGGATAAACTCAACCTTACGGGTGTGACCTTCACCATGGATGCCGCTCATACCCAAAAAAACTTTTGCCTTGATTCGTAGTATTAATTGTCACTTTTTATCACAAGTCAAACGTAATACGGCGTATTTATATGATGCTATCCGCTTATTTACGGCCCTGACAAAACCTTTTGCTACCTGCCAAACACTTGATACCTCAGCAGGCAGAGTCGAACACAGGCGCATTGAACTTTTTATTAACGATGCCCCTTTACCCAAAGGATGGCCTGATATTCAAAGACTTATCAGAGTTACCCGCTGGGGGACCAGACAAGGAAAATATTATGAAAAAATTAGCCTTTACGTCACTTCAAACCCAATCAATTGCCCCAATAAAATCGCGAAAATGATTCGTCAACATTGGCATATCGAAAATGGATTACATTGGATCAAGGATGTTTTGCTCAGAGAAGATTCCATAACTATCAATCAGCACAATAGCGCAACCAATATAGGTATGCTAAATTCCCTGATCTTAAATGTGCTCCGAATGGCTGGCTTAAAACCTAATAAAGACACTTTCGCAAGATTTGCGAACAAAGTCAATGAACTAATCAAATTGTTTCAATATAACCCAATAAAATAGAACTGATCAAACCTGGGGTCGCCCCTACGGGCTGTGCTTCTTATCGGCCATAATATTATCCAAATTCCACGAAATATGGTGTGAAAAAGGCGCTGCCCTGACCGTGCAATCCGTTTTTTTGCAAATACTACAGGACACAGGTGGTTCACAGGGATCGACATGGACGAACAACTCGACCGGCAAATCATTTTTCTCCACGACTAAGTTTTCAAACGCTTTGACTTCGGCGTGCGAATCCCGGGTGCTGAAATACCAGGGCACGGTAATGTGGCAATCAATGTGCAGGGTAGCCCCGTATTTGATGACCCGGAAGTTATGGACGTCTATCCAGTTGGGGCGGCGGTGTTGGTCCAGCACCTGAACCAATTGTGTAATAAGTTGATAATCTGCTTCGTCCATGATGCCGGCAACCGATTTTCGCATCAGCGAAAAGCCCGTGTACAAAATGACCAAACCGAAAATTGCAGCAACCACACTGTCTAAAACCGGAATGTTTGTAAACGCTACAATCAGCAAGCCAACCACCAATCCCAGCGAAGACCAGGCATCTGATTTGAGGTGTTTGCCACTGGCAATGAGTGTCAGCGAACTGGCTAACCGGCCCCTGCGTTCCAGCAAATGCCCCATCACATAATTGATCACACCGCTGAACACGGTCAGGTAAAGCCCCAGGTCTAAGTGCTGGATACTTTGGGGATAAAGCAGGTTGTAACCGGCTTTGATCACGATGCCAATGCCCGCAAGAAAAATCAGGCCGCCTTCGAATCCGGCAGAAAGGAACTCGATTTTGCCGTGTCCGTAGGGGTGATTGCTGTCTCTGGGCTTCGCCGCCAGCCCAAGGCTGTAAAACGCAAAGACCCCGGCGGCAATGTTGATGATGCTTTCGGAGGCATCCGAGAGAATGGCGTTGGAGTTTGTCATCCACCAGGCCGTGAACTTGACGGCCATCAGCAAAGTGCCAATGCAAAGCGTAATCAATTGTAATGACCGGTGCGACATCCTATAAATTTTGTGCAAAGCAAGGTGAAAAATCCCGTTTCAGCATACTATTTTTCCCGCTCAACGGCTTTTCTGCTCCTTTCCTCCGCTTTTCACCGTAATCTTGCTGCATGCGTTGTTTATAGAGCGTGTACACAATTCTGTAAATACAACCTGAACCATTATGCGTTTTCTAATTGTCGTTATTTTTTGCAGCCTTCAACTTTCCGGGCTCACTCAGTCCCGTTACAAAATATCGGAAGGTACGGTTTATTTCAAATCAGATGCTCCCCTGGAGTTCATCGAAGCGGAATCCCCTGAAATTAAAGGCATCATAGACGTCGAAAACCGGACATTTGCGTTCAGCATCCCGATGAATTCATTTAAAGGATTCAACAGCGCTTTACAACGCGAACACTTTAACGAAAACTATTTAGAAAGCGTCAAATTTCCGAGTGGCACTTTTTCAGGCAAAATCATCGAGCAAACTGATTTTTCAAAAGATGGAGAATATACCGTACGCGCCAAAGGTAAATTATCTATTCATGGCGTTGAGCAGGAACGCATCATTAAAAGTACCGTCAAAGTAAGCGAAGGGAAAGTTTACATCACTTCCAAATTTACGGTCTTGCTGAAAGAACACGATATTGACATACCAAGGATTGTTTTCCAGAAGATTGCAGAAGAGATCGAGGTGAAAATATCCGCAACATTGACCAAAGCCTAAGAATCTAATGAAGCTTCGCCTTTACATTTGGGTTCCGCTTATTGCGATCCTTTCGACTATGCTGCAAACAGGCTGGTCGCAGGAACCGTTTTTCCGGCGGCATCTGCTTGGCGAGGCTTTGGAAAACGCTAAAGTAACGCTGGTCTACGAAGCATCGGACGGCTTTTTGTGGTTTGGATCCAACCGGGGGCTTTTGCAATACGATGGCATCGAATTTACGACATTCACAGCGCCCGATTTGCCAGTAAACAACCAACAGGTAACGGCCATTTTTTTCGACAGCAAGCGCAGACTTTGGGTTGGATACGAAGATGGGTCTATCTTTTATTTAAATAACTACCGCCGATTACAGCGCTGGCAACCGGAAGAAGGCCACCCGGCAAGTCCAATCAAAGGCATTGCAGAAGATCGCAATGGGGTGTTGTGGATCGCCACCTACGGAGAAGGAATTTATTACCACGACAACAATCGCTTATACAATATAGACACCGAAGATGGTTTGGCAAGCAACGATATTTATGTGCTTTCGCCTGACAAACAGGGGCGTATGTGGGTGGGAACCGACAATGGCATCAGCATTTGCACCCTGAACCAGGGCAAAAAACAGGTGGAGCAACTTTCTAAAGCCGACGGACTGCCCGATGAAATCGTGCGGGAAATTGTCCACGATGCTGCGGGAAACTGCTGGATTGGCATGAACGACAACGGTTTTTGTTACTACAATACCCAAAAACAAACCTTTTCTTATCCGGCGCCAAATAGGGATATCGGGGTGATTAATGGCATGACGCTTTTTGAGAACCGCGACCTGTGGATTGCCACTGAAGGAAATGGCCTGTGGCGCTACGCCTTTGCCGACAAGCGGTTGGAAAAAATTTCAGAAAACGGGAAAAAGCTCCGGAACGCTAAAATTTACGACCTGCACCGGGACATTGAAGGCAACCTCTGGGTGCTGAACAATATCGAAGGAGTCTGCTCGGCCAATCGCAGGTTCGAATACCTGACCGCGCCTTTCGACAATATCCAGGCTTTGCTCATGGATCATAAAAAGCGGTTATGGGCAGGAACAGAAAACGGACTTTATGTGCGCGAAAACAACTTGCCTGCTCAGTTTATTCGGGTGCCCTCACTGCCGGAAAAAGCCAACGTCGTTTCCCTATATGAAGACATTTACCACAATATCTGGATTGGCACTTACGACGAAGGCGCCTATTGTTATAACCCGGTAAGCCACAAAATCCGGCACATCAACGAAAAAGGGGGCTTGACGACCAATAGTGTGATCTCTATTTCCGGCCTTGGAAACCGGCTCTGGCTGGCAACTTTTGGAGGCGTAACGGCCCTGACTTTGGAAGGTAATCCTTTCGAAGGTGGCCATATCACTTTTCAAAACCTCAATAATGAGAGTGGCCTTGGGTCCAATTTTATCTACAAATCCTTTGTTGACAGCAAAGGACGTACCTGGTTCGGCTCTGACGGCAAAGGCATCAGCGTTTTGGAAAACGGCAAAATCACCAACTATACCCACGCCGGGGACGTCCGGCTGGGCTCGGTGTACTCGATTGCAGAAGACGACCGCGGCCATGTTTGGATGAGTACGGACAAGCAAGGTATTTTTGAGTTTGACGGAAAAAAATTCACGCGCCTGAGTGTGAAAGAAGGCCTGCGGAAAATGATTATTATGGGATTGGCCGCCAACCAACGGGGCGATTTGATCTTAACCCACGATGCGGGGATAGACATTTTGGATCCGGTGACCAAACACCTGATTTATTACGACGATGAAGTGGGGATTTCCAAGACGGAACCCAACCTGAATGCTTTTTGCGCCGATGCAGAACACAATATCTGGATGGGCTTTGGCAATCAGATCATCAAGTATTGCGCGCTTGAAGATACCCTTGCCATTCACCCCCGCACCTTGCTGAAAAACGTTTCTATTTTTTTGGAACCGGTAGATTTTGATGCGGAACCTCAGTTTTTACACGATCAAAACAACCTTATTTTTGAATACACGGGCTTGTGGTACACCGATCCCGAGGCAGTGCGTTATCGCTACAAGCTGGAGGGGCATAACCAGGATTGGATTGAATCCGCCGACCTTCGGGCCGTTTTTCCCAATCTGCCGCCGGGAGACTACACATTTCTGGTGGCTTCTTCTGAAAATGCCGCTTTTGATGACGAACCTGTAGTTAGATATGCATTTACCATCCTCCGGCCTTTCTGGATGCGCTGGTGGTTTATTTTGCTGGTGATAATCAACGGCTCAGTAATTGCCCGTTACTTTCTTCAATTGCGCGATAAGCGTTTGCAACAAGCGGCGTTACTAAAAAAAGAGAAAATTGAAAGCCAGTATGAAGCGTTGAAAAGCCAGATTAATCCGCACTTTTTGTTCAACAGTTTCAATACCCTGATCACCATCATAGAAGAAAACCCAGGGTTAGCCGTGGAATACGTCGAAACCCTGTCCGATTATTACCGAAGCATCCTGCAATACCGCGAAAAGGAAGTCATCCCGCTGGAGGAGGAACTTGAATTGGTACGGAACTTCGTTTTTTTGCTAAAGAAACGCTACGGCGATAATTTTAACCTCCGTATTGAATGCGATTCGGGCGCAAAACAGTCCATTCTACTGCCGCCGCTGACCCTGCAAATGCTGGTAGAAAACGCCGTTAAACACAATGTCATCAGCAAAGGGAAAAAATTAGAAGTAGCCATTTCGGTCAGCCCGGATGGCCGCTACTTAGTGGTCTCCAATAACCTGCAACGCAAGATGACCGCAGAGAAATCAACCGGCTTCGGATTGCAGAGCATTGCCCGGCGCTACGAATTACTCACAGACAGCAAAATTATTATTGAAGAAACAGCGGATACCTTTCGGGTGCGCATTCCGCTGATAAAAAATGGAAAAGATGAAAGTGCTAATCATAGAAGATGAAGAAGCAGCTGCTCGCCGCCTGCACAAACTGATCCGGGAAATAGACCCCTCGATGGACATCGTTGCAGAATTGGACAGCATCGAATCCACCCTTACCTGGTTGAATAACCATGGGTTACCCGATCTGATTTTTTTAGACATACACTTAGCCGATGGCTCCAGTTTTGAAATTTTCAACCACGTCAAAATCGAAAAGCCGGTCATTTTTACGACCGCTTACGACCAATACGCCCTGCAAGCCTTTCAAGTGAATGCGCTCGACTACCTGCTCAAGCCCATCAAGCGGCAGGAACTGGAACACGCCATCGAAAAATACCGCAAGTGGCAGGGCGAATGGCGCACCGACTACAAAGAATTGACCAAATTGCTGCAAAAAGATATCGCTTCAAAGCGCTTTTTGATCAAGCTGGGGCAGACCATCCGCGTGGTGGACCTGCAGGATGCCGCCTATTTCTACACGGAGAGCAAAATTACCTTTTTGGTCTCCAAAGACGGCAAGCGCTACCCATTGGACATCTCGCTCGAAAAAGTGGAGGAAATGGCCGACCCACAAACTTTTTTCCGCATCAACCGCCAGTTCATCGTCAACATCAACGCCATCAAGGAGATGTACGCCTATTCCAAATCTCGTGTGAAATTGGAATTGATTCCGCGTTGCGATTTGGATACGGTGGTGAGCACGGAACGCTCGCCGGTTTTTAAGAAGTGGTTGACGGGGGAGGAGTAGGGCTGTACCGCCGAACGCTGTTCGGTGGAGTGGAAACATGAGCTGAGGCATTATTTATGGAACGGAGCAGCCATTATCTTAGCCATTTTTTACTCATTCAATATTTTCTGATTTTTATTTTTAAAAACCAAAGAAAAAATCTTTTAGGCGGGAAGGTATTGTTTCGGTGCGCTGCACCTGTATTCCATTTACCCTCAAATTTCTACAATTATTTTGGTGCGCTGCACCCCGTTCTCACTCCCGTTATACGGGACTAGTTGTGCGGGACAGGTACTACGTTAGAGAATACAACATGGTTGGATTTGTAGTATGCCCATAGTAACCCACAAATCCAACCAATCGTTTACCGAAAATATGATCCAACCACAAATTACCAATAACCAATACCCCAATAACCAATCCCTAATTCCCCCCACCAGCTTCCTTCTTCGCCTCTCCCAAATCCAGCTTTTTGCGTGGAATCAATTCATCGCGCTGCGACGTATGCCACACAAAAGAAGCCATGATCGTGGCCGCCTGCTTCAGGTCATCCGCAACGAGGTGATCCCAGTTGTCCATATTGGAGTGGTGGGTGCGGGTGGAGTAGGCCACCGGATCCTGAATAAACTGGAAGCCAGGAATGCCTGCTGAATCAAATGCCTGGTGGTCGGTGCCACCGGTATTGGAAACCGTGATGGTCGTCGCTTCCAAATCTTTGAACGCATCTAACCAGGGGCGGAAAATGGCTCTGGCGGGTTCGTTGCCCTGAAGGTAAATGCCGCGGATTTTGCCGGTGCCGTTGTCCAAATTATAATAAGCCGATATTTTCGATTGTTCCGGTTTCAGAGACTGTACCGTGCGGCCTTTCACTTCTGCAAAATGCTGATTGACATAAGCAATGGAGCCTAAAAGCCCCTGTTCTTCGCCGGTCCACAATGCAATCCGCAAGGTGCGACGCGGGCGAATACCACTTTCTTTGATCGTTTCCATCAAAATGCGTGCGGTTTCCATCATCACTGCCGAGCCGGCTGCATTGTCGGTAGCTCCCGTGGCGCTTTGCCAGGAATCCAAATGCGCGCCAAACATGACAACTTCGTCTTTCAAATCCGTGCCCGGAATTTCTGCAATGATGTTGTGCTCCATGCCATCCGGGTTGGTATAAGCGGCAGAAAGATCCATACTCAGTTTCACAGGAATGCCCGCTTTCAGCAACCGGAAAATGCGGTTGTATTGTTCGACCGACAAGGTTGCCTGTGGCAGCACTTCTGCGCCTTCATCGCGTGCGCTGCCTTCTTTCGATCTTGCGCCGGCGACGAATACGGTACCGAGGTCGCCTTTAAAACTGCGATCCAAGAGGGCAAGCGGCTTTTCTTCGTAAAGCAATTCGCGGAGTTTGGTGGTGAATTCGTTGTCGTCACGGCCAAAATTGCGCATTGTACGGGGTGTTGGCGCGGGCGCGTTGGCCATTTTCAACAGATCTTCCGAATTTAAGCGTTCAGCAGGCGCTTCAAACCACTCTTTGGTGGCCCGGCTGGTGTCGGTGAGCACAAATTTGCCCCGCAATTTTCCTTTGTACTGGGCCAATTGCGGCAGGCTGTCTGCATCTAAATAAATGACTTCGCCAGTAACCAAACCTTTGGTGGAAGGCGACCACGCTTTTGGATAAGCGATGATTGGGTAATAAGAAGGCGCCACAGCGTGCATTTCAAAATGCTTGAGCTCCCAACCCCGACCAAACGGCCCCCAGGCTTCGGTATGGACCTGATCCAACCCCCAGGATTTCAGTTGTTCCTGTGCCCAGGCGGTCGCTTTATCCAGCATAGGCGAACCAGTCAGGCGTGGCCCATAGACGTCGGTGAGGTAAAACGCAGTTTCCATCACCTTACTTTGTTCCAGACCGTGTTTCCGGATGATTTTATTGATGGCTTCGTCGGCTTTATCCTGCGCATTCGCAGCAAAAAAGCCCGCGACAAGGAGGGCAATCGAAAAGATCGTTTTTTTCATAATAGTTACATTTATTCGTTGAACGGTTTTGCTAATCCCGCTACACGGGACAGGTTTTGCAATTTGCATTTTGCCTTTTATAGCGCTTCACCGCCGTAAAGTTATTTTTTTTCGTCCACAGTTGACAACGCCGTGCTAACTTTGAGGGCAGGCACATAATAGACCTACGGTCGCAGGCGTTCGGATGACATGAAAAAAATAGCAACCATCATTACTTTAGCAGCCTTGGCCACCGGCGCTTTTGCGCAGCGGTATAACACGGCTTTTGGTGTTCGGCTCGGTACAGACTGGGGCATCACTATACAACAGCGGATTGCAGAACGCACAACCATTGAAGGCATCGTTCAGGCGGGATTCAAGCGCTCAGAAGCGATGGTGACCCTGCTCGGCGAGCAGCATTTTCCTTTCATTGGCCGCCGATTTAATACCTATTTTGGCGCAGGTCCGCACATGGGATGGCGCACGGATGACCTCAATAACCCTGAATTTGGAGAAGATTACGAAAATCCAATTGGCGTTACCTTCATCGGAGGCATCGAACTGAACCTGTTCCGGCTCAACCTTTCCTGGGACATCAAACCGGCCATCAACCTCGTAGGCGGCGTAAAAAGCGTCTATTTTCAAACCGGCGTCTCACTTCGTTACATCATTTTTAAATTTGATAAACCCAATCGCCGGAAAGGCAATAAATGGAAGTTCTGGGAGAAGGACTGATGGATGAGATGTTAGATATTAGATAAAAGATTTTAGATTGCGGATGGTTGGATGAAAAGAGGAATTCGCCATCATATGAAACAATCGCCTCTTTTGAGTGTCTACTGTCTTAAATCTAATATCTAAAATCTAACATCTATACAAAATGGCAAGCGCGCTAAAAAATCTTTCACAATACGATGAATCAACCATGCCTTCCGCAGAAAGCATGCGTTTTGGCATCGTGGTGGCAGAATGGAATGCCCACATTACCCATGCTTTGTACGAAGGCTGTTTTGAAACCCTGCTCAAACATGGCGCTTTAGAAGCCAATATCCACACCGTTCAGGTTCCGGGTTCTTTTGAATTGCCGACTGCTGCCAAACTTTTAGTGTCCCGTTATTCCCTCGATGCGGTGATCTGTCTGGGCTGCGTCATCGAAGGAGAAACCAAACACAACGAATACATCAACAATGCCGTTGCTGTTGGATTGACAAACCTTGGTATTGTTTCCGGAATCCCGTTTGTTTTTGGATTATTGACCCCCAACAACGAAGAACAAGCCCTGGATCGAGCAGGAGGCAAACACGGCAACAAAGGCGTGGAAGCGGCAGTAACAGCCATCCGCATGGGCGCGCTGAAGCAGGAAATGAGTAATGCGAAGTCGAAGATTGGGTATTCGTAGCGTTGATCGTTGTCGGTTGTTCGTTGTTCGCAGCGTTGATCGTTGTCGGTTGATTGTTGATCGTTGGGTTTAGCTTAGCGATAAGATTGGGTATTCGCAGCGTTGATCGTTGTCGGTTGTTCGTTGTTCGTTGGGTTTAGCTTAGCGATGAGGTTGGCCTATTACGATCATATTTCTTGACCTGTTTCGACTCCGCTCAACGGGCAGCAGCAATGATAGGAACGATAAATATCATCGTATCACGGCTAACGAACAACGATCAACCGACAACGAACAACTTTGTTTTGACTCCGCTCAACTAACAACGGCAACGATAGGAACGAAAAATATCATCATATCATGGCCCAACGAACAACGCTCAACCGACAACGAACAACTTTGTTTCGATTCCGCTCAACGAACAACGGCAACCAATGGAACGATAAATATCATCGTATCACGACTCTAACGAACAACGATCAACCGACAACGAACAACTTCGTTTCGGCCCAACAAACAACCATGATCATCTCCACCCTCGACACCGGTTATTTCAAACTTGACGGCGGCGCCATGTTCGGCATCGTGCCCAAAAGCATTTGGGGGAAACTCAATCCGCCCGATGAAAAAAATCTCTGCACCTGGGCCATGCGTTGCCTTTTGGTGGAAACTGAAGACCGAAAAATTTTAGTTGACACCGGCATGGGCGATAAGCAGGACGCCCGTTTTCGCAAACATTTCGAACCCCACGGTGAGGCTTCGCTGATGGATTCGCTTCGCAAAAAAGGTTTTGCTCCCGAAGATATTACCGATGTATTTCTCACGCATTTGCACTTTGACCATTGCGGTGGCGCGGTAAAAATGGACGAAACCGGGAAATTAGTCCCTGCTTTTCCCAAAGCAACTTATTGGTCGAATGAACGGCACTACGCCTGGGCAATGCAGCCCAATGCCCGGGAAAAAGCCTCGTTTTTGCAGGAAAATTTTGTGCCCCTCCAGGAAGCCGGGGTTTTGCGTTTTATCCCTGTTACGGACAAAGATGTGGAATGGCTGCCGGGGATATCGCTCCGCTTTGTATACGGCCACACAGAAGCCATGATGCTGCCAATGCTCACCGACCACGAGCATACGTACCTGTATTGCGCTGATGTGATCCCTTCTTCCCACCACATTGGCATGCCTTATGTCATGGCATACGATGTACGCCCCCTGCTGACCTTAGAAGAAAAGGCCCGTATCCTCAAGGAGGCGGCCGATCACGGCTACCGGCTTATTTTTGAACACGACCCGGTAGTTGGATGCGCGACGGTAGTGCGCGACGAAGCGCAGCATGGCAGGATCGTAATAGGAGAAACAATTACTATTTAGTGTCTGTCCATTTAGTCGGGTGTCTGCTCTTTAGAGTTCGAGAGCAAGGCGTGCGAGGGGCCAAAAGTGGGAGTTTACTCGCGTAAATGACCAATTTTGTTTCGACTTCGCTCAACAACCGGTCATTGAGCGAAGTCGAAATGAACGCAGCTATCGGACTATAAAGACAGACACTATTTGAAAATTGACATAGATTTATTCTTGCATTTGAATAAATATTAAGGCGTTGTAATATATTTGTGGGCAATACTAAACCACTACAACACAACACCTATGACCGATTCCCAACGTCAGAACCTGCTCCGCCATCTCCAGACAGCAGTGGAGATCGAATTGAGCACCATTCCCATTTATCTGTACACCTATTATTCGATCAACAGGTTGCCCAGCGCCTGTGATCCGCTAAAAGATGGCCAGACATTGGCCACTTTTGCAAACCGGGCCGGCGGGCTGATTATGAGCGTCGCGGTGGAAGAAATGCTCCACATGTCGCTGGCCTGCAACCTCATGCGATCGCTTGGGGGCGCCCCGAAAATTTACGGCAAATCTCCGGGCGCCTATCCAACCAACCTGCCGCACCACAAAGCCGGGTTTTCAGTAGGATTGTCGAAACTTTCTCACAGCCAGTTAGAAAAGTTTCTCGGGATTGAAAAACCTGAAAAAAGAGGCGCCAAACCCGAAGGCGACAATTGGGAAACCATCGGCCAGTTTTACGATTACATCGAGGATTTAATCGAGAAACAGACCACCGACGCCGATTTTAAATACGAAGCGCACCAGTTAGGAACAGGAAAGGGGTACTATTCCGCCAATAATGTGGATACGATTTACCCGAAAGACGCTTATTACATTCAGCAACCAGAAAATCCGCTCGATCCTGCGGCAAGGGGCGCCGACCAGGCCATATACCCCAACAATGAAGACAGCGGCGGATTAATGGTGGTTAAAGACAAAAAATCTGCTTTAAAAGCCATCAGCATCATTCAGCATCAGGGCGAAGGGTATGCCGATGATCCAAAGCATAAAGCCGATGATCCGGAAAAAGACGAGGATTCCCACTGGTTTAAATACAACGAATTGGCCAAAGAGATCAAAAAATTCAAAGCGGACGACCTCAATTGTTTTATTTATCCGTTTCCCGAAAACCCAACGCGGGCTGGTTATCCAAGCCAGTTTTATCCGTTGGTTGATCTTGCAAATGCCGTTTATTCCTATTTGCTTTTGATCACAGAAGTCAGCTTTACTTTAAAAGGGAGCGCGCAAAGCACGCTGTTTTATGTCGGCATGCACAAAGGCATGATTTTTATCTTAGATAAAATCCTTGGCGGAATGCGCTACCTGCATTTGAACAACAAAGTAGGGGAAGTTTTAGCACCCACGTTTGAAAATTACCAATTTACAAGTCTGGCTTCCGCAAAACAGGAATTAGTCGCTTTGGCGAAGGCTGTTCCTGCCTCATTGGGATTGGATCCCAATATTATCCAGCGGATCGAAGTCCTGCCCGATGTAAATGTGGGCGCAGATGGCATTGTGCGTTTTTAAACCATTAAATGAATCAACATGAGTTCACAAAATCATATTCCATTAGAATTGCACGCTTGCATGGGGTTGAATGCCTGTAAAGGGCACGACCGCCTTGGAACCAACGAATGTTCGGGCATGGGAACCTGCGCCACTGCTGCCGAACATTCCTGCCATACCCTGAACAATTGTCGCGGACAAGGCGGCTGCGGGCTTTATGGTAATGCAGAAGAACAAAACCGCCCCGGAGACAATCCCTGTTCCTGGCAAGGCTCCTGCGCTGTTCCCATCAACGCCGAACGGTTTTCCACTGACGGCCCCAACCAGGGGAAAAGTGTCTGGCAGCGGGCAAGAACCGTATTTGAACAAAAAATGAACCGGTCGGGTCGGACTTTTGGGCCGTCTCCTTCGCCCGTTGGTCCTCCAACTGCCTGGCTCAAAAAAAATTACAATCCGGATTACAACGCCTGCGGCGCAAGCGGCATGAGCGGCGGCGGCAGTTGTATATGAGCGCCGATCGCAGCCATATTGCTCAACTCCAGGCTCAGGTGGCAGTCATGCCGAACCTGGGCCTGGGGCTTGGCCTGCGCCATGTACATTTTGACTACATCCAGTCGAATTGGCCGGAGGTGGATTGGTTTGAGGTGATTTCAGAAAATTTCATGTTTTCAGCTGGCCGCCCCCGCCACGTTCTGCGCCAGGTTGCCGAGCGCTACCCGGTGGTCATGCACGGCGTTTCTCTGTCCATCGGCAGCACGGCGCCGATTGATTTTGGCTACTTAAAAGCCCTTCGGGAACTTGCAGCCGAAGTACAACCCCAGTGGATCAGCGACCATTTGTGCTGGACGGGCGTGCTGGGCGCCAATACGCATGATTTGTTGCCATTGCCGCTCACGGAAGAAGCTTTCCGACACGTAGCTGGCCGCGTTCGGGTGGTGCAGGACTACTTAGAGCGACCTTTAGTTTTGGAAAACCCAAGTACTTACCTCAGTTTTACACACACAACAATTCCCGAGCCGGAGTTTCTGAGCGGCTTAGTTGCCGAAACTGGTTGCGGCTTGCTGCTGGATGTGAACAATACCTATGTGACTTGTTTCAATGCCGGCCTTGACCCGGTGGCTTATATCGAAACCTTGCCACGGGAAAGCATTGTACAAATGCATTTAGCCGGGCACCAGCATTGCGGAACCCACATCATTGACACCCACGACCGGCCTGTGGTGTCTGAAGTTTGGGAGCTTTTTCGACTGGCATGGAACAAAACCGGGGGCGTTTCAACCTTGCTCGAATGGGATGGCAATATTCCTTCGTTTGAAGCGTGCCTGGCTGAACTGCACAAAGCCCGGAATTTCATGGGACAAGCAACTGGCACTGCGAAACCAGAAGCCCCTGCACCAATCACTTACGACGGTGTGGCCACCCCCATCAGCTTTTTAGTGCCGCAAATCATGGAAGATACCGTTTCCAATTGACCGCCATGGATCCGAACAGCAAACATTTGGAAGAAATACAAACCTGGATGCAACAAGCGCTGATGTTTCCGGGGCAAGCCGACTCGCAGGAGGGAACGGTTATGCACATTGCACCTTCGCATACCCTGTCTGCCGCCCAGCGTTTAGCCATTTACCAGCGTGGGTATTTTGCCCGGTTATTGCAATGTTTAGAAGGACAATACAAAGTATTGTGCCACGCACTTGGTAAGGAACTTTTTGACGATTTTGGAAAAGAATATCTCCGGCAATATCCTTCAACCAGTCCAACCTTAGCCTTATTGGGCGCTCGCTTTCCGGATTTTCTGCGCGAAACCCGGCCAGATCAGGAAGCGGACGAAAAAGAACCCTGGATTGAGTTTATGATTGATCTGGCGCAGTTCGAATGGGACCTGTATTCCATGTTTGACGCGCCCGGACACGAAGGAAAAGCTTACGCTGCCGCATCGGATTCCGAAGATAATCTTCAGCTCCAGCCTTGTTTTTCTATCCACAAATACGATTTTCCGGTGAACGTTTATTACAGCGCTGTGGCGGGTGACCGGGATCCGGACATCCCATCGCCCCGGGAACATTTTATCGCCATTGTCCGGAAAGATTTTCGCACGGCTGTTTTTAATTTATTGCCACCGCAATACACTTTTCTTCAGAAAATGACGGACGGCAGCACCGTGCAGGAAGCCCTGAATTGGACGACTAAGCTTTACAACAAACCCGAAAATGAAGCACGGGAAGCCTGGATGGACTGGAAAAAAGCCTGGCTCGAAGCTGGTTTTTTTATCGCTAAGCGTTTTTTTTTACCACATAGCTCACAATAGACGTTTTCACATAGGCAATTCAACGTGACAGAACCCCATTTCCCTGCGGGATTTTCTTTGGATGCAGTCGGCGATTTTGCAGGCACGGGCACCGCCAGAGCCGGCTTTTCCACACAACCTCACCATTTATCGGTTCTAAAAGGAGAGGCCGGCAGTCCTTCCACATTAAACAGGTTGGCGTCGTCCGGATTATCAGCCCAGGCGTAGCGCACAGCTACCGGAATGGGCACTTTTTCGCTCCAGACGACCACATCGTTGCCTTCGATGAGCGCTTTAGCCCAGACGAATTTCCGGTCGGCGCCTGCAATCGCAAAGCCCCGAAGGTATCCATAGCGGTCGCCTTTGGCGATCAACCCGCTACCCTGGTTGTTGAATTGCAACCGCAAGGCCGCAGGGCGACCGCTTCCTTCCTTTGCCTGGTCCACGATCATTCCCCTGAAAGTAGGGCCGCTGTAAAGGAGTTCTTTTTCTCCATAAGCGAATCGGCGGGCGCCAAGCGCCAGACGGTATCCAACATCCTGCTTGTTCCGGGGATGGATGTCGCTGGCGTCTCCGATATCAATGATGACCGCCTGAGCCGTATTTGGCAGGCTTAAAGCTGCCGATTGCCCTTCGCGGAGCAGCGGCCAGTTGGCGTTGCCCGGCTCCGGTTCCGGGGCGTGGTAGTTGGCCAATTGTGCAAAAAGGAACGGAAAATCGCCGACGCCCCATTGCTGCCGCCACTGTGTGATCATTTTTTGAAACAAGGACTGGTAAGCCACCGCATCTGCGGCGTTGTCGGCATTGCTTTCGCCCTGGTACCAAATCACGCCTTTGATTGGAAACCACTGGATGGGTTTGATCATGGCGTTGTAGAGTTTGGTTGGCAATTGGTTGTCGTTGGTGCCGGGCACACTGCCCAGCGCTTTGCCCACCTTCATTTTCCAGTCGCCTGCCAACGAAATTTCACCCGCTGAAGTCCGGAGATAAAGCAATTCCGGCTTCCCGTGAAAACCGCCGCCGTAACCCGTATCTTCCACCCGTACTGCGATTACGTTTTTTCCGGCGCGCAAAACCCCGGTTGGGATTTCATAACTGCGCACTACATTGTATTTAAACTGCATGCCGCCTACCCGGACACCATTGATCCAGGCCTCATCACTGTCGTCAATCATGGCCAGGCCTAAAGTGGCTGCTTGGGAAACTTGTGCCTCCGTCAGCATGATTTCTTTCCTAAACCAGACGATGCCGTCAAGCATTTCCCACCCCTGGCCTTCCCAGACTCCGGGCAGGCTCAGGGTTTGCCAATCCGCATCATTGAAGTCGGGCGCCGCCCAAACGGCTTTCCCGTTTTGTATTCCTTTGTCTTCAAGAGGTATTTGACCGCCGAATTTATTTTGCATAAATTCGTCAATCCTGGCTTTTTGCACGGCTAACCGCTGTGCAAGATGCAGCTCCAGAGCACTGACATCTTTATATCCCAAAGTCGCGGCATCCATCCAGGGTTCAATGCGGCTTCCTCCCCAGGAACTGTGTAAGAGGCCAATGGGCACCCCCGTTTTTTCGCGCAGGTGTTTCGCAAAAAAATATCCGACCGCTGTGAAATCGCCCGCTGTCTCAGGGCTGCACACATTCCAGCTACCACTTTTCAGCGTATCTAAAGGCAGCATTGAAGCAGTACGTTCTACCTGAAAATGGCGGATCATCGGATCGTTGGCAGCTGCAATTTCCATTTCCGCGTTGTTGGCATCCCGCAGAGCCCATTCCATATTCGATTGACCGGAGCAGACCCAAATATCGCCGATGAGAATATTGTCGAGTATGAAGATTTCATTTTCATCGCGGATGCGCATCTGGAAAGGGCCGCCGGCTGCGAGCGGAGGTAATTCTATGACCCAGTTGCCGTTTTTATCGGAGCGTGTTTCGTATGATTTTCCGGCAAAAACGATGGAAACCTTACTTTTTTTTGCCGCCTGGCCTCGTAAAGGTAAGCGCACATCGCGTTGCAATACGGCATTATTTCCCAATAAGCGCGGCAGTTTGATTTGCCCATACAAAGAATCTGTATGCAGTAGCATCATTAGCAAAGTGAAGGTGGACAGGAATTTTGACATAAGAATAGAAGCGTTTTGATGAAAAAGCTCGAATGAACGATCCAGCTTTTGCAAGTATAGTGGATTTTTTTTAATACCAGAATCCAATGGGGCGATGTTTTCTGAGGTCAACTATTCTGATATCCAAAACTGGAGACTATTGGCAATTTTACCGTAAATCCTTAGCTTGCGCTTTCCAAAATTTCCCACTCTTAAATATGAGATAAACACACAAGGGGAAAATTGCTGGTCTGCTTTGGCATCGCCAGCAAAGACCCTCCGAAAATGACCGACATGCTCAAGGAAAAAGAAATACACAACCAGCGGCACAGCCTTTTGAGAAGGCGATTGCGAATGCTTGTAACGACCATAAACGTGATCTCCCTTATTGCCTTGGTCGTCATGATTTGGTTGTATGCCGTTGCCGAAAAAGGAAAACAAACGGCTGAAAAGCAACTGCGCACGGCAGAGGAAAAAATCCGGATTGCAGATGAAAGCATAAAAGAAACGCTTCGGAAGGACAGCATCGCCCGGCTTGAAAAACAAACCGCAGAAACGGCGTTGCAGGAAGCGGAAAAAAGAATCGCCGACCTGGAGGCTGAAAAAGCAGAACGGAACCGAATCGAAGTGGAAAAATACCTTGCCTCAGCCCGCAGGATGATGCGGGTAGGGGATAGGGATATGGCACATCAAATTTTATTGGAAGCGCAAAAATTGGACAAGACCAATGCTGAAATTATTGCGCTGTTGAAAGAAATCGAATAAAGCCATTCCCAAAAGTTTCCTCGTTTATGAAAAAGATGTTTACTGTTCTGTTTTTGTTGTTTGCTTGTAAACTCCTCGCCCAGGATCCACGCTTTTGCCGGGAAATGCTGCAAAAAGCCCGGGTCAATCTGGCTGCTAAAAAATGGCTTGCCGCCCGGGAATATTGTGAAGCTGCATTGCCCCTGTGTCCGGGAACGACGCAAACCATTGCCAGGCTCCTCGATTCAATCAGCGCCGGCATAGACGCAGAAAAAGCAGCTTTTGCCCGAAGCACCCGCGCCGCAGAACTGACTTCAAAAATGACCGATTTGATGGCGCAGCCGAATTACGACCGCACCTTGCTCCTGCGCCTGACCCACGAAGCTTGCCTCGTTACAATGGGAGAGAGCCCTTTGTATGTCAAAAACCGCTCCAACCTGTTGAGCGACCCTGCAAATACTTTTGCCACGGCCACTTTTGTCGGGCATGCCGCCGAGGTTTTATCCGTCGTGTTTTCTCCTGATGGGCAACGCATCCTGACGGGCAGTAGCGATAAATTGGCCAAACTGTGGGACTTAAACGGCCGCGAAATCCAATCTTTCATGGGGCACCGTGAAGGGGTAGAATCGGTTGCTTTTTCACCCGATGGGCAATTTGTACTGACGGGCAGTTTGGATAAAACGGCCAAACTCTGGGATTTGAATGGGCGAGAAATCCGGACTTTTTCGGGCCACCAGGAAGGGGTGGAATCGGTTGCTTTTTCACCCGATGGACAGCTTATTCTGACGGGTAGTTTAGATAAGGTTGCCAAACTTTGGGATTTAAAAGGCCAGGAACTTCAGACATTCAGCGGCCATAAAGACGCCGTTCAGACTGTTGCCTTCGCTCCGAACGGGCAAAGCATACTAACCGGCAGCGAAGACGGCACTGCCAAATTATGGGACTTGAAAGGCCGGGAACAGGAAACGTTTTTGGGGCACACCGCTGCTGTCTGGTCTGTCGAATTTACCCCGGATGGAAAAAACGTCCTGACGGGCAGTTTGGACAGAACGGCAAAGTTGTGGGAGTTAAAAGGAAAAGAAATCCGAACTTTTTTTGGCCATGAAGGGGCTGTTTGGCCCATTTCGGTTGCCCCCAACGGAAAATACCTGCTGACCGGCAGTTTTGATGCCACCGCAAAGCTTTGGGATTTGAACGGTCAGGAACTCCAGGCCTGCATGGGCCACACCAAAGCCGTCAGCGCTGTGGCTTTTTCCCCGGACGGGAGCAATTTTCTGACCGCCAGTGAGGACGGGGTCGTTAAGCTTTGGGACATGCGGCGAATCGAACCCCGGTATTTTGCCGGCGACACCGAAATCGTCAGATCTGTGGCTTTTTCTCCGGACGGGCAACGCATTTTGACGGGAACCTGGAACGGCGGCGTCAAACTCTGGGATTTGAGCGAACGCGAACTCCAGTCGTTTGCCGGCCATAAAGAAGTCGTTTCTTCCGTTGCTTTTTCACCAGACGGAAAACGGGTGCTAACCGGAAGCTGGGACGGCACCGCCAAACTTTGGGACATCAACGGACAGGAACTTCAGACTTTTTCCGGACATACTTTCGGGGTCACCGCAGTTGCTTTTTCCCCTGACGGCAATTCCGTTTTAACCGGCAGTTTTGACAGAACGGCCAAGCTTTGGGATTTGACCGGCAAAGAACTACAGACGTTTTCCGGCCACATCTCCAGCATTTGGTCCGTCGCTTTTGCTCCCGACGGGCTAAGCGTGTTGACGGGAAGTTGGGATTATCTGGCGCGGCAATGGGATTTGAACGGAAACACAATTCAAACTTTTCGGGGCCACGAGTCCGGCGTGCTATCGGTTGCTTTTTCGGCTGACGGAAAGCGCGTGTTGACTGGAGGTTGGGATAAAACAGCCAAAGTCTGGGATTTAAGGGGCGTCGAAATAGAGCGCTATACAGGATTTACATCGGCCATCAGGTCCGTCGCTTTTTCACCAGACGGCCTAACTATTTTAACCGGCTGTGAAGATAAAACAGCACATTTATGGCATACCGGCCAACGGAACAACACCCAACCCGCTTATACCTGGAACCTGCGCGGAACTTGCTATTCGGCAGCTTTTTCGCCAAAAGGCGAGCGAGTTTTGCTCGGCTCCGGCCCGTATTTCTTTCCTTATTTTAGCGACATCATAAACTTAGACAAAACCGGCTACATCGCCCCGCTCACCATTCAGCAGCGCATCGAAAATGGGTTGATGAAGGAGGCAGATTGCTCCGCTTCGATGGATCCAGCTGAATTGGCCAACTGCGCCAAGTATTTTTTGAAAAAGAATTTCGGGACGTACAAACTTTCGCGCTATGACCCGGAAAATATCCGCACCGCCCTGCAATTGGCGGCAAAATCGGCAACTTTAGATCCACAAGGGGAAGGCGTTGTGATTGAAAGGAATATTCGGAAGTTGATGGAAGAAGTGAAGTGACCCCGCTAGTGCGGGACAAGTTTTGAAAATTTGCCAATTTGAAAATCCCGCTCTAATTTTCAAATCTTTATCCCCATCATCCAAACCTTGATATTAAACAACCTTGCTTTTGGGCTTACTTTTCCACTAACCGACAATGCCGTCGCCCAAGCATCTGCAATAACCGCATTAGGCGCCAGCACCGTCACCAACAGCTGCTTTGTGATGCCCCAACCCGTTCGCGGGTCTACGATATGGGAGTAACGAACGCCATTTTCGTCCTCGAAATAGCGGTAAGTCGCCCCGGATGTCGTGATGCCACAATTGGCTAAAAATAAAGTTTCAGAGGTGGAATCTGTAAGGGGGCGTTCGATGGCCCAACCTTTGGCGCCGGGCGGAGCGTCCCCAAGGGCAATATCACCGCCAGCATCGGCTAAGGCGCTGGAAATCCCCGCTGCTTTTAAAATAGAAAGGCATTCATCCGCAGCATAACCCTGCGCGATGCCGCCAAGGTCTAAACGGGTACCTTTTAGCTTCAGTTGCACGCGGCGATTCTTCTTGTACAAACGAATCGAGCGGTAATCCACTGTCTCCAGGGCAGCGGTAATCCGCGCTGAATCGGGTGGTTCTTTCAAATTACGCGCCCGCCGCCACAACCTTGTCAATGCGCCAACGGTAGGGTCAAAAGCGCCGTCGCTGGCTTTGGCGTAGGATTTTGACAAACGAAGGATTTTCCAAAGCGGTTCAGAGACCTGAATTTTTTCGCCGCTCCCGGCTTGGTCGCTCAGGCGGTTGAGTTCGCTTTCAGGGAGGTAGTCGGAAAAAATGGCGTTTAAGGTATCTACCCGGGCGAAAACTTGTTTGGCTATATCTTGGGCGGTTGTTGCGTCTTTTTCGGTGTAAAAAACCAGTCTGAAAACCGTGCCCATTTGAGGGTGTGAAAACTCGTATCGTTGTTGTGAAGTTAAGAGAATCGGAAGTAACAGGAAAAGAACGAAGGAAAATTTAGAAAGGTTAAAGATGGTGTGTACATTTAAGATTCCCCGCAAAGAACGCAAAGGTCTCGCAAAGGGCGCTAAGGATGGCGTCTTGCTTTGCGGACTTAGCGTATCCCTTGCGACCTTTGCGGGAAACAATCTCTCACAAAGGCCGCTCAGGAAGTCTTTTACAGGATTCAAAAATCCATATTTTCTTACTGTCATTAAACAACCTTGGTAATTCCGGGCACCGCACAAGCATACATCCCATCCGCTCCAGGCAACAATTTCGGGTTAGCGTTCCAATCCAATTTTTCCGGCATCAGGTTAATTTTAGAATTGAGCGCCGCATCCCACTCGATAAGTTGGCCGGAGTAGGTGGCCATGCGGCCCATGATGGCGGTTAGCGTACTTTTGGCCGCGTTTTCTGCGTCGGCAAATTTGTACTCTGATTTTGCAATGGCCTCGAACAACTCGTCGTGCTCATTCTGGTAAGGATCCGGATCGCCTTTGTCGTTATAATTCATCAGCGCATAACCGCTGCGGGTCTGGATGCGGCCCGGCCAGGGCGCTGTGCCGTTCGTGCCGTGAAAAGCTTCCGTCACGGATTCTTTTGTACCCGGAATCTGGCGGCACTGACTGAACATGCGCGAGCCGTCGGCGTATTCAAACTCCACGACGTGGTGGTCATAAATTTCACCGTATTCTTTGCCTACACGCACTTGACGCCCGCCACTGCCGTACGCGCGGATCGGATAGGCTTGCTTTACCCAATTGGAAACATCAATATTATGTATGTGCTGCTCCACAATGTGATCACCGCAGAGCCAGTTGAAATAGTACCAGTTGGTCATTTGGTAGGCCATTTCTGTAGTGTCCGGTTTGCGTGGATTTACCCACAGCGCGCCCATGTTCCAGTAGACCCGTGAGGAGACGATGTCGCCAATGGCGCCGTTTTGAAGCATATCTACCCATTGGCGGTAGACTTTCTGGTAGTGGCGTTGCAAGCCTACCACGACGTTCAGTTTCTTTTGCTTCGCCATTTCGGCGGCTTCCAGCACTTTGCGGATGCCCGGCGCATCGGTGGCAACCGGTTTTTCCATAAAAACCTGCTTGCCCTGCGCAACGGCTTCGGCAAAATGATCCGGACGGAAGCCCGGCGGCGTGGCTAAGATGACCACATCAGCATGCGCGATGGCTTTTTTGTAAGCGTCAAAGCCAACATATTTGCGCTCTTCGGGCACGTCTACCCGGCTTTTGACGTTGCCTTCCACCCCAATGACGTCGGCAAGGTCGTCGGCAGTAATGCTTTTGTAAGCATCGTCGAGCCGGTGGCGGAAGGCATCGGCCATGGCCACCAATTTTACGTTTTGTTTCGTCAGCAGGGCTTGTACTGCCGCTCCGGTGCCCCGTCCGCCGCAGCCCACGAGGGCCACTTTGATGGCGTCGTCTGTAAAGCTGTTTGCCGCCTGCGCTAAGGAGAGGCCTCCAAGCATCATGCCACCGGTTACAGCGGTGGACGTTTTGATGAATTCGCGTCTGGTTGTTTTACTCATCTGTGTATAGTTTATCGTTGTGATTGATGCATTCGTGTCGTTGTTCGTTGTCGGTTGAAAGTTGTTCGTTGGGCTTTTGAAATGAATGATGTTGATGGTTGTTCGTTGAAAGTTGTTCGTTGAGTTTAGAATATGATCGTGTTCCCGTCCACCTTCCACCGTCTCCCGTCTACCGCCTCCTGTCAATCCCTAATGACTTGCTCAAAAAACCGATCCCTTTCCGCTTTGGAAACTTTTTTCGTTTCCCGTACAATTCGAAATCCGACAAACGGCGACTCCGGATTCCACCATTTGCTTTTGGGAATTTGAGGGTCGCGGGCTTGCCATTTCGGGTCGCTTTTGCGGCGGGCTGCGCTACGTAAGGCCGGAGCGTCGTCTTCAAAGCTGCCGCCTTTCAGGGTGCGCGAGTGTTTTTTGGTGGGTAAGATCAACGGGTTGACCGATGCCGTATCTAAGCGTTGAAAATAGTCCTCCACATAAAAATCGAGGCACCATTCCATCACATTGCCGTGCATATCGTACAACCCCCAGGGATTGGGCTTTTTCGTGCCGGTTTTTTGATAAGAACCGCTGCTGTTTTCAAAAAACCAGGCGTATTCCGGCGCTTTGGTGGCGTCGTCTCCCCAGGAATAAGCGGAATTTGTCCCGGCGCGGCAGGCGTATTCCCATTCTGCTTCTGTTGGCAAGCGATAAAAATCACCCGTTTTGTCAGACAACCACTGGCAATAGCGCAGGGCGGACTGCTGGGTCATGGTCGTTGCCGGGAAACCGTCGGCTTTTCCCCGGCCATAGGTAAAATCGTAATAGGGTGGGGAAGGGCGTGCTACGGCGTCGGCTTTGAAATCCGGTGTAGCAGCCGTATCGGAGTCGAATTCTTTGAACTGAAAACAAAAAAACTCGTCGAAAGTCACCTCATGAACACTGATCCAAAAGCTGTTGAGTTCAACTTGATGCTGCCCTTCATTGGCCGCGCGTCCGGCTTCTGTTTCCGGGCTGCCCATCGAAAATGTTCCGCCGGGAAGCAGGGCCATTCGGAACAATTGTTTGGTTCCGGGAATGGCAACAGTTTCGACTTTTGGCGCACCGGGTTGGGCACAAATTCCGGTTGAAAACAATAGCAAAGCCGCAAGAAACGAGTAGTTCATCTTAGTGTCAACATTAATTTTTATTCGGTGTCTGTTCTTTAGAGTTCGAGAGCAAGGCATGCGAGGGCCATTTCGGCTCCGCTCAATGTCCGTTTGGTTCGATTTCGCTCAACGAAGGGTTCTTGAGCCGGCGGCTGAGCGTAGTCGAAGTTAAGTCGAAATGAACGCAGCTAAGGTGACTGAGCGCAGTCGAAGCCTCGGACTATAAAGACAGACACTAATCAAAGTCGCAGAAAGATAATGAGTTTGCCCGAAATCGGTCAAAAAGCAGCCTGCTTTCTGCGCAATTTGGCCCGTTCGGTGACAATTGTCCGGATGACCAGCATAGCAATAATGACCAATCCACCCACAATCGCCAGGTTGGCCGGGCGCTCGCCGTAACCGATGAATACCCAGACCGGGTTTAAAATGGGTTCCAGCATAGCGATCAAGGCGCTTTCCACGGCTAAGGTGCGTTTTAGGCCATAAGTAAACAACAGATAACCCAACCCGATTTGGACAAATCCCAAAAACGTGATCATGCCCCATTGCGACAGGGTAGGAGGGGCCGATTCCAAAAACCAGGGCAGCCCCACCAGGGCCACCAGAATATTGCCCCAAAAGATCGAAACTTCCTGTTTGTCAGGGTGATTGAGGCGTTGGGTCAGCATAAAACCGGCCAGACAAATGCCAGAAATTAATGCCAGCAAGTTGCCGCCCATATTACCCATTTGCAGGTCGCCGACGAAGAAAAGGAGCATACCGGCGATGCAAACCAGGATAGTCAACACGTTGATGCGTTCTAATTTCAGGCGAAACAGCAAGGGTTCCATCAGCAACACATAGATGGGGGCCGTGTATTGCAAAAAAATGGCATTGGCCGCTGTCGTGAGCTTCGTCGCCACCACAAAAGAGACCAGCAAAGCCGTATAAAAAAGAACCGCAATGATCGTTTTGCGGTTGATGTCAAAAAGTTTGCGCCGGCAGATATAGCCAAACAAAACCGCAGCGATCGCCGAGCGGTAAAACAGGATGGTGAATGGATCGAAAGGCAGCAATTTGATGAAGAGTCCGCCGGTACTCCACAAAATCGCAGCAACCACCACCGCAAGAATGCCCGCCTGGTGGGAAGAGAGTCGTTTCAAAAAAGTCATGATGGCCAAGAATCGGGTTTTGAAAATTGTTTCCGGCGCAGCGCCCGCATGTCGGCGATGTATTTTTTAGCCAGCGGAATCACCTGTACGCGACTGCTGCTGGTGTCGTCGGTCCAGGTAACGGGTAATTCAAATATTTTCAGGCCTTTCCACTCAGAAACAACCAAAAGTTCTGTGGAAAAAAACCAGCCGTCGTTTTGGGCGCCCCCCTGGTAAAGCCCTTCATAAACGCTGCGTTTCAGGAATTTAAAACCGCACATGCCGTCTGAAAACCGGATGCCGAGGTAGATTTTTAGCAACAGGTTGAATACCCTGGACGCAATTTCCCGTTTCAGGGTTCTTCCGATGACTTTTGAACGCCGGTGCAGGCGGGTGGCATAAACGATGTCGTAGTTTTTGTGGGCGATGGCCTCGTAAGCTTCCAGAAAATGGGATAAATCGGTTGCCAAATCGAGGTCCATATAGCCCACGATGTCGGCCTGCGATTGCCCCCAGGAAGTTTTTAGGGCTAAGCCAACGCCTTTTTTCGGCACTTTGAGGAAAGCAACTTCAGGAAATTCGGCCATCAAGTGATGACCGATTTCTGGCGTTTTGTCGGTTGAGCCATTATCGGCGATGACAATACGCCACTGGCCCGGCTCAGGAAAATGTCCTTTCAGAAAAGCATGCAGGATGCGCACATTTTGTGCAAGCGTCGCTTCTTCGTTCAAAACAGGAATCGTAACATCGAAAGTCATAGGCAACAGATTATCGCGCAAAAGTATGGATTAGGGGCATCCTTTGTAGAATCAGCG
>JBJXFD010000100.1:0-6020 GCA_046153985.1 Saprospiraceae bacterium
ATGTGAACCAGCCTTTGCTCAAAGAAATGCTCGATCAGGTGGTGGAAAGCTGTGTAAACGCAGTGGGAATCAACCTGAATACGGCCAGCAAACACCTGCTCACCTACGTTTCCGGGCTGGGGCCTTCGCTTGCGCAAAACATCGTGCAATACCGCAAGGAAAATGGCGCATTCACTTCGCGGTTAGAGTTAAAAAAAGTGTCGCGGCTTGGGGAAAAAGCTTTTGAGCAGTCCGCCGGTTTTTTGCGCATCCGCGAAGCCAAAAACCCATTGGACAATACCGCCGTTCACCCCGAAAGTTACGCAATCGTGGCACAAATGGCCAAAGACCTCAAGTGTTCGGTGGCAGACCTCATTCGCGATGCGGACCTGCGCCGGCAAATTGAGCTGCCACGATATGTTTCCGCAACGGTCGGCTTGCCTACGCTCAACGATATTTTGCGCGAAATGGAAAAACCGGGCCTTGATCCGCGTGGCGAAGCCCGGTCTTTCTCTTTTGCCGAAAATGTAAAAACCATCGAAGACCTCTATATTGGCATGGTGGTGCCCGGCATCGTCACGAATGTTACCAAATTCGGCGCTTTTGTGGACATCGGCGTCAAAGAAACCGGCCTCGTACACGTTTCCCAAATGGCCAACCGCTTCATCAAAGATCCCGCGGAAGTCGTTTCACTCCAACAGGAAGTCACGGTAAAGGTCATGGAAATTGACGTTCCGAGAAAACGCATTACTTTGTCTATGAAGGATTTGGGGTGAAGTAAAGTTGGCAAAGGGCAAATTTTCAAATTTTCAAAACTTGTCCCGCCCTAGCGGGGTCCACTAATCTTCAAATCCCTTATCTACGTCTTTCAAAAACTCAATCACGCCTTCCATAAACACCTCCTGGTCGTCCCACATGGCCAGGTGGCTGCCGTTCGGGCAATAGAGATAGCGGCCTTTTGGCGCCATTTTACTCATTTCTTCCATTTCAGCAGGGTTCATAGTATCGTATTTTGCGCCCACCATGAGGGCTGGCACTTTGATGTTTTTGATGTCGTTCCAGCGATCCCAATGCAACAGGCGACCGCCAACTTTAAACTCGCTGGGGCCCTGCATCATCACATACACCTCCTGGTTCACGTGCTTGAAGCTCCGGTTTACCGGATCCGGCCATTCCGGTAAGCGACAGATGTGTTTAGTGTAATATTCTTTTACCACCAAATCGGTGTACACCGGATTGAAAAAATCGCCGGCTTCTTCAAACTTTGACAGTGAATCTATCAATGAAGGCCGCATCTGGCTGCGCAGCACATTGTTGTATGCGGCATATTTAGGAATGCTGGCCGTCATGTTTGCCACAACCAAGCCTTTCAGGTTTTCCTGGTACTTAAGCGCGTACTCAATCGCCAGAATGCCGCCCCAGGAATTTCCAAGGATGTAAAAATTATCCTTATTCAACCCCAGGGCTTTACGCACCTGTTCCACTTCTTCCACAAATCGCTCTGTTGTCCACAAGCTGCTGTCTTTGGGCTGATCAGAATAGTAGGAACCCAACTGGTCGTATTCATAAAATTCGATGCTGGCCTGCGGGAAGAAGCTTTCAAAACACTCCATGTATTCGTGTGTCATGGCCGGGCCGCCGTGCAGCAAAAGCACTTTGATGGGCGCGTTGCCAAAACGCTTGGTCCATACCTTGTATTTCCCGTCAATCGTGACCATTTGAACGCCAGCCGACTGAAAACTGCCCGGCGTTTTGAAGTCGAGGTAGGAACAGTCATTCTTTACAGCGCTTTCCATTGGCTGTTTTTCCGATGTACAGGCCGCCATTAAAATACAGATAGGAAAAAAGAAAAAATACTTCATGGTAAAAGAATTTATAGACAAACGATAAGCCAAGCGCAACAAACAACATGGGTCACCTCAAAATTTTGAGATGACCCATATGTATTAATAGCATTTAATGCCGGGCATCAATGCGTTGTAAATATTTTTACTATCCTTCATCCCAGTTGATCTCGCTGGAACGACGGGAAACCTGCGTATAAATAGACCCAAGGTCGCGCAGGTCAACATACGTGCTGTTCAACCGGTTGGTTCTGCGCAGGTCAATCCAACGATGGCCACCTTCTGCCCACAGCGAATAACGGCGCTGGAACAAAATTTCATCAATCAGGGCGTCTTCCGTTTGAGCCCCGCCGTAGTTAGCTAAACCCCAGGTATTGCGCACCACATTGATGGCTTCCACTGCATCGGTAGGCTGGCCGCTGCGCGCTTTTGCTTCCGCATAAATGAGGATCAGTTCTTCATTGCGGATAAAAGGCACAGGAGCCGTATTCGACGCCCAGCGGTTGTCCTGATATTCTCCCACTAAAAGGTTACCCGCAGCATCTTTCAACGCATTACTGGTCACAGGATTAGCCACACGCCGTGCAAACTTGTTCGCTACACGGGCATCACCGGGAAGCGCATCTTCAATCAGCGCCGGGTGGGCAATCAAAATTGTTGACGTCGGACGGTCATACGGGTAATAAAGCGGATTGTTGAGGTCGGGCGCTTCGCCATAAACGTGTGCCGGGCCTACGTTCATTTTATCAGAAGTGGCTGCGTCCACATCCAAATCCAAAAAAGAAGCGGCTAAAGCATCCAAAGCCCCCTGATTGTTCCCTGCATACAGGGCCACACGGGCAGCGATGGCGCGGTTGACTTTTTTCATTCCATCCGGCGAATCAAAACCGGAAAAACCATCCGTCAATGCAAAAGAAAAACTGCTGCCAGCATCGTTCAGGTCTTTCAGACCATCTGTGAGGATGTCAGAAATAGCCGCCAAAGATTCTGCATACCCGAGTCTTGGCCCCGGGTTCAGGGGATCTGACACCTCGATGCGAATGCCATTCTGATACTGCTGCATCAAAGGCCAAAGCAATTGAAATGCTTTGATGGTTTTTGCAAAGCCTTTATAACCAGCCCTTTCAGCCGTGCTAAGCGCCGTGCTGTTGTCGGCGGACTGAATCAGTACATTTGCCTGTTTCACTGCGATGTAAGGAGTGACATAGGTGCCAGCGGAAGTAAAGAAGTCTGTATACGTTTCCGTGCGGCCAATGCCCAGCCAATCCGGGATAAAGCGCGGGTCAGAAGCAAAATAAGGCCAAACTTCGCGGCCAAATGCGCCAAACATTTGCACAGCATTGGCCAAATAATCACGGTTGCGCCCTTCTAAGCCATATATCAGCGTTTGCAATTCCGCTTTGGAAGCGTCGTTGAGTACGCTGCCCAACGAAGGGTTGTTCGGGTCAACGATTTCCTCCACTTCACACGCAGTGACCGAGGCTAAGGTTGCCACCAACAAGATGAGATACCATTTATTGATCATCCGATTCATAATCGTTTCTTGTTTTAATTAAAAGTCAAGTTTGAGATGGAAGAAAAGTCTGCGGGAACTTGGATACGGCGTTACGTCAATATTACCCGTAACCGCCTGCGTGCCAAAGTTTGAAGCCTCCGGATCGTAGCCTAAGTATTTGGTCCACAACAGAATGTTATTGGCAGAAACGCCAATTTTAGCCCGATTGATGAAAGTGCCAAAGCCTTTTGGGAAGGTATAAAACAATCCTACTTCACGCAGTTTCAGGTAATCAGCCGGCTGAACGTAAACGCCGGTATTGCCGTCAACAGCCCAGGCTAAAAGGCGATCCAGACCATTTGGTGTGCCGTCTGCGTCGTCGTCGCCATTCCAGTTGTTCGTAGTTCCGCCGTCATCCCACAACAGCGCAGAAAGGTTGATGGCGCTGCCGCCGTTCTGGTAGTGGAACAGGAAGGTAAAGTCTAAGTTCTTCATGATCGTCAACTGATTGAAGAACGACATCTGAAACTTGGGCTGGCGGTCTCCATATACGGTACGGCCAGTTGTTTCCGGGCTTTCTGCAATGGTCGGGTTGCCAATAATGGTGGTTGGCGAGAAGCCTTCAGAAACCAGATAGGTTCCCAGCGAAGGTCCAAAACCGCCCGTTGTAAAGCGCGGAATGTCCAGACGCGTAATTACAGATTCATTTTTCCACCACATGATGCGCGAAAACCAGTTGATGTTGGTCGTACGTACCGGATTCAGACTCAACGACAACTCGATACCTTTGTTTTCAAGATCGGCAGCGTTGGTTGCGATGGCTAAAATACCAGTAGATTCTGCGGGTTGCAGGTCGAGAATCAGGTCGTTAACTTTCTTGATGTAGTAAGTTGCTTCCAAAGAAACACGGCTGTTGAACAATCCGGCATCGAGGCCAAACTCCAATTCAGAAGCCGTTTCCGGAACCAAACTCGGGTCAACGCCGCGCGTACCGACCTGGCCGCCCAATTGACCGCCAATCAACTGCGAAGTAAGGGATTCAAACGTATTGCCAAACAAAGGCAATCCACCCGTTTCGCCATAAGCCGCCCTTAGCTTAAACTGGTTAACTAAATTGCCCCCCCAAAAATCGAAATTGTGAAGGTTAGCCGCAATTGACGCTTTGGGGAAAGCGTAATATTTGTCCTGCTGTACGTTCAAAGTTGATTTATCGAATCGAACGCCTGCCGAAACGATGATCTTATCTTGCCAGTTCAGGTCCTCCTGGGCAACGATACCGACGTCAGTAACATCTTGATTTTGTTGCTGTTGGATAGATTGAACTTTAGCCCATTGCAGGTTCTGCTGGCCACCTGCCAGTCCGCGGCCACGCGTCAATAAAAATTCTGCTTCCTGATCCAACCGCACCCAACCCACGTTTGTGTTTGAGTTGATAGAACCTAAGTTTGCATTCAATTGCAGGAAAGCCTGAATGTTCGTATTCAGGTTATCCTGGCGCCCCCACATCACATCGCCTGGATTGGCATTAGCGCGCTGGTGTTGCAGGTTTTCAGGAAAATAGACCAAAGAGTTGCCGCTCAGGTAATCTGCGCCGCCATTCAATTTGAACTTAAGGTAGGAATTGGCCTTACTAAAAAGGTCTACTTCAACTGAAGCCGAAGAGATAAAGCGGTCAACCACCTGGTTGTTAATGCCCAGATCACGGATAGCTACCGGATTGTCGTTGAAATAAGGGTTGTCCGGGTAGTTTCCGTTTGCGTCTGGCAATAAGTCGGCGTAAGAGGGGGTATACGCGATCGCATAACCGATTGAACCTCCGGTGTCGTTCTGATTGCCGGTGAATCCGCGGTCGTTGTCCGTTCTGAAGTAGCTGTTGTTGAAAGAAAGCTTGATTCGATCACTCAACTTGTGGTCAATATTGGCACGAAGGGAATAGCGGTCGAAGCCGGTATATTTTATGATCCCTTCTTCCGTTTGGAGGCCGCCGGACACATAGAACTGCGTTTTTTCTGTCCCCCCACTGATACTCAGTTGAGTATTGGAAAGCAGGGCATCCTCGCCATAAAAAAATTCTTCCCAATCGGTTACTCTACCGCCAGTGCTGTTGAAAGCAGCCAATTCAGCTTGCCCTCTGGCGCCGGTACCGAAGAATGTCGTAATCTTATCGGCGTCCCAGGCATCAAACTCCTGAAAATTTTGTCCCTGAGCAAGCCCTACATCCTGGCTCAAGCTGACACGGGTTTTGCCGGAAGCGCCCTTTTTGGTGGTGATGAGGATAACCCCGGCGTTCGCGCGGGTACCATAAATGGCGGCAGCCGACGGGCCTTTCAACACTTCCACTTTTTCAATATCATCCGGGTTGAGGTCGGCGATGCGATTGGCTGCATCATCCTGGGTAGCAACACTGGCCCCTCCAGAAGCACCACTAACCTGTGTGCGGCCATTCCGGATAACGGAGTTGTCTACATACACGCCATCCACAATATACAAAGGTTGGGAAGAGCCGGCGCCAAGCGTTGAAACGCCACGCATCTGCACGTTGTTACCGCCACCGGGAGCGCCGCTGTTCGCAGAAATGTTTACACCCGGGATTTTTCCAAACAAAGCGTTGTCAACCGTTTGTGGCGAGGTATTGCCCACTAATTCATCGCCGGTGATGGACGTCACTGCGTTCCCTGAATTGGCGCGTTTTACACCCGAAC
>JBJXFD010000389.1:0-5163 GCA_046153985.1 Saprospiraceae bacterium
CCTTTATTGTTTGGGCGCACCACATGTTCATGTCCGGTGTGAACCCCTTCATCTCTAACTTCTTCGTGATTTTCACCTTGATAATTGCCGTGCCTTCTGCGGTGAAAGTGTTCAACTGGATTTCGACGATGTACAAGGCGAATATCAGGTTCACGCCTGCTTTGATGTTCGCTATAGGTTTTGTATCGCTGTTCATTTCGGGCGGTCTGACGGGTATTTTCCTCGGCAACTCTGCCATTGACATTGTGATGCACGACAACTATTTTGTGGTGGCCCACTTTCACATTGTGATGGGGATTGCTGCTTTCTTCGGAATGTTCGCTGGGGTTTATAATTGGTATCCGAAAATGTTCGGACGCTTCATGAATGAATCCCTCGGCAAATTGCATTTCTGGGGCACTATCATTGGAGCTTATGCCATTTTCTGGCCGATGCACTACCTCGGTATGGCAGGTGTGCCACGCCGTTACTACAAATTTGATGTATTTGAATCGTTCGGCCAGTTTGCGACGATGAACAAATTCATCACCATTGCAGCCATTTTCGTTTTCGCATTACAGGTATTGTTTATCATCAACTTCTTCTACAGCATCTGGAAAGGCAGGAAGATGACGACCAAAAACCCATGGGGTGCAAGCACGCTGGAATGGACGACGCCAATTAACACCGGCCACGGCAACTGGGAAGGCAATATCCCGACGGTACACCGCTGGCCGTATGATTATGGCAAAGACGGGAAAGAGTTCATTTCTCAGATACAGCCTTTGTCCGAAGGCGAAAAGGACGGCGGAGATCATTAATTTTTGTGCAGGCGGTGCGAACTGCCGAATCAATGCCCGGTGACTATGGTCGCGGGTACAAACTCAAGCGAACGTGAATACGAAGACTGCATCGGTCAGTTGGATTAACATCGTTGGACAAAAGGTTCACGATTATAAGCTGCTTATTAAGTTTCGGTTGACATTGACGGTTGTGTTTTCTTCGGTCATGGCCTATTTTATTTCGATAACGGGCGATATTGACTGGAAAGCAGCAGGCATTCTTTCTTTGGGAGGTTTTCTGGTGACGGGCGCTGCAAATGCGTTGAACCAGGCCCTCGAAAAAGATTATGACCGCCTGATGAAACGCACCGCTGACCGACCGGTAGCAGCAGGCCGCATGAAAATGTCGGAAGCGGTTATGAGCGCCGGGTTTATGAGTTTGTTTGGCATAACGTTGCTGGCACTCTTCAATCCCTGGACCGCCTTTTTTGGCATGATTGCCCTGATGAGTTATGCATTCGTCTACACACCGATGAAGCGCATTTCTCCGGCGGCAGTCACCATTGGGGCCATTCCGGGCGCGCTGCCCACCCTGATTGGATGTGCAGCGGCGCAAGGGGCGATCACCCCGCTGGGTTTAACGCTTTTTGCCATACAATTTTTGTGGCAATTCCCGCACTTCTGGTCTATTGGCTGGTTGGGCTTTGAAGATTACGCAAAGGCAGGATACAAGCTGTTGCCAACCCGCAACGGTCAACAGGATCCGGCAACAGGTTTTCAGTCTTTTCTGTACGCATTGTTGTTGGTTCCGGTGACGGTGCTGCCCTGGATGATGAATGTCACCAATGTTTGGTCTGCTGTGATTGCGGTAGTATTGAGCTTGGTTTACGCAGTATTTGGATGGAATTTTTATCAGAAACTCAATCGGAAAGCAGCTTTGCAACTGATGTTTTTTTCGTTTCTGTACATCCCGGTGATTTTAGTGACTTTCTATCTGACTAAATTATAATTTCATCAGCGTATGAACGCGATGGCGGTCAATCAGGAGTACAAAAGGAATAAAATCCACCCGCAAAAATTTGCGACGTGGTTAGCTTGTGCCAGCATTACCATGATGTTTACGGCGCTCACCAGCGCGTACATTGTGCGGCAGGCGGGAGGCAACTGGCTGGAATTCCGGCTGCCCGGCATTTTTTTAGCCAGTACGATGACTATTGTAGCGAGTAGTATTGCACTGCATGGTAGTTTTCTGGCGTACAAAAAAGGAAAAGAACAGCTTTACAAAATGCTGCTCTTACTGGGACTGGCGCTTGGTTTTGCGTTTGTGATTACGCAATACCAGGGCTGGGTGGCGCTGCAAAACATCGGAGTGCCGTTGAAAACGAATCCGTCCGGTGATTTTGTGTATGCCATTTCAGGCCTTCATGCCGCGCACGTTCTGGGCGGGATTGTCGCGCTGATCATTGGTGCAATCCGCGCATTTTCGATGCCGTTTAAAGTAACGGAACGCCGCAAACTGCGCCAGGAGATGACGCTCACTTATTGGCATTTCGTAGATTTGCTGTGGGTTTACCTGTTCGCATTGTTGACATTGTATTCCTGACATTTGGTTTTGAACAAACGAAAATATTAGCCTAACAAAAAGATATTCAACTGATGGCAACAGCAGAAACTGTACTGGAACACGAGGTACACGAGCACGATAGCAACGACGCGTGGTCGGGGGGCAAAGAGCCATTCAAGGCCAGTTATGGCAAGCTGATGATGTGGTATTTCCTGTTGTCAGATGCCTTTACATTCGCAGGTTTTTTGATCGCTTATGGTTCGCTGCGCTTTAGTAGCAGTACCTGGCCGGTGCCCGATTTTGTATTTTCCACCGCGCCGTTTGGAATTGAGAAAGCGCCATTGATTTTCGTTACGATCATGTCATTCCTGCTCATCATCAGCTCCGTCACTATGGTGCGGGCGGTGCAGGAAGGGCACCGCGAAAACAAAAACGGGGTTGTATTCTGGATGTTGCTCACCGTATTGGGCGGTTTGGGCTTCCTGAGTTGTCAGGCCTGGGAGTGGACAAAACTGATGGGCGCCGAACACATGTCGGTGACAACCAATCCGTTTGGTACGCATACCAGCGATGGCGTCTACATGGAAGATGAACATGGCCATGCCTATAAAGCAGGGGAGAAGCCGGAAGCTTTTAAAGCCGGAGGGTCTTACCTGATTCATAAGCACGAAAACGAGGCAACGGGCAAAGAAGAGTGGGTACAGCGCAAAGTGAAATATTCCGACGGCACGATGGGCGTTCAGGAACTTGGCCCGGCGGCGTTTGGCGCCCTGTTCTTTTTTATCACGGGCTTCCACGGCTTCCACGTACTTTCGGGGGTTGTATTCCTGCTCATTATTGCGGTTAACGCGGGCAGCGGCCTTTACGTGGCACGCAGGAATGGCTATGAAATGGTGGAAAAAATCGGCCTCTACTGGCACTTTGTGGATTTGGTATGGGTATTCGTTTTCTTAGTATTCTACCTGCTCTAACCGCAAAATTTTGATCATTCTTTAATTGGGAATCATAATGGGACATTTAACATACGAACAGTCAATAAAGGCGGTATACCGCGGGTTAATCCTGCTCGGAATCGTCACCCTGATCGAGGTTTTCATTTCTTTGCTGGCTAAAGGCCATATCATCAAAGGTGCAGAGGAGTATAAAGTGATCCTTTATATTTCAGGCTTGCTCATCATCGCGCTGTCTTTGTACAAAGCCTACTTCATCATCTACGATTTTATGCACATGCGCTACGAAGTTAAAGGGCTGGCCATGAGTGTATTATTACCTACTTTGCTGCTGGTTTGGGCCATCATTGCTTTCTTTCAGGAAGGCGGTTCATGGAAAGCCCGCCGTGATCAGATCAAAGAGAAAAACGCAGAGGAAGTGGAGGGTAAAACGCAGGGAGGCCTCTCGCTGCGCGATGATGTATATGTCCTTCCGGAATGGCGAGGTTAATTGTAAACACCAACGCATAATTGAAAATCACCAAAAAGGCGAGAAAGGTATCTTTTCTCGCCTTTTTGATTGAAATAATCTTATAAAACAGCGAATTGCGCTAACCTTAGTTGCCTTTTTTTGTTTTGAAACAGACCCTGAACTAAAGAACAGACACTCTTAGTCCCTGTCTGTTCTTTAGAGTTCGAGAGCAAGGCATGCGAAGGCCCAAAAATCGGAGTCCCGGCCGCCGGACGGGGTGACGCTTTTTGGGCCGAGCATAACGCAGCTATCGGACTATAAAGACAGACATTAATTAAAATACAATGACGGAGCAAGCAAAAAGGCAATTGAAGCCAAAAGATAAAATTCAGATATTGGCATTGACTGCGATCCTGATCGTTTTCCCTGCGGTATCCTGGTATTGGCTGAGCATGGGATTGGATTACCGCAAAACAGCAAAAGCAGAGCTGAAAGACCTTGGGCCGTTGCCTGAAGAGACCTGGCGCAATTACACCGGGAAAATGCTGAGCAAAGCCGATCTGGAAGGGTCGTTTGTCATAGCCGGAGTTTATGACCTGGCGCAACCGGCGTTGAGCGGGCACTTTGGCCGCGAGTTTTCCAGGTTGCACGACCAATTCGACGACCGAAAGGATGTTCTTTTTCTGTCGGTGGTGGGACAGGATTCTACGCTGATTCCTGCCTTTGTGAAGGAATACGGGCTAACGGATACCACGCAGTGCTTTTTCTTTGCCACAACAGCAGATGCCATGAAAAACCTGGCGCAGACGGGGTTCCGGATGCTCGGGCTGGATGGCGCCACTTCCCCATACATTGCATTTGCAGATACGTCCTCCGTCATCCGGAATTACTACGACGTGCGCGAGAATGCACAACTCAAGCGCATGGTGCAGCACATCAGCCTGCTGTTGCCCATGTCGAAAAGCCGGGACGAATTGCGCTTTAAGCGGGAAGCAGAAAAATAAACGATATGATCGAAAACACGGTACTTGCAAAAAAACTAACGGTAGCGGCCTGGATCGTCACGGCCGTAGTCCTGGTGCTGGTCGGATTGATGCGCAGCCCCGATAAAATTCCAATCCCCGAAGGTTGGGATTTGGGCTTTCTTCCGCCTTTTCACGCCGGGGTGAACGCGCTGCTGGCGGTGGTTCTGATCTACGCATTTTACCAAATCAAACAAAAAAATATTGAAGCCCACCGCCGTGCCATTTATACCGCCATGGGGCTTTCTGTTCTGTTTCTGTTGTCGTATGTAGCTTATCATTTTACGACGCCGGAAACTCTGTTTGGCGACGCCAACCACGATGGGGTAGTGGATGAAGTGGAAAAAGCCACACTGGGGGGCATTCGCACGGTTTATTTGTTGTTGCTCATCAGCCATATTTCGCTGGCGGGCTT
>JBJXFD010000117.1:0-3369 GCA_046153985.1 Saprospiraceae bacterium
CCGATCTATTCAAAAAACCAAAACCACCTGAACGAATACTATAAAGCATTGAAAACCATGCAGTTAAACACCTTTTTCAAAATATTTGCCCTCTTGTTTTTATCCGCTGCCTGCCGGGATAACCGCCCGCAGCCAAACGTCAAATCCGTCTTCGCCGACGCCGAAACTCCAGCCGTCCAAGCCCGGACTGGCGACGATGCCGCCGATGACCCCGCCATTTGGGTCAACCCCGCCGATTCCACCAAAAGCACCATCATTGGCACTGTAAAGCGCTACGGGCTGGAAGTCTATGACTTGCAAGGTCGGCTCCTGCATAGTTACAAAACCGGCAATCCCAACAACGTGGACCTCCGCTACGGCTTCCCCCTCGCCAACGGCGATACGGTGGATATTGCCGCCTGCTCCGACCGCAGCACCAACGAAATCCTGATTTTCAAAATCAACCCCTCCGACGCCGGACTGACGCTCATCAGCGGTGGGCGTATCAAGTCGAAACTGGCCGAGGTTTACGGCATTTGTTTTTATAAGAACCTGATAACCAACCAATTTTATATTTTCCTGAACGGTAAAGACGGCACCGTTGAACAATACTTGCTGGAAGCTTTCGGCGAAAACGAGGTCAACGCCAAGCTCATAAGGACGCTCAAATTGGAAACACAACCCGAAGGCATGGTGGCCGACGATCGGTTTCAAATCGTCTATTTTGGAGAAGAAGACAAAGGCATCTGGAAAACCAACGCCGAACCGGGCAACCCCACAATTCCAGCCCTGCTCCCTAACAGCGGCACGGAGAATCCCAATATTGCTTATGACATAGAAGGGCTTTGTATTTTCCAAAGTTCAGACAGCACAGGCTACCTCATCGCCTCTTCTCAGGGCAACAACAGCTACGCCGTGTTCGAGCGGCAGGGCGCTAACCGGTACATGGGCAGTTTTTCGATCAACGACGGCGAGATTGATGGGACTTATGATACAGATGGCATTGACGTGACGGCGGCCAACCTTGGAGCGGCATTCCCAAAGGGGCTTTTTGTGGCACAGGATGGCGATAACCGGGATGAAAACGGAAAGGCCGTTCCTCAAAACTTCAAACTGGTGAGCTGGGAGAAGATTGCCGAATCATTTTAAAGCCATAAAGCCTATCCCAGATACAGCTGACTATTTCAATCATTCAACTGTGCTGTCCAAATTGTCACTTCCTGCTCCCCGTAGTTCACCACGACGGGCAATTCGTCCACAGAAATGGCCTGTACGAGTGTGCTTACGTCAAAGTCTTTGAACAACCGCAACTCCAACCGATGCTGGTTTTTGGCATAATAGCCTAAATAGCGTTCGGTTTCTTCCCTTACCTGTTCAAACGAAAACCAGTTGTCGGCATCAAAACGGTACAACCAGAAAGCAAAAGCGATGGCCCCATAATGGGAAGTGTCGAAAGATTCCAGGAAGGCGCATTGCAAGAGTTTTTTGGCCAAGCGGCCAATCTGTTGCGTACCGGATTTTTGAAAAGCCATTTCCTTGACCTGCTCGCCGACCCAATCCCGGAAGCGGGAAGCTGTTTGCACCAAATCAAAAAATGCCCGACGGTCATCAAAAAAGACAGTGTGGGCGGTCAATTGCCAATTATCGAGGATGACACCATCGTACATCCGCTGCCGGAAAGCTTCGGCGGCGGGCGGCGAAATACTAAAAGCAAGGTCTTTTAATTTATCGTTGCCGAGGCCGGGCACTGCTTCCACTTGATGAAAACCCATAAAGCGCTTGGCGGGCAATATATTCCGGATTTCCAAAATACGCTTGGCCACTTCCTCGCCAATAGTATAGCCCTTGTTTTCGTGGTCTTTCAGAACTGCGGGGTCGGTAATCTCGGCAGCGGTCTGTGCGCGGTTAAGAAAATTCACCACACGCTCTTTTTCCGTAGTTTTTAAGTTCATAACTGAAGAATTATTTGATTGAAAAACCTGAAATGTTGATTTGTTTTTTCGGAATGATTGCTTAAGGTTTTTTCAAAGACTGGCTGTTAATTAAACCCATAATTATATGTTTCCTTTTTGCCTTTTCGGTCTATCAAAGCCCAAAAAGTATGATCGGACAGGTCGGGGATATACAGGCCGAAAATCCAAAAATCTTTTACGTTTTCACCGTTTTGGGGTGGCGGGAAATCAAAATTGTCCCAGTCTTCTTCGGTCTTTAAATTAGGGAGCAGATAAAATTTACCCCTGTCCATAACTTCCCGGAGGCGGTTTTCCAATTTGGTTTCCCGATCATCGCCGCCTTCAGGGGGCAAATTAAACACGTTCATGGCGATGCTGCGAGGGCTTTCCTTGCCTCCGCCATCTTTCAAAAAGCTATCGAGCGCCCAGCGGAGGGCATTCTCAAAAGAAACCTTGTTTTCAGGGAAACTTCGTTGGAGTTTTACCTCTTCCTCGAATATTTCGACCACCATTTGCTGAAAAGCCATGTCTTCCCGCACCACCTCCTCCACAATGTCGGAAATGGTTTTAAGCTCGCTGTGGAGTTTTTGGCGGAACCATTCCTCTGCTTTGTCGGTGAAGTTGAAATTGTCCATCAAATAAACAAGCGTAAGCCGTTCGGTTTCTGTGAACCTGCCACCGTCCATTGCAGAAGACCACAGCCGTTGTGCATCTTCCAAAGAAATCCTGCCGTCCCCTTCGCCTTGGGTCAATTTATTGGCAAACGACATCAATTTGGAGTCGTAGCGCCTGTTGTCAATTGTTTTGTAGTAGTCCATGTGTAAAAGGGAGGGCATAATCCAAAAAAAGCTGCCCACTTTCACAGTAACTGGTATTACTTAAAAGTGGGCAGTGGTTATATTTAAAATAAGCATCAGAAGCTGATAAAATCAACCCCTAAGATAGATAGGCATCGCTGTCAAGCAATATTAATTGCCAAATCCAATGCAATCTTGTCTTCTATCGGGGCAGCAGGGGCGAGGCGCATGACACTGTTGATGCCATTGTCACGGGCTTCTTCTGTGGAGTAAGTTTCGCTGTCGCCAATGATTTGGTGGTTGCGGGCCTTTAGCACAAAATAGTGTTGCCCGTCTTCGGAAACACGTTTTTCAAAAAGCTGTGCGTTGGCAGCATTTTTCCGGACGCTCTCAATCCCGTTCAAAGCTCCCGCCCTGGAAGCGTAGCCTTCACTTGAAAGCAAAATTTCACCATTTCTTGCCGTAAGGTTGAAGTAAAATTCATCGTTTTCGCCTTTGAAAAGGACATATTTTGGATTGACATAAGCCAAGATGCCCAGCGTAGTGTCCTCTACGGGTGCTTCTGGGGCCACTTTCATCACGCCTTCAATGCCATTTTCTGCTCCCGATGTTTCTGCATACAATTCGCTCATACCAATGAC
>JBJXFD010000118.1:0-10449 GCA_046153985.1 Saprospiraceae bacterium
AAATCAATATTCGCGTTGCCCGGTGCTTTCCGGAATCCAAACAATCTTTACCGTTTCATTATCCGACACAAAACGCTGGATGATGCGCGTCGTTTCCGGATTTCCCGTTCGTTGGCGCACGGCGTCCCGAAGGGCATTCACATCATCGGCGCTGTCGCGATCCACGTACCCAAACCCGCAATAGGCGCCGTCTTCCACCAATATAACAGCATACTCATCCGTATGGCGCCCCCGGTCGAGGATGAAAAAATTGCGATCGAAAACGGTCGTCATGGCCTCCATGGCTTGTAACACCCGTTCGTTGTAGATTTCGGGGGGTTCCTGTCCTGCGCAGGCGCCCCGGCATTGCTTCAGGTGGTAATGGAAACACGCGCCTTTGCCCGATTGGATATTGCAAAAACGCCCGCATAGTTCAAAAGCTTTCATGGCGTATTGCAGCCGCCCCCGGGCATGACTAAGTTTCGGAAATTCTGCGACCAACTGCAATTGCCTGCGTGTTTTGGCCGTAACCTGGGCAACATTCAAACACAGATACCCACCTTCGTTGACGTAACTGTGAATCAGGTACGGAAAATTGCGCTGCCGTTGTGCGCGGTTGACCGAAGGACTGATGCGTTTGATTTCTTCCGATTCCAGTAACAACGCTACTAATTCGCTGCCCGTATGTTCGTAAGAAATATCGTGTACCAATTGCTGCAACTTGCCCGCTTTATCCGTTTTATCGGCAAAATGTTCGGCGACGCGCTTTTGAATGTTGATGCTTTTGCCTACATAGACGACATTTCCCTGCACGTCGTGAAAGTAATAAACGCCGCACACATCGGGCAGGTCGTGGAGGCGTTCGAGGTTCAGGTTTTGAGGCAACAGCGATTCCCGGATGCCGAGGTTGATCATCTTTTTCAGGCTTTCCACCCCGCTTTGTTGCGACAGGATCAACTCCAGTAGTTCGGTTGTGGCTTTCGCATCGGCTAAGGCACGGTGGCGTTGCTCCACTTTGATTTTGAAATGCCGGATGAGGTTTTCAAGGCTGTAAGAAGGCAGTCCGGGGAAGACCTGCCTGCTCAGGCGCACCGTGCACAATTGCCGCCGCGAAAAGGTATAGCCTAAGCGACTGAATTCTTCCTTAATGAAACTGTAATCGAACCGAACATTGTGCGCCACAAAAATTGCACCGGCAGTCACTTCCACCACCTGTTTTGCGATTTCATAAAACTTCGGCGCATCCTCCACCATTTCCTGCGTGATGCCCGTCAGTTGGGTGATGCCATAGGGGATGTAGCACTCCGGGTTGACGAGCGACTCGAAAGTTTCAACAATTTGACCATCTTCGTACACCACTACCGCGATTTCTGTAATTTTATCGCGGGCAGCGCGGCCTCCGGTCGTTTCGATGTCTACAATGGCGTATCGCAAGTATTGAGGATTTGAGTATTTGAATGTTGAGTATTTGAAGATTTGAGTATTTGAGTATTTGATTGGTGCCTACTTGGTTGATGTGGGTCGAATACTCAAATCTTCAGATCCTCAAATCCTCAAAAAAAACAAACAAAATGAAACAATTTTCTGTAAAAGTAAAAATATTTGTTGTTTGTTGTATCGTTTTTCAAATGAGTTGTAGCCGAAAAATTCAACCTGCCATTGTTGTGGACAAACCGCCCGTTGTTGTAGAAGTGGAACCACCTCTACCGCCAGTAGAAAACACCGTCATTGCCGAAATTCCGCTGGCACCATTGCTGGCGGTTGCAGCCGCGAGATTAGACGATTACCTGCCGATTCTGGATGGAAAAACGGTTTCCTTATTGGTCAACCACACGGCGATGATTGGCGACCTGCATTTAGCCGACAGCCTGCTGCGCCGGGGCGTGCGCATCCAATCCATTTTTGCACCCGAACACGGTTTTCGGGGTACCGCCGCCGACGGTGAAAAAATCGCTGATGGCAAAGACCCCAAAACCGGTGTTCCCTTAGTTTCGCTCTACGGCAAAAAACAGGCGCCGTCCAAAGAAGACTTAGTTGGGGTGGACTGGCTGATTTTTGACGTGCAGGACGTGGGCACGCGTTTCTATACCTACATTTCTACCATGCACTACGCCATGGAAGCCTGCGCCCGGCACGGGGTCAAATTTATGGTGCTCGACCGCCCCAACCCGAACGGGCATTTTGTGGATGGCCCCACGCGCAAACCGGGGTACGAATCTTTTGTCGGGCTGCACCCCATTCCCGTAGCACACGGCATGACGGTGGGCGAGTACGCGCAAATGATCAACGGCGAAGGCTGGCTCCCCGACAGCCTCAAATGCGACCTAACGGTGATTCCCTGTGCCAACTACGACCACAAAACGGCCTATGCCCTGCCCATAAAACCCTCTCCCAACCTGCCCAACATGACGGCGATTTACCTCTACCCTTCTATCTGCTATTTTGAAGGCACGAACGTGAGCATCGGGCGCGGCACCAACAAGCAGTTTCAAGTGCTGGGCAGTCCGGGGTTTCCGAAAGGCGATTTTGAATTTACGCCCGTGCCCATGCCGGGGTCCATAAATCCGCCTTTAGAAGGCAAGTTGTGCCGGGGTTACGACCTCAGCACCCTGTCGCCCGACAGCCTCCGGGCCGTGGGTCGTATTGATTTGTCGTACCTGCTCAATTACTACCGGGATTTCCCGGACAAGGACAATTTTTTCCTCAAAACGCTGTATATTGATAAATTGGCCGGCTCTGACGAATTGCGCAAACAAATTATTGCGGGGAAAAGTGAGGAGGATATCCGGGAGAGCTGGCAGGCGGATTTGGAAGTGTTTAAGGTGGTAAGGAGGAAGTATTTGATTTATGGGGATTTTGAGTAGCGTCGAACGCTACTCCTTTCCCGCTGAAGCTTTTGGCAGGTTTGGCGGCGTTTAAAGCGGTTCAAAGGAAGTATTTGATTTATGGGAATTTGAGTGAGGGAGTAATACTTGTTGGGGGATGAAAACTGCAAAATAACTGAAATCTCCATCCACTCGGCGCATGCCGGTTGGGTAAAGGTCAAAAACCCGTTTGAAGATTTGGCATTTTAATAAAAATGATGAATTAAGATTTTTATACTTCCGAATTTTGCCATATAAAAAAATAGCATTACCTTAGCGCTTGTAAAACAAATCCTGATATGACCGCCACAGAGAACAGTTATACAAAGCCCCTGCTTTTTGGTGTTTGCCGGAAGCAGGGGCTTTGTTGTATGTCACTCATTAGGTGTCGTAACGGAACCAACGACTCCAGCGATGCGAAGTTCCGATTGATATGGTCAGTGGTTCGATAGGGCACAAGTTGTGTGTCATTCAATGAAAATGCGAACAATAAAATTTAAAACAATTTTAAAAACAACAAAATGAATTGGAAAATAAAACTTCAAAAACTATTTACTGTTTTAACCATCATAACTTTATTTTGTATGAAAACTAATGCACAGGAAACAAAAGAAGTATCTGAAGAAGTAAAAAGACTTCAAGAACAAGCTGAAATCTTAAAACTTGAAAAAGAAATATCAGAATATCAAAAAAATATATTTGAAAATAATATCGCAAAACAGAAAGCTTTTGATATAACACTACCTAAAGGTGAGGTCAGTGTGACTGGCGAACACATAGAAGCTAAATTACTATCAAGTAAAGCATTATCATCTGCAATGTCAAATATGGTTAATAAATTAAATAAGACTATTAACCCAAATCTAATTGATGGTGAACAGAATAGAATCACGTTGATATATTATGATAACATTCAACTAAATAAAATAAATGAATACAAGGCATTAGTTGAGGAGCTAAGTCAAAAAATTAAGGATGTTGAGGTTCATGTAACTGAAGCCCAAGATATATTGGATGCAGAGGCTTTATCCTTTGGAAGTGGTCTTTCATTAACGGGACTTGCAATTTCAGCAGGCGGTGTATTAAATGCAATAGCCGGAATTTCTTCCTATTTCAAAACGGATATTTCCTATACGACCTTTAAATCAGAATACGATGATAAAGATTTAATTTCATCGTTCTTCCAAATAATTAGCAATGATAGTAACAACATAGATTTCTATGCTCCAAACTTATATCCAATCGTTAGTTCGATAGGCGTGAAGAACACACCTTTATCAGACAAAATTAAAGAGCTTAATAAATTAACATCAAAGATAGTGAATTTAATTACTGAGTTAGATAAGCAAACAAATAAACTCACTGTGTTACTCAAAGATGAAAAAGATAAGGATAAAATAGATCAAATCAACAAAGCATTAAAGTTAGTTGAAAATACTAAGAACAAGATAAATTCTGATAAAGCCTCTATTGAAACGATATTTAAAGCATTATATGTTCAGAATGATGGAAAGTCCAATTTGTCCAATATTCTCTCGGTAGAAGCTCTTTATGATTTGCTTTCAAAAGAAAACTCTTACGTTATCCTTCTCAAGGCTTCTGGAACGGGAGGTACGTTGCACAAAAAGGGACTTTTCGTTAAAAATCGCTTAGAACATTCTGGCGGTGTGACTCTAAATTGCATAGTATTTAACCAAAACTCAAAGGTAGTTTTTGCAGGAGTTGAAAGAGGGTATTTACCTTACTCTAAAACAACAAACGCCAAAATCGATTGACTGTAAAATATGGAAATAGAACATCAATTTAAAGAGGAGAAAAATGATGAATAATCATCCAAAAATTCCAAATGACCAATGGGATTTACCAATTGGATATATGTCCGATGGAACTCCTATTACCTTGAGTGGTTATCAGGGTTTTGACATTTCTTCTAAAGCTGAGCAGTTTGATGAGAAAAATTTAAAGTTAGAGGAAAAGAAACAACTCGTTCTTAATCGTATTAAAAGTGTTGAGAACTATGGTTCATTTAGTTTCAACAACGTGCGAGTAGATAGAGAAACGGCAATAAATGAGGTTCAGGCTGATACTCCACTTGGTGATTATATCATTGAGATAGAGATGGAAACCATTAATGCATTAATAGAGATTTTAAATCAAGGTTCATTAAACAGGGAGTAAACTTAAAATCGGGAATAGATGATTACATGGGTTGATGTTATGAATGATGATGATAGCAAATTGCCAGGTCAGTACAGACAGAATAAAGTTGTACCTGAGTTGAATAAATTAATTAATTCAAACCTCACTAAAAACTTGGCAATTAGACTAAATCTTAAAGATATTCTTAATTCACGATCTGGTGGGTTATTGAGTTGTTGTGCTCATGGCGAAAGAGATGAATTAATTGGATATGACAATAAACCACTGATAAAGACCGGCGAAGGTGATATTTTATCAGAATATCAGAGAATTATTCATCTGAAAGCCTGTTGGTGTGCTTTAGATTTAGGTAATTATTTAATTCAAAAAGGGTGTTGGGCGTTTTTTGGATACAACAGAAGATTCAGTTTCCCTAATGATTCTAATTTCCCTCATTTAGACAAATTATTTTTCTATCCAGATGAAGTACTTGCCAAAGCTTTGGCAGAAGGTAGAACAGCGGAAGATGCTCATAACTTGACAATGGAAGCTTATAAAGAAATGGAAGAAGAGATAAAAAACCAAAACAACCCTGGTAATTACATAGGTATTTTACGCATAAATAAAAAAGGATTTTGCTCTCCATCAACCGATGAAAACCTGTATGGTAATAAGTATGCAACAATAAATGACGGCTCGGTTGTTTAATCATAAAACCAAAATAAATTTGATTGATGATGCTATAGTTGAAGAAAAATATAACCGAATTATAATTGAAGAACGAACGCACAACATTGTGCAGAACGCACATGCCTCCTAAACATCGGTACGTTGCCTGCACCCCCTGCTGAAGCTTTTGGCAGATTTGGCGGTGTTTAAATAAGTTGGGGCATGAAAGCAGGTTTATACGCATGACTTGTCTCGATGAAGTCGGGATCACTAAAAAAAGTTGGGACACAGTAAAAAGTCCATTGGGTGATTTGGAAATTTGATACTTTGGGTTACATTTACATAGTTAAACAACCACTATATGAACCTTATGCCGCTACTTCCCTCTCTTTTATCGGTTCAGCAGTTGCGTAAAGCCAACCAAAACAGTTGGCTTTACGCAATTGGCGTTTGCTTAATCACTGGTGACAAAGCGGGTTTTTACGCAATAGGGCCTATAGAAGGAGTTGACGATCAACCATAGTTAACAGAAAAATAAAAATAAATAGCCTTACCCCGCGTAAGGCAAAAAACATTTTCATATGTATCAATTTTTGGGCTTTTTTATTGGTTTGCTCTATTTGTTATCTATTTGTCTAATTTACGGGGTGTATTCACGTGCTCGCGATGATAAAAAAGACGCACATGGAGACTCATGGTCGCAAAGACTTTGGGTATCAAGTAAAAAGCCTTTTTTAGAAACTTCTGACAGCGTTTTTACATGGATTTCGTTGAAAGTAAGTTTATGGATGATTGTAGTTACTTGTATTCCTTCCTTTTTTATCAAAAAAGGAACGACACTTGGAGACACAGCCTTTTGGGTTTCAAATCTCCTTTATTATTACAATTTTATTCTATTGTTCATATTTTTTCTACTCATTTTGAGACTGTTTCTCCCGTTTCTCTTGTTCTTTCTCCCGAAAGTTAGAGGCAACAAGCAAGAGATGGTCACAGCTCTATTTTTCATACTTCTTACATTTGGATTTCAGGCTCTTCTAGCAGTACTCAAAAACCCGATTGCAGTTTTCATCTCGGAAAAATTTTCACAATTTTTTCATTAAGGGGTCATCATTGACATTGGGATTTTACCCCTAGCCCAAAGTCTTCATCATCGAAAATTTCATAAAAACACGTCCATTACTCGCGCGGATTTGCAATCCGTCGCGTCTTCTACCCCACCCCCAAAAAATCCCCACTTTTTCATAACTTTACCCAAAACTTGATCTTTCACAAGCTCCCCCCGAAACAATAGAAGTCCTATAAAATATGCCGGATCATATCAACCAAAACCCGGAACAGACCGCGCGAGACCGCATTGACAACATGCTGATGGGCGCAGGATGGACGGTGCAATCAAAAAGCAAAGTGGATTTATCGGCAAGCCAGGGCGTTGCCGTTCGGGAGTACCTCACGGATGTGGGGCCTGCTGATTATGTGTTGTTTGTTGACCAATTATCGAAAACATAGAATCCGGGTTGAACAGCTTTAGAGCAATTATGGAAACGATCAATGGGAACGGGGAGTAGTGGGAGGGGTACCGCCGAACTCCAGTTCGGCGAAGTAGGCTGCATCTGATGCGACGCAGCCGAACTGGAGTTCGGCGGTACGGTACTACACCGTAACTTAAAAAAGTTGAAACAAAGTAAAAAGTCCATTGGGTGATTTGGAAATTTGAAACTTCGGGTTACATTTACATTGTTAAACAACTACCATATGAACCTTATGCCTCTCCTCTCCTTTCCTCTCTTTATCGGTGCCAACGACTACCGTGATGCAAAGTTGCGATTGGTATGGTCAGTGGTTCTGTAGTATTTTCGATGGACGCCATAACAGTTATATAAAATGACAGATAAAAACGAAAAAAACAACCAATCTTCGATAAGTCAAATTCTGATAGGTGTTCTTGTAGGTTTTCTGGTATTGGCAATAGAATATGGATATTTTCAAAATAATGAGAGCCATAATTTTATTCCCCAAAATGAAAAATTTCTCGAAAAAATACTTTCTTGGGCAATTGTCATTATTTGGAACATTACACTAATTCCAGCGGCTATTGGTACGATAGGATTGTTTGGAATCATATTGATCATGACAATAATTAGTCCTATGGTTTTACCAGTATTCCAGATTATAGCATGGAGTCAAGCATTATACCAAAAAGAAGAACCCGTTAATATTTACGGAGATATTTTTAAAGACATAATTTCTGTTAATATATCTAACGAGCTTGGGGACTACCTTAAGGTGATTTTACCTTGTTCTTTGATTTGGTTAGGCATAGGCTTGTTAATTTATTTGACATCGAAATTGAGCTTTTATCCATCTCAAAAAGCGATAGACATCACCGATTTATATATGAACAATATCTACACTTATATAATCGAAAATGAAAATATTAGAAAATTCCCCAGTGATGTTATAAAATTCTCCATAATTCTTATCGTTGAAATAATCGTTTCATATCCCTTCACATTGCTTATTTCGAAGTTTTCAAAGAAAAACACTTAACTTTGTAAAAAACGATGGAACTTGTAGATATAAAAAACGACATTGCATTTGTAAGATTTTCGGTAACGACACCCGAAAAGAAACCCTTATTTCCTTCCTGAATGCCATTTTGGATTTTCACGGCGATCAGAGGAGTACTAAAGTAACTATCCTGAACTCTGGTATCACCTTCCCCACTCGCTCCAAAGCTCTACTACTTTCCAACCCTTGCATTTTAAATACGGCATTGCTCGTTACGGCCTTTGGCCCTACACGCACTAAAGTTGCGGGTTCAGCCCGCTGCCGTAAATAATCCATGGATTTTATTGCCAAAAATGTTCTTTCTACTTATCTTTAAGGATTAAAAGCGCAATGAATATGCGCTATAAACACTTGACCAGCAGGGGTTTGATTTAGGGATAGTTCCCGCCGGGGCCTATATCTGTTTATTCCGGAGTATCTGGTTCTTCGTCAATTTTGGTGATGGTCATCCAGAACGGAATAAAATTCGTTTCCGAAGCAATTTAAACCCTGCCCTGCCGTACATCTGGCGCTTCAGTGTCTTCAGCCGGTTCACTTGACCTTCTACCTGCCCATTGCTCCAGGCTAAAGTTAAAGCCGCCTTAACCGCATCGTAATCTTGTTGTATGCCCTTGGCGAACCGTTTCAGATTTTCCACATCGCTTTTAATGGCGTCTTCAATCCAGGAATCAAGCAATTCCGGTTTTTTTAGTTTCATCATGTCCTGGAATTCTATGGCTATCCCTCGAGCTTTTTCTGCATTGGGACAAAGTTTGAAGAGCGCTTCCAGATACTTCTTTTCTTCGCCTGTCCAAGAATCGGCATGTTTGCTTAGCAATCTTGCAGCTTTCCGAGAAGACCACACTTCTGCCTTTGCTTGCATCATTTTCTCCGCATCCCGACGATCATCACCCTGAGGCAATTGTCGGGTATATCGATAAAGACTGGAAAACGAACCGGCATAACCCATTGCTTTGATTTCCTCCAATAACTTCACATGGTTGTTTTCGCCTTCGTACCAGCGTTTCCGGATATGTTGTCCGTAAGGATGCACACAGGAAGCAGATGAAGGGGCTCCTTTCCCATCAGGGTAGGTGTCATATTGGAAATACTTCTTGATGGTCTGCCGATGAAGACCCGTTATTCTATAAATGGCCCTGATGCGCTGTCCTTCGGCTTGTAACCGTTTTACTTCCTGGAAATTCAACTCATGTTTGGATGGGGTTTCTTTATTTGTCGAATCAGTTTTGACTTGGCCTTCCGATTCATTTTGTTGATTTTCGATAGTAATTTCTTCTGATTGAGCCACTTGTTGGGCTACTTGCCGCAATTCCCGATTGTGTTTATTCATCATCCTGTATAATGCATCACCGAGGTTTTTGAGCAGGTGCCATCGGTCGGCTACTTGTATTGCCTGTGGCGCTCCTTCACGCGAACCTTTTGCGTAATCACCACCTCGGTCCCGGCTGATTATTTCTACTCCTGGATGTTCTGTAAGCCATTTACGCACTGTTTCCGATTCCCGATCTGGAAGTAGTTCGATGGGTTGCTGCCTTTCCAAATCAACCAGGATTGTTCCATAGTTGCGTCCTTTTTTAAAGGCCCAATCATCGATTCCTAGTACCCTGGGTATCTCTATTTCCGCCTCCTCTGTATTAAAGATTAAGCGCAATATGGTTGACGAACTGATCGAAATACCCATCAACATGGCAATGGAGGCTCCCAGATTGCCGCCAGCTTTCAGACCTAATGTGGTTAGTCGTTGATCTAAGCGTATGGTTCGACGCCCATATGGATTGACAAAGTGACTGAAACGTTCTGAGAATACCTTTTGCTTGCAACCATCGGATATACACAAAAATTTCCGAACCCTTAATCGCGCCTCAGCCGATATTCCACATAACGGAAGGTCTGAAATCGTCCTATTGTATCGGCTGTGAACCTTGAACGAGGGAGAATTACACTTAGGACAAGGGCTGGAATGGCCAGTGGAGCCGATCTGTAGTATGGCCCGTTCGTTCTCCAGGGTTATGGAAGATAGCTCTATTCCTGGGATTTCAAAAAGCAGGCCAATAGGAAAAACTACCATGAGAAGGCGCATTTAACCTTCAAGGTAAGATTTCAAAGGTCGCTTCGCCAAACATCAAGGCTCTGGAGGCCAGATGTATGGGATGGCCCGGTTCAAACTGTTTTGCAAACGAATTTTATTCCGTTCTGGATGACCATCACCAAAATTGACGAAGAACCAGAT
>JBJXFD010000133.1:0-13097 GCA_046153985.1 Saprospiraceae bacterium
TCGGGGGTTGGTCGCATAAACGGGGTAACGCCGAACCCCGAATGGGGTTGAATGTTAACATACCACACTCCATTGTCAATATTCAACCCCATTCGGGGTTGCCCGTTACCTCACCATACCTACATTTTCCCCCGATTTCATCGGGGGCTATTCACATTTGACCCTTGCAGGGTCTTTAACGAAGCTAAGTTGACGACATTACACTTAGAGTGACACCCTCACTAACAGAGCCACTGATCAAACAATCAACGCTTGTCAATTTGCAAAACCATTCCCACCGCGTTTTTGCCTTTTGTATCGGCTTTGAAAGCAATGGTTTCACCAACCTGAAAAGCGACGCTGCTCACGCGCTGATCGGCAAGGGCTTCTTTTAGTTTCTCAGCATAATTGCCTTTGCGGCTGGCGTTGATGCGCTGGTTAAATTGCTTGGCATCGAGCTGGGTTTTGGAAATGACGATGGCCATAAAATCGGAATTGCCGAGGTCGTCGGCCTTCAGTGATTCGTCTTTCGGAAACAGCCGCGTGCCGGTGATGCCACAATAGGGCGAGTGTTTCTCCGTGTACGGGAAAAGCACATAACTGGAGCCATCCGTTTCCTGTCCAAAAACATAGGTATAACATTCGATGCTGTTGGCCAGCAGGATTTTGAATTTATCGCCTTTTTTGACGGGATTCACCGTTTTGAACACCAGGTCGCCCGCCTGCCGCATGGCAATGGTTTTTTCGGTAGCCATATCGAGCAACCCGAATTCCACCGCTAATTTGTTCTGGTCTGCCGCCTGTTGGGTACTGCTGCCCATTGGATACAACCCATAAGCCTCCTTCGTGAAGTGTACAAAATCTTTGTAGCGCACCCAAGCCATGCCGCGATCGCCCCAATCTTCCCCCCAACTGTTCATAAGCTGCAAAGCTCCTCCGTCTAAGTTATCGTCGTAGCCGATGACGCACATCGCGTGCCCACTAAAACCGCGCATGGAATAATCGCCCTGAGTGGGGTACCATACTTTTTGGCCTACCATGCGACTCATAAAGGTGCCGCCTACCATCATGCCAATCACGACCGGCGCGCCCTGGGCTAAGTTTTGCCGAATCCCCTGGATATCGGGGCCATATTCTTCTCCGCCTTCCGACAAGCGGTTAAAGCCTTTGATTTTATATTGCTGCGCATCGCGGCGTTGGCTGCTGTTTGGGGATGCAGAACAGGATTGGTCGTCGTACCTGAACTGGTTAAAGGGCAAGGCGCCGCCCTGTTGCATGGTTTTCATGGCGTCGAGCATGTAGGCGCCCTGGCAACCATCCAACGCAATCTGGTTGTAGAGATAAGCCGGACTAAACGCCACGCTGTTTGGGTTTTGTCCGGTTGCTTTTGCGTGCAGGATGGTGCGGGCACTGTATGCACTTGCCCATCCTACGCAAGAACCTTGCTGGCCCTGGTGGCGCCGGGTGGGCGCGTATTGCTCCAGCGACACCCGCGCAGGCATTTGGTTAAAGCTGCCATAAGCTAAGGGTTCAAAAACCTCCGCTTTATCATAGCGCTCTTCGCTCAAAGCCGCGCCCAGTGAAAAGTCGCCGCCACTTTCGGTTACCCCGCCTGACAACATTTCCTGGCCGCCAAAGAAAAAGTACCACGCGCCGCCAACCAGGAGAATGGGGATGAGGAGTTTGGGGCGTTTGAAAACAAAAAGCAGCACAAGTGGCAGGAATTTCAGCAACGGGCCTAAGCCGCCGCCACCGCCGGTATTGTTGTTTTGTGGTCGTTGGCCTCCGCTTTGCGGGTCATCGGGTTCTAATCGGATTGGCATAGTATCTTTTGTTTGTTTTTATACAGGATGGCATAAGTCCCTTTCATCGAATGCTGAGTTGCGGCAGCTCGCTTTCAGGTTCTAAAGAAGGGTAGAGGTACCAGTACAAATCAAAAAAGCGCGGCGCCGATTCTGAAATAAAATTGCTGACCGAATTGCTCAATATGACAATGCCGATCTGATCTTCAGGTGAAAACGCAACTTCGCCGCGGTAGCCGTTAACGAAGCCTCCGTGGTAAATCAACCGCTTGTCATCGGAGCGTTCCATAACCCGCCAGCCAAGCGCATACCAGGCCCGTTCCAAAGGCCGCCACTGGTATAAGGTGGATTCCCGCAAAGGCATGGTTACCTGAGGGGTGAAAATTTCGCGCAACGTAGCCGGTTTGATGACCTCCTGGCGATGCCCCATCAGCAAGCGCAACCACTGTGCCATATCGTAAATGCTGGCATTCACCCCGGCCGCAGGAGAGGCGGAGTAATAGCGGGGAGAAATATCCATCGGATAATACCCGTTTTTGCTGACCCCGTGCGGCAGGGCAACATTGGGTGAAGACATGATTTCATGATAGCCTGCCGAAGCATCCTTCATACCGGCTGGCTTGAACAGGCGTTCAGCCAGCAATTCATTGTAGGAACTCCCGGTGCTGTTGGCAATCACATCGCCGATAAGGCTGTAAGCGACATTTTGATAATCGTGGTGTTTGCCGACTTTGTAGGGTAGTTTCACATTTTTTAGTTTGCCGACAATCTGCTCGTAATCCAATCCGTCGTTGAGCAAATTGGAATACGCATGGCGGGGCAAACCCGTGGTATGACTTAGAATATGACGCAGGTTCAGAATTTCTGTGCTTTTTTTATCGCGCAACTGGAAGTCGGGCACATGGCGCACCACAGGGTCATCCCAGTCAAGTACGCCGTCTTGCACCATCAGGCCGGTCAAAACCGGTGCAAATCCTTTGGACAGGGAGGCAAGCCGAAAAACGGTATGGACATCAATGGAATCTCTTGTGCCAACTTCCCTCAACCCAAACCCACGCAGGTAAGCGATTTTGCCGTCTTTGACAATGGCTACTGCTGCGCCGGGCACGTTTTCTTTTGCAAGGGCTTCTTCCACGTAGGCTTCATACTCCGCTACAATCCGCCGGAAAGCGGTATCGGTGATCTCCGACACGCCCATTTCCTCCTCGCGGTTGGTTTGCTGAAGCACAATCGGAGGCGCGGCAGTAGCTCCCCGCCTGGCGAACAGGATTGTCAGAATAAGTCCAAGGCCGATTAAAGAGGAGATAATGAGTCTATTGTTCATGACGTTTGTTGAAAAGCAGTTGCAATGATAACTATAAAAAGCCTATTGAGCAAGCGCTAAAAGGAATAGTTCACTGAACGTATTTATGAGGCCATTGTTTCTTTTTAAAAAAAATCACCTTAACTTTATCACTTAAAAACTATGCCTACAATTCTCAAATGGCTGGGTTTTCGTTTTTTCTTTTACAGCAATGAAGGCAATGAACCGCCTCACGTGCATATTGAAAAAGGAGAAGCGTTAGGGAAATATTAGTTGAATCCCGTAAAAAAGTATTACATGCGTAATTTTACACCATCCGAGGAAAAGAAAGTGGATCGGAAAGTGCGGGAAAATCAGGATGAATTTAAAAAAAAATGGTATGAGTACTTCGGCTGAATTACAAGATATTCGAGCGACAGCGCTGTCCTTCGAGATTGATTTTTTCTACATTCAACTTGAGGATGGCCGGCGTATCGGGGTACCTTATAATTGGTTTTGGCGATTGGCAAAGGCAACACAAGAACAACGAATGAACTGGCGATTCATTGGAAAAGGTTCAGGCATTCACTGGCCAGATATTGACGAAGACATCTCTGTAGCAGGAATATTGAACGGTAAAAAAAATAACATCTCGCCTGTCAAGTAAATGTTCAACCAAGGTAGTTCAAGTGGGTAATGCCAACCCTCAGGCCTTATTCGCCAACTGACCACACGCTGCATCAATATCTTTCCCCCGGCTGCGTCGCACCGTAATCACAATGTCTTTTTTGCGCAAATAAGCTGCAAACCGGTCAATCTGGTCGGCGTCCGATTTTTCAAACGGCGCGTCGTCTATCGGGTTGTATTCGATGACGTTGACCCTTACCGGGAAACGGGTGCATAGCGTGGCCAGCCTTGCCGCGTCTTCCAAACTGTCATTAAAACGCTGAAAAGCGATGTACTCGTAGCTGATGCGGTTGCGGGTTTTTTGATAAAAATAAGCCAAAGAATCCATGAGCGCCTCAAGGTTGTTTTGCTCGTTTATTGGCATAATTTCGTTGCGCTTTTCGTCGTCGGCAGCGTGCAGCGACAGGGCTAAGTTGAACCGCACGTCGTCGTCGGCCAATTGCCGGATCATTTTGGCAATGCCGGCGGTGCTGACCGTAATGCGGCGCGGCGACATGCCCAGCCCTTTCGGAGAGGTGAGGCGCGCCACGCTGTCCAGCACATTGCGGTAAGCCAGCAGGGGTTCGCCCATGCCCATGTAGACTACATTTGAAATGGGTTGTTTGAAAACCTCCAGACATTGCCGGTTGACCAAAACGACCTGGTCAAAGATTTCGGCGGCATCGAGGTTCCGCACGCGCTTCATGCGCCCCGTAGCGCAAAATTTGCAGGTCAGGCTGCACCCAACCTGGCAGGAAACACAGACCGTAAAGCGCCCGTCTTCCGCCACCGGAATCAGTACCGCTTCGATCAGGTGGCCGTCGTGCAGGCGAAACCGGGATTTTATGGTGCCGTCCGAACTGTGCTGCACCTTATCCACCGAAATAGGGCGAATTTCAAAGCTTGCCGCCAATTGATCCCGCAGCGATTTGGGCAAACTCGTCATGGCTTCAAAGTCGTGCACGCCCTTTTGCCACAGCCATTCCTGCACCTGCCGTGCGCGAAAAGCGGGTTGCCCCATTTCTTTGAACAGGTCTTCCAGGGCTGCGTCAGACAACAGCCTGATGTCTTTTTTTATGTCGGTGGCAATCAATGATGCAGATTTAATCTGATGAATGAGAAGGCTTTGATGCTGCAAAGATACATCATTCACTAGTTGGATTTCCAGAAATAAGGGGTAAACAGCACTAATATCGTGAAAATTTCGAGGCGCCCCAGCAACATCAGGAAAGAAAGCACCCACTTGACCTCCGGCGAAAGCCAGGCAAAATTATCCACCGGCCCTACCTTGCCAATACCCGGCCCAACATTGCCCAGACAAGTCGCCACGGCGCCAATAGCAGTCAGGAAGTCAACCCCCATGATAGACAGCACCAGGGAGCCCAGTACAAACAAGATCATGTACAGCAGCAGGAAAATAAAAATATGGATGAGAATCCTGCCCGCCACGACTTCTCCATTCAGCTTCAGCGGCACAATAGCCCTGGGGTGGATGAGGCGTTTGAATTCCAGAAAAGAATTGCGAAAAAAGACAAAATGCCGGATGATTTTGATGCCCCCCGCTGTAGAGCCGGCGCAGGCCCCAATAAACAACAGCACAAAAAACAGCATGGTAAGTCCCGGCGACCACTTGGTGTAATCCGCAGTAATGAAGCCGGTTGTCGTAATGACCGAAACCAACTGAAAAAGGCTGTCGCGGAAAGATTTTTCTAAAGGCTGGTTAGTCGCTTGATGTACGCCAATGGTAATGACGACAGCAAGGACGAGCACCAAAACCAAATAAGCGCGGAATTCATCGCTGCTCCATACTTTTTTGAGTTTCCCTTTTAGTCCGTAATAAATAATCGTATAATTTATCCCTGCAATGAACATGAACAGGGTTAGGGTATACTGGATCATTGGCGAGGTATAATACGCCACACTGGCATTTTTGGTGGAAAATCCCCCGGTCGCCATCGTAGCCATGGAGTGGTTGATGGCGTCAAAAAACGTCATGCCTTCCGCCCAAAGTAAAAGGGTCAGTAATCCGGTCAGTGCCACGTAAATCAGCCATAGGCGCTTGGCCGTTTCGCGGATGCGGGGATGTACCTTATCCGTAGTAGGCCCGGGCGCTTCCGCAACAAAAAGTTCGACGCCGCCAATGCCCAGCAACGGGAAAAGTGCCACCGTCAGCACAATAATGCCCATGCCGCCAATCCAGTGGGTTAGGCTGCGCCAAAGCAAAATCCCCTTGGGCGTTCCTTCAATATCAGTAATGACCGTAGCGCCTGTGGTGGTCAACCCCGAAGCCGTTTCAAAAAACGCATCTGCAATTCCCGGCAACACGCCGCTGAAAATAAACGGCAGCATCCCAAACAGCGTCATGGCCAACCAGCCCAGCGCCACAATGAGGTAACCCTCGCGTTTGTTGACACCTTTACCATTCACTGATTTGAAAAAAAACAGCAGCGGCGCCCCAAAAACAATGCAAATGAGCGCAGAAAGCGCAATCGGGCCTTCATCTCCGCCCTGATAATAATAACAGGCAGGCAAACAGGCTAACATCAGACCGCCAAGCAGCAGCAGGGTGACGCCAAGGACGCGGGCTATGGGACGAAAACTGATCAATTTATCTGGACTTATATGGCTTATCGAAAGAGATTTTCTACTTTGGCAATGGCCTCCGGTAAAGCGAATACGATGACTTTATCATCCACCTGGAACCGAAAATTTCCGTCTGGGATCAGGCTCTCTTTGCCCCGGATAACGCCTCCAACCAGCGCCGATTTTGGGAAATGCAAATCTTTGAGCGGCTTTCGGGTGAGCTGATTTTCTTTGTGAACCACAAACTCAATCACCTCAGCATCCACGCCATTAATGCTGGTGACTGCCGCAACCTGGCCCTTGCGGACGTAGCGGAAAATGTTGTTGGCCGCAATCAACTTTTTGTTGATGAGCGTATCCACTCCGATATTTTGAGAAATATGGGTGTATTCTTTGTTTTCAACCTGGGCAATCGTTTTGTAGACGCCGTGATTTTTCGCCGTAAGGCTGGCAATAATGTTGGCTTCGGAATTGTTGGTCAGGGCAACGACTGCGTCCATATTGTCCAATCCTTCTTCCACCAGCAGGTCAAAATTACTGGGTTCGCCATTGATGACCAGGGTGTGGTTCAGGATTTCACTCAGGTATTTGCAATGGTCTTTGTCGCGTTCGACCAGCGTGACCCTGTAGTCATTTTCCAGCAATTTGGCGGTTGCAACAGCCAGGTCGGTGCCGCCAAGAATCATGATGTTTTTGACCTTCACTTTCTTTTTGCCCACCATATTTACCAGCGTATCAATGTCTTCCTTATCGGTAATGAAGTAGATGTGGTCATTTCGGAGCAAGATGGTTTCTCCGTTGGGAATAATGGTTTGGTGACCCCGAAGAATCGCAATCGGACGCACAGTTGCATCAGGATCAATTCGATGTAAATCACTCAGTTTCACATTGATCAATAGAGATGTTTCTCCCAGCGTAAGGCCAATAAGGTTGATTCGGCCTTCCTCAAACTCGTAAATATCCGTAAAAGAACACTGCCCGATCAATCGCTGGATTTCTTCAGCGGCAAGCTGGCTTGGCGCAATCAGGGCATCCACGCCTAACTCCTCAAACATTTTTCGCTGCTCGTCCTCCAGATAATCCATCGTTTTCACCCGGGCAATGGTTTGCCGGGCGCCCATTTTTTTGGCTAAAATGGCCGTGAGCAGGTTGGTTTTTTCAGATGTTGTCACAGCCAATACCAGTCCCGCGCGCGATACCTGCGCCTGTTCCAGAATCTCTATAGAAGAAGCGTCGCCCCGAAGGGTCATTACATCGAGGTGTGTTGCTGCATAATCCAGTACATCCTGGTTGTTATCTATCAGCACAATGTCGCGTTGTTCAAAGGCAAGTAACTCGGCGAGGTGAAAGCCGACGTCTCCGGCGCCGGCAATAACTATTTTCATTTTTTATGTAGCTTGAGCGGCGCAAGATGAAAACTTGTGCGTTAATCCGGTGCAAATATAGCTGTCTCTCAGTTGGTTTTGTAAAAAAAGTGGTAATGCAGCTATCGGACTATAAAGACAGACACTAATTATTGTAGGATTGCCCGATGCAAAGCTTCCAGGTTTTTCCTGTTTTCGGGCAGCCACATGGCGTTCAGTACATCGTCTTTTTCTAATTGGGTGATGTGAAAAGAAATCGCCGCCTTCAGTTTTTTGCGGTCGCGGGGGCGGTAGATGAAGCGGATCACCTCCATCTGGTCTTTCCCAAGCAAATTGTACATCAACCCTAAGCTGTTGTCGTACTGAAATTCCTGCAGGGTAAACACCTTACCTGCAATGCCTACCGGGTTGAACAGGCTCTCGATGACCCCGATATTGTTGCTTGCAGAAATCTCTTCTGTGCGCTCAGACGTATTGATTTGCACCAAAACCACGCCGGAAGTATTTTTTTCAATCCAGTCGCGAAAAACCTGCACAAAACGAAGGGCAGAAAACAGGCCGTAATTGTCCAAAGCGCCGGCGTCCATCACCTCTATGCCCGGAACACTGGGCAAATGCACGTTGGGCAAAATGTAGGGATAGGTCGCATTCATGCGCAAAGCAGTCAGAAAGCGCAGGCTGTCAGCGCTTTGGGCGCCAAACATCCAACGGTAATCCACCGCGTCCACTTCCAGGGTTTGACGATGCACCGCGCTGACCGGAGGAATCATCATAAAAGAGGCCCCGTGTGGGGATACCACCAGCCGCCTGCCATCATTTACAATGGTTGGGGTGAGGTACAGCATGGGAATGAGTGCGCGGCGTTCCGGCTCGCGGTAGTCCGACAGGCTTTTATCCAGCAGGCCCTGTGTGTTTTCGTTCAACTGCCGTTCAAAAATATACCCCCGGTCTTTGTTGTACGTGTGGCCGCTTTGCTGAAATCTCGCCCAGGGCAGAAAAATATCATTCGTGACAATCGTGAACGCGATTGAATTGAGTAAGTCTTTGGAAATCTGATCAATATGGCTTTGGTCGTAAACATTCAGCGCTTTCCCGGTTTGCTTTTGCAAATACAGTTCGCGCAAATACGACGCGCCGATCATGCCGCCGGAAGCCCCCGTGATGAGCACCGTGTGGGGCATCAATTGTCCCTCCAGCAGGCTATCGGCAGTTTGAACCACTTTCATGGTCCAGATGGCCGACCGCAACCCCCCGCCACTGACGCAAAACAGGACCATTTTGGGTTTTCCCGGCCTTTTTCGGGGTTCGCTTACTTTGGACAGCCAGGTATTTAAAATGTCTGTCGTGTTTTTTTTATCGAGGTCAACTTGCCCCGACTCGCAGACTTCCGCCATCCGGGCAATGGAATATTCGGCAGGCTCGCAGCCATAATCCATGCCGTATGCTTTGTTGCGCTGGTGGAGCTCGTCGAAGCTGGTGACATAATTTGCAACAAAAAGAAGCCCCACAAATACGGTGAACCACCAATTGCTGAACCAGTAAATGATGGCGCCTATGATGGCTGTAAAAATGCTGAGCAGGATAAAAATACTGGCGGCAGCAGGAATCCGGAAGGCAGCAGCGTCAATCAGATAACCGAGCGCGAGCAACAAACCCATGGTCAGCAACTGGAGCAGCAACACGTTGAGGTGGTTTTGCTTGAAGATATTGAGCAACAAGCGCACATCGTAGTGGGCCACACTTCTCACCAACTTTGGCCTGAAAGACTCATTCAGATAAGTCATCACTTTCCAGCGGTTTACGTCCTGTTTGATGTAATCCATGTCCACATCCCGGCGTCCGGGCACAAAAAGCCGCTCTGTTTCCTGCGGGGTTGCCGGTTCTATCTCGTAGTGCGAAATGTCCTTGTTGGTGAGATGAAAATAAGCGCTGTAGAACAACAGGATGGTCAGCCCCCCGGCGCAAAGGCCCAGCCAGCGCAGAAATGCCCCCAAAATGGGGACTGATTCGTAAACCAATTGAAAATGGAAGATATACCCGCTGTACAAAATGAAAAAAACTAAGGGGAGCAGACTGTTGTTTATACAAAATTTGGTGAATGGCCGCGACAGGGAAGCTAAGAAAGGAAAATGGTGGGCATTGAGCAGGTAGGTGGTCAGGTTCCAGCTCATCACGAAGCCCCCGTAGGTCAATCCCACTAAAAAAAAGCTGAAAAAATCAATCGAGCCCTGGTATTCAGGATCCAGAAAAAGATAGGGCACGCCCAGCTTATTGCCGATTTTTCCGGTAATGAGCAACGCGACCAACAGCCACATTCCAATGAGTAACACATTGCTGCGCACATGCGACAACAGTAATTGCAGCGGAAAGGAATAAAAAAGTTGTTCGAAGTACTGCTTCATCTCTTTCAGGGTGTATGTCTGCGTAAAATAATAAATTTGCGCTTTCTTAATAAACCTCGCACCGTTTGGTGCGAATCCTTTTTTGTCCTACTGAACGCTGCAAATCATGTGGTTTAGCTAAAGGCTATGTACAAAACTAAGCAGCGTGAAGTATTAAAAACGCAATCCTTCATGAATATTGCTGTAGTTGGAACCGGATATGTTGGGCTGGTAACCGGGGCTTGTTTTGCCGAAACTGGCAACCACGTCGTTTGTGTAGACATTGATGAGCAAAAGGTGGCCCGGATGCGCCGCGGAGAAGTCCCGATTTTTGAGCCAGGCTTGGAGTTGATTTTCGAGCGAAATACAAAACAAGGGCGGCTTTCTTTCACCACAAACCTCGCTGAAGCCATCGCCCCCGCCCAAATCATCATTTTAGCCTTGCCAACCCCGCCCGGAGAAGACGGTTCTGCCGACCTTTCCTACATTACCGGGGTGGCCGCCCAATTGTCGCATCTGCTGAAGACTGATTACAAAGTAATTGTTGACAAAAGCACCGTCCCCGTCGGGACCTCCGAAATCGTACACGCCATTCTTGCCCAAAATGCAGATGAGGCCCTTTTTGACGTCGTTTCCAACCCCGAATTCCTGCGGGAAGGAGTGGCGGTAGAAGATTTCCTGAAGCCGGACCGGGTCGTAATTGGCACGCAATCGGAACGGGCCAAAAAAATTATGCGCCTGCTTTACGAACCGTTTGTGCGCCAGGGAAACCCCATCATTTTTATGGACGAGCGTTCAGCAGAATTGACAAAATACGCAGCCAACGCCTATCTCGCCACGCGCATCTCCTTCATGAACGAAATTGCTAACCTTTGCGAACGCATTGGCGCCAATGTGGATATGGTACGTGCCGGCATCGGCAGCGATACCCGCATTGGCAAACGCTTCCTGTTTCCGGGGGTGGGCTACGGCGGCAGTTGTTTTCCAAAAGACGTTCGGGCATTAGCCAAAACGGCAGGCGATCACGCGTACGATTTCCACATCCTGAAGTCTGTGATGCGGGTAAATGAACACCAGCGGCACATACTGACCCGGAAAATAAAAACGTTTTTCAACGACGACCTGAATGGAAAAACGATCGCGATCTGGGGGCTTTCTTTCAAACCCAATACCGACGATATCCGGGAAGCGCCGGCGCTCTACATCATTGATGAATTGCTGGAAGCAGGGGCGGTCGTGAAGGTATACGACCCCGAAGCGATGGGGAATGTGAAGGGCATTTATGGCGACCGGCTGCAATTCGCTGCAGATCAGTATGAAGCACTCGGTGGCGCCGATGCCTTAGCGATTGTGACGGAATGGAGCGTTTTCCGGACGCCAAGTTTTCAGATGATGGCAGACTTGATGAACGACAAGGTCATTTTCGATGGTCGAAATCTCTACGATTTAGACCAGTTGGAAGAGCAGGGTTTTTATTACGACAGCATTGGACGGACGACTATAAAATAAAAAAATATGCGAAACCTGTTTTTTCTATTGATCCTGATTGGCGCGATCACCGGTTGCGGCGGCTCTGGAACGCCATCCGACAAAGGAGTCCAAAGTGGCGAAGATGACGCGAACGTGGAAGTCATCGAGGCAACGACCGAAGACGGTTATTTAGAAAGGTTTTCGCGCCGAAAGTCGGATTATGCCCGGCAAGGCGTTTATTACAAACTCAATCCCGACGGGCAATTAATCGAATTGGCGCATTATGAAAATGATACCCTTCACGGCGCGCGCATTCTTTTTTATGCAACGGGCGATACCCTCCAGATTGAACACTACCAAAGCGGTTCTTTTGAAGGGCCTTACCAGGCTTTCTACCCTGGGGGGAAACTGGAACTGGAAGGCGTCTACGTAGCCAACACAATGGATGGCATCTGGAAAGGCTATTACGAAACCGGCCAGTTGAAAGAAACGGTCACATTCAGGGAAAATGAAGAGAACGGCCCCTTCGTCGAATACCACCCCAACGGCCAGCTCAAAGCCGAAGGTTATTACAAAAACGGGGATAAAGAAGAAGGCCTGCTCAAACTCTACAACGAAAGCGGAAAGCTCGTGAAGACCATGAATTGCAATTCAGGCATTTGCCGGACGATTTGGAAAGACAAAGAGAGTTAAGTTGGAAAGTTGCGGAAGCGTGTCTATGCGCATGGAATTATTCCCAGGACGAAGCTGCAAAACCTTGCTCAGCCCGTCAATTTGCGCCGGGCCATTTTGGTCGTCGCCAATGCGGTAACGGACGTCCGTGTTGGGTACAGGCACAGTTAGGTGCAGCACGTACGGCACCGTCAGTTGGCTCAATTCCTCTCGCAGCACATAGCGGTAAGCGCCACCACAGAAGCGCAGCAAGTAGAAAAAGGTTGGCGTTTGCACATTGGCCGCCGTCATGCCAGTCATGAGGGCATCAAGGTCATTCAATTCCTGTTCCGTCGCGGCAGACTCCGCTGCTGAACACAGCGGCGGGCCCGGAAATCCGGGGCTACAGCTTTCGCAAACAGCATCCTGACAAACCGCTACTGGCTTATCAGTACACACGATACTTTCTATTTTGTCAGTGCAGGAAGCCTGCGAAATGGTCTGATCCTGAGTCCATTGATCAAGGCTTGGATAGAGGTTGTACCAGTTGTCGTTGTTGGCCGGATTGTTGCCTAAGCCAATGCGGGCACCGTACTGCACCCGGATATAGGTGTTGCAGGGGATCAGAAATTCTTCTGTCAGGGCCTCGCGACCTTCCAGAACAATGGTATAGGCAGTTACGAGAGGTGGATCTGCCGTGATCAGTTGAGGGCCATTGGGATACCCGGTCAGGGTTGAAGACAAGTTGGGGTCGAGTGCCACATAGGGTTGGGTAGGCTGATGAAAAACATAAAAACCAATGCTAAGAGAAGTGGTAGTGTCCGAGGCATTTGGAGCCGAATTAACGACAAGATGGTAATTCACTGTTGCCAGGTTGTTCTGGATGCGCCATTGCTCAATGGCGTAGCGAATGACCTGA
>JBJXFD010000134.1:0-19267 GCA_046153985.1 Saprospiraceae bacterium
GATAAAGACGACCGTTATTTCGGTCGCGAAGGCCACGAAGGGGTCACATTCGACAAACGCGTAGACCGCCAATAACTATGGAGAGCTATTTCAAATCACTCGATTCGATAGACGGCGAATTGGCGACTATCAACCTGGGGCCAACCCACCCGGCTACGCACGGCATTTTTCAGAATGTGCTCAAAATGGACAGCGAGCGCATCATTTCAGCGGAACCGACCATTGGTTATATTCATCGCGCTTTTGAAAAATTAGCCGAAAAGCGGCCCTTTTACCAGATCACCCCCATCACAGACCGACTTAACTACTGCTCATCCCCCATCAACAACATCGGATGGCACCTGACGGTAGAAAAATTGGCCGGCATCGAAGTGCCCAAACGGGTGGATTATATGCGGGTGATCATCATGGAATTGGCGCGCATTGCCGACCACCTGATCTGCAACAGCGTGATTGGGGTGGATACGGGCGCGCTGACCGGGTTTACGTATATGTTTCAGGAGCGCGAACGCATTTACGAAATGTACGAAGAGGTTTGTGGTGCGCGACTGACCACGAATATTGGCCGGATCGGCGGGTTTGAACGCGATTTCAGTCCGGTTTTTATGGCCAAGCTCAAAGCTTTCCTGAAGGAATTTCCACCCCGTTTCGAAGAATTCAACAGCCTTTTAGAGCGCAACCGCATCTTCATGGAACGCACCATCGGCGCAGGCCCGATCACGGCAGAACGGGCGCTCAATTATGGCTTCACAGGCCCCAACCTGCGCGCAGCCGGGGTAGACTACGATGTTCGGGTCATGTCGCCCTATTCGTCCTACGAAGATTTCGACTTCGTCATTCCGGTGGGCGTCAACGGTGATACCTACGATCGGTTCATGGTGCGGCAGGAAGAAATTCGCCAGAGCTTAGCCATCATCCAATCCGCGCTCGACAATTTGCCACAAGGCTTGTACCACGCGGATGTGCCCAGCTATTTCCTCCCGGACAAAGAAGATGTTTACACCCAGATGGAAGCCCTGATTTACCATTTTAAAATTGTGATGGGTGAAGTGCCGATTCCCGTGGGCGAAGTCTACAACTGCGTAGAAGGCGGCAACGGCGAACTGGGTTTTTACCTGATTAGCGACGGTGGCCGGCAGCCTTATCGCCTGCACTTCCGCCGCCCGTGTTTTATTTATTACCAGGCTTACCCCGAAATGATCCAGGGTTCGCTGCTTTCGGACGCAATTTTGACCATGAGCAGCATGAATGTGATCGCGGGAGAGCTAGACGCATAAATTATGGAAGGTGTATTGATCAAAGAACAGAGGTCGCCAGCGTCTTTTTCACCAGAAACGATGGCAGAAATCCAGCGTTTGTTGCCCCGTTTCCCGGATGGGCGTCAAAAAAGCGCCCTGTTGCGCATCCTGCATTTGGTGCAGGAAGAAAACGAGGGCTGGCTGAGCACGGAGGTGATGGATCGGGTTGCCAAAATCCTGAACATTCAACCCATTGAGGTGTATGAAGTCGCGACTTTTTACACCATGTACAACCTGAAGCCGGTAGGAAAATACCTGCTGGAGCTTTGCCATACCGGCCCCTGTGCCATCGAAGGCGCCGAACGGCTGTTGGAATACCTGAAGCAAAAACTGGGCATCGGGGTCGGCGAAACGACGCCTGACGGCTTGTTTACGCTCAAAACCGTGGAATGCATGGGCGCCTGTGGCTATGCGCCGATGATGCAGGTTGGTGAATTTTATCACGAACACCTGACAGAATCCAAAATTGATCTTTTCATAGAAGATTGCCGGGATGGAAATGTAGCTTTAGGAACCTGGAAGCTGGGGTGATGCTTGTTTTTAGTTATTAATTAACGGTTACCGGTTATTTGTTACTGGGAGGATATTTGATGATCAAAATCTCGATCCATGTACTCCTTCACCAATAACAAATAACCGATAACAAATAACCAAATTTTCAAATTACCCTATGTCTCGCAAATTATTATTAGAACATGCGGAAGTGCCGGGAATAGAAACCTACGCCGTTTACCGGAAGCAGGGGGGCTATCGCGCAGTAGAAAAAGCGCTGAAAGCCCTGACGCCCGAGAACGTGCTGGACGAGGTAAAAATATCAGGCTTGCGTGGACGCGGAGGCGCCGGTTTTCCGACTGGCATGAAATGGAGTTTTTTGGCTAAACCCGAAGGAACTCCCCGTTATCTGCTCTGCAATGCTGACGAAAGCGAACCCGGAACGTTTAAAGACCGCCTGTTGATGGAGCGCCTGCCCCATTTACTCATAGAGGGCATGATCGCATCGGCTTACGCTTTGGGCTGTCGCACGGCTTATATCTACATCCGCGGCGAATACAAGTGGATCATCAAAATATTGGAACGCGCCATCGCAGAAGCTTACGCAAACGGTTGGCTGGGCGAGCGCATCCTGGGTACTGACTTTTCATTCGATCTTCACGTTACACCCGGCGCTGGCGCGTACATCTGCGGAGAAGAAACTGCGCTCATCGAGTCGCTGGAAGGCAAGCGGGGCAACCCGCGCCTGAAGCCACCTTTTCCGGCAGTGAGCGGTTTGTGGGGTTGCCCAACGCTGGTCAACAACGTCGAATCGCTTTGTGCGGTCGTGCCCATTGTCAACGACGGCGGGGAAGCTTTTGCAGCAATTGGCGTGGGCCGAAGCACAGGGACCAAACTCATTTCGGCCTGTGGCAACATCAACAAACCCGGCGTTTACGAAATCGAGCTGGGCCTGCCGGTAGAAGAATTTATTTATTCTGATGAATACTGCGGGGGCATCAAAAACGGCAAACAACTCAAGGCCGTCGTGCCGGGTGGTTCTTCGGTGCCCATTTTGCCGGCCCACCTGATCTTAAAAACTGCAGCCGGAGAAGACCGGTTGCTCTCCTACGAATCATTGGCGGACGGCGGCTTTGTGTCGGGGTCCATGCTGGGTTCGGGCGGCTTTATCGTCTACGACGAAGACCAGTGTATTGTGCGCAATACCTGGAACTTTTCCCGGTTTTACCACCACGAAAGCTGTGGCCAATGCAGCCCTTGCCGCGAAGGCACCGGCTGGTTGGAAAAAGTGCTGCACCGCCTCGAACATGGTCACGGAAAAATGCACGACATAGACCTCCTGGTAGATATTTCTAAAAAAATTGAAGGCAATACGATTTGCCCGCTGGGCGATGCGGCGGCCTGGCCAGTGGCTTCGGCGGTGCGCCATTTCCGGGATGAATTTGAATGGCATGTGCTGGAACCGCAATTAAGTCAGCAGCGCAATTTTGGTCTGGCGATGGAAGCGGTCGCTGTGTAAACGTTTGTCAATATTGGGTTATGGAAAAAATGGTTAAGATTAAAATAGACGGTTTTGAAACGGAGGTTCCGGAAGGCACCACGATCCTCAATGCAGCCCGCCAAATTGGTGGCGACCTCGTTCCGCCTGCCATGTGCTATTACACCAAGTTGCAGGGAAGCGGCGGCAAGTGCCGGACCTGTATGGTTCGCGTGGCGGAGTCGTCGGCTAAAGACCAGCGGCCCATGCCCAAGTTGGTCGCCTCCTGTTCCACGCCCGTTCAGGATGGCATGGTGGTGGAAAACATCACCAATCCCGCCGTATTGGAAGCGCGCAAGGCGGTGGTCGAGTTTTTGTTGATCAACCACCCGCTGGATTGCCCGATATGCGACCAGGCCGGCGAATGCGACCTGCAAAACTTAGCATTCGAGCACGGGACATCCAAAACGCGCTATGAAGAAGAGCGCCGTACCTACGATAAAATTGACATTGGCCCGAATATCCAATTGCATATGGATCGCTGTATCCTGTGCTACCGATGCGTGTATACCGCCGACCAGCTTACCGACAAACGCGTTCACGGCGTATTGAACCGGGGCGATGCGTCTGAAATCGGCACCTATATCCAGAACAGCATCGAAAATGATTTTTCGGGAAATGTCATTGACGTTTGCCCGGTTGGCGCGTTGACGGACAAAACGTTCCGGTTCAAAAGCCGGGTTTGGTTTCTGAATCCTTTTGATGCGCACCGCAACTGCCCGACGTGCAGCGGCAAGGTGGTGGTATGGAAGTTTGGCGAGGAAATCTACCGCGTCACCGGACGAAAAGATCAGTACGGCGAAGTGGAGGAGTTCATTTGCAACACCTGCCGCTTTGAGAAAAAAGCGCCTGAAGACTGGACAATCGAAGGACCACGGGCGATAGACCGGCATTCGGTGATTTCACAAAACCATTATGAGGATTTGGGGATTTGAGCTTCGACTTCGCTCAGCTACCGCCGCCGCGCGAGCGGATGTGAGAATAGAACGACGTTTCGACTCCGCTCAACGAACAACGTTCAACGAACAACGAACAACAAAAATGATCTTAGAAAAAACAATATTCATTCTCATTATTTTCAGCATTACCCTGCTGATTGCGACCTACCTGACGTATTTTGAACGCAAGGTGGCTGCTTTTTTGCAGGATCGCCTGGGGCCGGACCGGGCGGGGCCGTTCGGGATTTTACAACCCTTAGCTGATGCCGGGAAAATGTTTTTTAAAGAAGATTTCATTCCGGCAGAATCCGTCAAGCTGTTGTTCATTCTGGGGCCGGGCATTGCCATGTTTACGGCATGTATGACCGGAGCCGTGATCCCCTGGGGCGATCAACTCCAACTTTTCGGGCGCACCATTGATCTTCAGATCGCAGACGTAGACATTGGAATTTTGTATGTGGTCGGCTTTGTTTCCATCGGCGTTTACGGGATTATGATCGGCGGGTGGTCATCCAACAACAAATATTCCCTGTTTGGCGCCATCCGGGCAGGTTCGCAAATGATCAGTTACGAACTCGCGATGGGTTTGTCGCTGATTGCTGTCGTTATGTTGACCGGCTCGCTCAGCGTGCGCGAAATTGTGGAACAGCAGGCAGGTGTATGGAATATTTTTTACCAGCCGCTTGGTTTTCTGATCTTTTTCATCTGTGCATTGGCGGAGTGCAACCGGGCGCCGTTCGACTTGCCGGAATGCGAAACGGAGTTGATTGGCGGTTACCATACCGAATACAGCAGCATGAAGCTGGGTTTTTTCCTGTTTGCAGAATACATCAACATGTTCATTTCGGCGGCGGTGATTGCCACTGTTTATTTTGGCGGCTATCATTTTCCGTTTATGCACTCGCTGGGCTTGTCTGAAAATGTTGTCAGCATCCTCGGCATCTTAGTTTTGTTTTTGAAAATTTTCCTGTTCATTTTCATCTTCATGTGGATTCGCTGGACGCTGCCCCGCTTCCGCTACGACCAACTGATGCATTTAGGCTGGAAAATACTGATTCCGCTGGCGATATTGAATATGATGGCAACCGGCGGGTTTATTCTTTTAAGTAACTAGAGATCAATGACTCCTTTAACGAACCGTTCAAAAGTGGTGGTCAACAAAAAAATGACCTTTTGGGAGCGCCTTTACCTGCCGGCGATTTTCGGTGGGATGGCCATTACCCTGAAGCATTTTTTCAGGAAAAGCAACACCGTTCGCTACCCCGAAGTAAAGCGACCGTTCAGTCCGGTATACCGCGGTCTGCACGTGTTGAAACGCGACGATAACGGCGCGGAACGCTGTACGGCCTGTGGGCTTTGCGCCGTTGCCTGCCCGGCAGAAGCGATCACTATGGAAGCTGCGGAGCGCAAAAAAGACGAAAAGCACCTTTACCGCGAAGAAAAATACGCAGCCGTTTACGAGATCAATATGCTGCGCTGCATTTTTTGCGGCTTGTGCGAAGAAGCCTGCCCAAAAGAAGCCATTTTCCTGACTGACCGCCTTGTGCCAACGGAATTGGAGCGCGAGGATTTTATTTATGGAAAAGACAAGCTCGTAGAACTGCTGGATCAGCGGATTGATGTGAGCAAACGGCAGGTGAAAACGTATTGACTATGGTTATTAGTTATAAGTTATTGGTTTGTGAACAATGATACGGATCATCAACCATCCTCCTAATAACCAGTAACTATTAACCAGTAACCAATAACCAGTAACTATTAACCAGTAACCATGACAGCAACCCTGTTTTACATTTTAGCAATAGTTTCAGTGGTAGGCGCCATTGCGGTTATTTCCGCCCGGAATCCGGTCTACAGCGTACTTTGCTTAGTGGTGACCTTTTTTGCAATTGCAGGCCAGTATGTGTTGCTGAATGCACAGTTTTTGGCCATTGTTCACGTCATTGTGTACGCAGGCGCCATCATGGTTTTGTTCCTTTTTGTACTGATGATGCTCAACCTAAACCGGGATAGCGAACCGTTGCAGCCAACGCTCATCAAGGTAATTGCGATTGTTTCCGGCGGGATGTTGCTGTTGACCTTGGTGGCTGCCCTGCGCGGCGTGGAGCAGATTCCGCTTGCAGGTGTGCAGGATACGCAGCTTGGATTGGTTAAAAATCTGGGCCGTTTACTGTTCACCGAATACGTGGCGCCTTTTGAAATTTCTTCCATCCTCTTCTTAGCTGCCATGGTCGGCGCTGTCACCATCGGCATGCGCAGCAAAAGCGACAAGCGGGAAATTATCAACCACCTTTGAATTCAACAACCATGGACAATACGATCACTGTGACGCAAGTCATTCCCATAGAAATGTACGTCTGGCTGAGCGCTGCACTGTTTGCCATCGGCGTCACCGGGGTGTTGGTGCGCCGCAATGCAATTGTGGTGTTGATGTGCATCGAGCTGATGCTCAACGCCGTAAACCTGCTTTTGGCCGCGTTTTCGACGTATTTATCCGATGAATCAGGACAGATCATGGTGTTCTTCATCATGGTGGTCGCGGCTGCCGAGGCGTCGGTAGGGCTAGCCCTTTTAGTGATGATTTACCGCAATACGAAGTCGGTGGACATCAGCTTTCTAAACAAATTAAAATGGTAACCGTCAGATGATACCCTGGATTTTGTTGTTGCCACTATTGGGCTTTGTTTTTTCGGGACTGGCGGGTAAATACCTTCCAAAAACGCTGACCGGCGTCCTTGCAACCAGCGCTGTGCTGATTCCTTTTTTGCTCAGCTTATTGCTATTTAGCCGTTTGGGACACGAACCGGCCATGACGGTCACGCTGTTCGACTGGCTGGCTGTTGGAGATTTTCAGATCTCGTTCAGCTTGTTGGTGGATCGGCTGTCGGTTTGGATGATGCTCATCATCACGGGCATCGGCGCGCTGATACACTTGTATTCGATCGGCTACATGCACAACGACAAACGTTTCCACCTGTTTTTTGCCTACCTCAATCTTTTCGTTTTTTTCATGTTGTTGCTGGTCATGGCCGACAACTACCTGATCTTGTTTTTTGGTTGGGAAGGCGTGGGTTTGTGTTCGTATTTCCTCATCGGTTTCTGGAATCAAAACCCTGAATACGGCAAAGCAGCCCGCAAAGCCTTCATTATGAACCGCATTGGCGACCTGGGCTTGCTGCTCGGTTTGTTTATGCTATTCCAGATTTTCGGCAGCCTGACCTACTCGGAAATTTTCAGCCGATTGGAAACCATGAGGCTGACAGAAGGCGCGCTGACTGTTGCCACGCTTCTACTGTTTGTTGGCGCAATGGGCAAAAGCGCTCAAATTCCGCTCTACACCTGGTTGCCCGACGCCATGGCCGGCCCGACGCCGGTGTCTGCCCTGATCCACGCCGCTACGATGGTCACGGCGGGGATTTATTTGGTCGTTCGTTCGGCAGCTTTGTTCCAGTTGGCGCCGGATACGATGGAAATCATCGCTTATACCGGCTTAGCCACCTCCCTTTTTGCCGCCGTCATCGGCTTGCGCCAAAACGACATCAAAAAGGTATTGGCCTATTCCACTGTCAGTCAGTTGGGGTTGATGTTTTTAGCTTTGGGGGTAGGCGCTTATGGTTCAGCCATGTTCCACCTCACGACGCATGCTTTTTTCAAAGCCCTGCTTTTCCTCGGCGCTGGCAGCGTAATCCATGCAATGGGTGGCGAACAGGACATCCGACGCATGGGCGGTTTGCGCAGCCACCTGCCGCAAACGTTTTGGACGTTCGTCGTGGGCACCTTAGCCATCATCGGTTTTCCATTGCTTTCCGGGTTCTTCTCAAAAGATGAAATTTTAGCTTCGGTATTTCTGCACAGCCCGGTGCTTTGGGGATTGGCCCTCTTGAGTTCGGCGATCACGGCGTTTTACATGCTTCGCCTGTTTTTCCTGACTTTTTATGGCAAATTTCGGGGCACTACTGATCAAAACGCGCACCTGCACGAATCACCGCTAACGATGACCCTGCCACTGATTGCTTTGGCCGTTTTGTCGGCATTAGGCGGAATGATCAACCTTCCCGAATTGATTGCCGGAGATTCAGGGCAGTGGCTCGCGCATTGGTACGAAGGCGGCGTAAAAGGTTTTCCAAGCGCCGGACACCACTTGTCGCACGCAGTAGAATGGGGTTTGATGGGCCTGGCTTCCTTTGTGGCCATCGCTGCAATTGGCGTTTGCTACCGGATTTACGTGCAAAAAGCAGATTTACCCCGCGAAGATGTCGCCTTAAAAGGCTGGAATCGCTGGGCTGCGAATAAATTTTATGTAGATGAATTGTACGACGCCATCGTGGTGCGCCCGCTTGAAAAAGGCGCTTCCTGGCTGCATAGAATATTTGACCGGCGCATCATAGACGGCCTAGTGAATGCGGTGGGCGCATTGCCTTCGCGCATCAGTCGGTTTGCGCGGCTTTTGCAAAACGGGAACATTGCATTTTACCTGTTTGGAATGGTTTTGGGCATCATCCTGATCCTGATTCTGAACTTTGTTATTGGCGCGGATTTGTTGTAAATCCGGCCTTAAACCAGAAATAAAAACGACGTGAGTTTATTATTGATACCATTGTTGGGCGCATTGCTGATCCTGGCTTTTGTCAGGGGGGAAGCGGCTCGTCCACTTTCGCTGCTCGCTGCAATTGCCAACCTGGGTCTTACCATAGCCTATTTATTCTGGTATAATCCAAGCGATCCGTACCTGATGCTCGCAGATTTCTCCTGGATTCCGCAGGCCGGCATCCGGTTCAAACTGGGGGTTGATGGAACCGGGCTGGCGATGCTGCTGTTGACCAACCTGTTGACGCCCCTCATCATCGGGAGTACGTATTCCAGAAAGCTTCCAGGCGTTTTTTACGGTCTGGTGCTGCTCATGCAGGCGGCGCTGGTCGGCGTTTTTACAGCCTTAGACGGCATCGTGTTTTATGTGTTCTGGGAATTGGCCCTCCTTCCAATCTACTTCATTTGTGCGGTTTGGGGCGGCGAAGACCGGATACAGATCACCCTGAAATTTTTCATTTACACCTTTATCGGCAGTCTTTTTATGCTGCTGGGCTTAATTTACCTTCAACAACACGCCCCGGGGCAGACTTTTGACTGGGCGGATCTCATGAAAGCAGACCTTTCTCCGGTCGCTTCCACCTGGTTGACGCTGGCTTTTTTCTTAGCTTTTGCGATTAAAATGCCGGTTTTCCCTTTTCATACCTGGCAACCGGATACTTACGTCAACGCGCCCACCGGCGGCGCCATGCTGCTGTCGGGCATCATGCTGAAAATGGGCATTTACGGGGTCATCCGCTGGATGCTCCCTTTGCAGGCAGGCGCGGAACAGTGGTACCCGGTTTTCATCGGTTTGGCCATCATTGGCATCATTTATGGGTCGCTGATCGCGATCCGGTTGCAGGACATCAAACGCATCATCGCTTATGCCTCCATCGCCCACGTAGGGTTGATTGCAGCCGGGGTGTTTGCGGGCAACGAAACGGCTTTGCAGGGCGCCATCCTCCAGATGCTCAACAACGGGATCAACATTGTGGGGCTGTTTTTCGTCAGCGACATCATCGAAAACCGCACTAAATCGCGACAATTGAACGAGTTGGGCGGGATTGCCAAACAGGCGCCGGTGTTTGCCGCCCTGTTCATGATCATCATGCTGGGAACCGTAGCCGTGCCGCTCACCAATGGGTTTGCCGGTGAATTGTTGCTGCTGAAAGGATTGTACGAATACCATATCTGGGCGGCGGCTACGGCCGGACTAACGCTCATTTTATGCGCCGTTTACATGTTGCGCATCTACCAGTTTGCCATGTTCGGGCCGGCTAAGGCCCTCACAGAAGGCTTTCGGGATGTGCGCGGCAGCGAACTGATTGTGCTGGGCGTGATCGCCACTTTAGTAATCGTGCTGGGCGTATATCCCCAGCCTGTGCTCGATTTAACCAAGGCTGCAACCGGCCTTCTACTTGAAATGAAATAATGCCATGAAAGCGCTTATCATATTAGCCCTCACGGGGGTTTTTACCCTTTTTGCCGGACTGAATGCTTCCAAACGCGCCGTTGTGCAAGCCATTGCGATAGCCGGACTGGGCCTTGCTTTGGTTGCAACGATCTGGGACCGGTTTTGGGCGGAACCCTTTTCCATTGTCAACATGTTGACGTTCGACCACTACGCTCTGGCGTTTAGCAGCGTTGCCATTTTGATCACGTTGCTGATCGTCATGTTGGGCCGGTCAAGTTATCAGGGAGAATCCGAAAACTTTGGCGATTTTAAAGCCCTGCTGGTTTTCAGCCTTTGCGGCGCGTTGTGCCTGTTTTCATTTGACAACCTCATCATGCTTTTTTTGGGAATAGAAATCTTGTCCATCCCTTTGTATGTACTGGCCGGTATCCGTAAAAACCATCCGGCATCCAATGAAGCGGCTTTGAAATACTTTTTCATGGGCGCCTTTGCAACGGGCATCCTTTTGTTTGGCATTACCCTGATTTACGGAGCAACCGCCAGTTTCAGCTTGCCTGAAATCAGCAAAGTGATTTCAGGAGCAAGCAATCAGCCGTCGGGCATGATGAAGGTCGGCATCCTCCTGGTGCTGATCGGTCTGAGTTTTAAAGTCGCCGCGGCGCCTTTCCATTTCTGGAGCCCCGACGTGTACGAAGGCAGTCCCAATTTAGTCACCCTGTTCATGGCTACCGTGGTAAAAATGGCCGGATTCGCCGCTTTTTTTCGTTTATTTGATGTAAGTTTTGCCCAAATTTCCAGCGTCTGGGCGCCTACCTTAGCCGTCATGGCCCTGCTCACGATGAGTATTGGTAACCTTACCGCACTTTTTCAAACCGGATTTAAACGCATGCTGGCCTATTCCAGCATCGCCCATGCCGGGTATTTGCTGCTTGGAATTTTAGCCTGCACCCGTTACGGTGGCGGTGGCATGTTGCTGTATACTCTTGCTTACGCCGTGGCGACGGTTTGCGCATTTACCGTTTTTATTTTGGTGGCGCAGCAGAAACCGGAAGAAACGACTGGCTTGGACGCTTTTCGCGGCCTGGGTCGCAGACAGCCGCTTGCAGCATTCGCCATGACCGTAGCCCTACTTTCGATGGCAGGCATCCCGCCGTTAGCCGGTTTTTTTGGTAAGTATTTCCTTTTTGCACAGGCTTTTTCGGACTATTCGTGGTTGGTGATTGCAGCGGTCGTCAATTCCGCCATCAGCATTGTTTATTATTTTCGGGTCATCACTGAAATGTATTTCAAATCTGGTGATGGGGTCGAAGCCGCTCCTTTAATTTTGCCTTTAGCTTATCGCTTCGTGCTGGTGGTCGCCATTTTTATGCTCTTTGCCATCAGTGTCCTTCCAGGTTTGATCCTGAACTGGGTGGGGTAAGCCTCCCAATGTAGCCGAACTTTTCTCTACTTTGCCTTTTTTCCGAATTTGCCCTCCTGCAATTGCGGGACAGGCCCCGCGAATTTGCCCTTTTGATCCGCCAATAGGCGACTTATTGCAAGTTTGCGTGAATTTTTAAACTTTCCGGCAAGGCGAAAGCGCTAAAAATTGTATTTTGGCGGGGTTATCACATCATGTAAAACAAATGCTATGAAGCAGTTTTTTTGGAGCATGGTTTTGTTGCTTGCCGGCGCACCGTTGCTGGCGCAAGAAACCGCCATTTCAATTGATAAAGATGCGGCTCGCAAAGCTGCCGACGAAATGATTACCCGGTATGGTTTGGATGCCGAACAGGGTGTTAAAGCTTACAAAATCCAGGAGCGACGCCTGCGGAATGAAGCAGAAATTACCGCGCTGAAGGAAACGGACAACCTGTTGTACCTCCAAAAACGCAAAGCCATCCGCATCGGTACCGAGGGATCCCTCAAGCGCATGCTGAATCCGGCGCAAATGGATATTTTCAACGCCGGGGTTGCTGCGCGCCGCAAAAAGGACTCCGATTTTCTCAAAGAACTCAAACTAAAAGGGCTGACGCAGGAAGCAATGAAACTTGCTTTGCTCGAACGCGAAGGCAACTTTGAGTAGCGATACCCCGTTAATGAATGCAATTAACCTAACTAAGTAAGGCAAGGGAATGGACCGGTTAAAACAAAAATTTAGTGAAAAGGCCTCGGAGCTCCGCAACGAGGTCAAGGCAATGCTCAAGGAACACGGCGACACCAAAGTGGACGAAGTGGCTTTGGAACAGGTGTACGGCGGTGCACGCAACATCAAAATGATGGTTTGGGAAACTTCGGAGTTAGATGCCGTTGAGGGAATCCGTTTCCGTGGTTACTCTATTCCCGAGTTGGAAAAGTTGCTCCCCAAAGCGCCCGGTGGCAACGAACCCCTTCCGGAAGGCCTCTTTTGGCTCATGCTGGTCGGCGAGGCGCCTACGGCAGAAGAAGCAGAATGGCTGTCGAAAGAATGGGCGAAACGCAGTTCGGTACCGAAGCACGTATTCGATGTACTGAACAGCCTCCCGCTCGATACCCATCCGATGACCCAATTCTCCATCGCCATTACAGCCATGCAAAACGAAAGCGTTTTTGCGCAGCGTTACGACGAAGGTTTTGGCAAAGCCGATTATTGGGACGCGACCTACGAAGACACGATGAACCTCGTGGCGCGGGTGCCTCAGGTGGCTGCTTATATCTATCGCCGGTCTTTTCACAATGGCCAACACATTGCCTCTGATCCTTCTTTGGACTGGGCGGCTAACTTCGCCCACATGCTGGGCTTTGAAAGCCCCGATTTCAAAGAACTGATGCGCCTGTACATGACCATCCACGCCGACCACGAAGGTGGGAATGCCTCTGCGCATACAACCCATTTGGTTGGTTCCACCCTGAGCGACGCTTATTATTCCTTAGCTGCCGGGATGAACGCCTTAGCCGGCCCGTTGCACGGCCTTGCCAACCAGGAAGTGATCGGCTGGATTTTGGAAATGCTGGAAAGCTTAGGCACGCAAACGCCTTCAAAAGAACAGATCGCCGAATACGTGAATCAAACGCTGGCTGCAGGTCGCGTGGTGCCGGGTTACGGCCACGCCGTTTTGCGCCGCCCCGATCCTCGGTTTATGGCGCAACGCCGTTTTGCGGAAGCGCATTTATCCGAAAGCCCAATTGTGCAGGTGGTCTGGAAAATATTCGACGTAGTGCCGGGGATTCTCGAATCCTTAGGCAAAGTCAAAAACCCATGGCCCAATGTAGATGCGCATTCCGGCGCCCTGTTGATCCACTACGGCTTGAAAGAATTCAATTACTACACCGTTTTGTTCGGCGTATCGCGCACGTTGGGCGTATTGGCCGCCTTGTGCTGGTCGCGCGCAATGGGCATGCCGCTCGAGCGCCCGAAGTCCATTACGACGGCTTGGGCGAAGGAATTTTTGGCGAAGCAGCAGGTGATGGCGTGATGCGGGATTTTCGTATATTCCTAAAATATTAAATTGGGTCTGCTGTATTGCCTGGGTTTCGGGGAATAGGATTAAAATCTGAATCGAAGCAAGAAGTTGCAGTTCCTCTAAATTTGCTAATGAGGGCTGCTTTTACACCTTCATGAGCCGAAAAAACAGAAAACCAGACAGAAAAAAAGCCACGTTCAAAAGCGAAATTAGCCACATCCTGTGCTGAAATTTCTCCGGCTTCATAAGCAGGCAATTTGAGTACAGCTTTTTCCCAAGCAGCGCGTCGGTGTTCCCAGCGTTTGTCGTTTACAGGAAATCCTTGTGGATGCTGATTCGAAGCTGGGTATTTGGGATTGCCTGGATATTTATCAATCCCAACAAGGCTTAACATAGAATCAGCTCTTGCTTTTTGTGCTGGATTTGTCAAAGCGGAATGGACTTTGACAAATCCTCCTTCCCTATATTCAAAAGCAAGTAGGGTATTGTTTTTATGCGGAAAATACAATAGGTTAAGTAAGGTCAACAGGTTTATTAGATTTATTATCCTTGCCATTGCAACGCCCGCAAGCCAGTAAAAAATTATCCCACTCTGTCTTTCTTGCACTCTCCTGGTTTATAGAAATAATGTGCTCGACCTCAAGATCAGAACTAAATATTTCATAATAACTGCAAAAAGAGTCTAAGTTTTCCTGAAGTAATGGATTTGCAGAACCGTGTGGGTTATACTGAGTCAGAATGGTAACTCCATTCGGAGGATTTGTTTGTCCAACGGGCCATTTATCAACGGGTCTCATAGATGATTACTAGCGTTTCGTTCAAGTTTTAAGGTTGCTACAAATGCCGGATCGTCGCTGAAGCGCTCTTCCAATTCGTTAAGTTGGTGTCGGAGCCGTGCAACTTCCTGATCAGTTAGACTTGTTTTACCTTCAGCTATTAGTTGGTATGCGTAGTGGCTACAAACTGAATATTGGGAAAAGCACGCTTCAAATCTGAAACAACATGGCGCTGCCAGTTGGGGTGCAAGTGCAAATCGAGTTCATCTATCATTACCACGCCCTGAGTATCCACAATTGCTTGTTCTCTTTTGCTACCATTCAGCACAATACAACGGTAGGCCAGTTCTGCAACCATTTCTGTGAAAGATATGATGCCGTCGCTGTGCAAATGAAGAGGTAAGAGTTCGGAGGTGTAATTGTCCATGACAACTTTGAGCCAGATTTCATTTTGCACAAACTCCACTTCTGTAATGTATGGATTCGATTTATGGATTGCTTCCCAAAATGCACCTTCTGTTTCAACGTATTCCTTTTCATGTCTCACTAAGGTGTGATAACTGGAGAGCCAGGAGTTATAGCCAAAAATAGAGGATCGCATTTCGTACCAGCTATGGTATCCTTCTTTAAAAATTTTCCGACCAATGCGCGATTCCCTATTTCGCGCTGATCCATACACCCTGGAGGTACCGAAAAATGCAATGACTGGTAGGTCGAGGTCATCGCGGCGTGATTGCATTTTATCATATTTTGCTTTGCCCAAATCGCGCACAACACCTACATCTTCCGTCGAAGAGGTAGTGGCATTTTTTCCTTCCGGTATTCGCCGACGCCATTTTACTGCTGTGCCGCCATATTCCGGAAAAAAGCCTACTGCTTCAACTATAACTGGTGTATGGGATAATAAAAAAGAGCCATTATTAGACTGCCGGATTTCATTCGATACAATGTGGCGTTTTATAGTATCGGGAATAGTCAGTAAATAGGCTCCACATGCTACGCGCAGCGCATGCAACCATGTAGATTTTCCTCTGCCATTGATACCGATCAATACCGTAAAATGGGGATTAAACCGGTAAGTTTGTTCCTCGACATTTCGGAAATTTTTTAAATATAAGGACTCAATTCTCATGGTTCAAAGATTTGGCGAGTCATTTCACCTGTTTCAGCCTACAGTGTTGAGCCAATATGGTTCTCCGCATCAATTACAAATGTAATAGAAGCGCTCCTTAAAAAAAAGTTTGTTTGCTTCAACCCCTAGAATAGTGATGAGTAACAATTTACAATTTTAAGGCTATGTTCTGTAAATTTAATTATTTAAACGGTCATTCCTCTGTTTAGATGTAAGGTATGGTAAACAAAAAAGAGGAATCTCCCTTTCACAGGAAATCCCTCTTCGCGCCGAAGCGCATGTATTTTGATACTTCGCGCCTGGTAGCTCGAGACCTTAAATATTAAAAATATTATGCCCTCGTAATCAGCACCAGCGCCTGCGTAAACACCTGCTTGCCCTGGCGGATCGTCAGCGTCATCGTGCCGGGAACCGAACCCGTCAGGTCAATCTGGCGGTCGTAGTAGCCGTCAAAATTGTTCAGGTTGTCCTGGAAGATGATTTTGCCGGTTACGTCTGCGATCTGCACAACGGTTGGCAGGGCTTCTGCCTGGAAGCGCATATTGATCACGCCGGTAGTCGGGTTCGGGAATGCCTGGAACACTTCGAGATTCAGCTTGGGAATTTCTGTATTGAGAACAGGAGCGTCAATGGCTGCTGGCGGTTCTTCTACCACCAATTCCTGTGGCACCTCTTCCGCAATAACTTCTGGTTGGGTGTCGGTTGGGCACGCTTTGAAGCGGGAGTCAATGTCTATTATAGCGTCATTGCGCATGATCGTCAGGGTAAATTCCTGGCCGGGTTTGTGTTTGTTGCGCTCTGTAAGCAGTTCGTTGTGGGTATTCACGGGAATGCCGTCCATTTCAATAATGACATCGCCTTTTTGTACGCCGGATGCTTCTGCGGGCGTGCCGCTGATGACGCCATTGACGTCAACGCCGTCGCCATCGTGGTTGGTGCTGGTATACACGCCGATGAAAACCTGGCAGGGATCGCGCTCAACGCGCCCGTTCGTCCAGTTCCAATCTGTTGATTCGCTCAGCACCACCATTACTTTATTACTTTGTCCATCCCGCAGGTAGGTCACTTCCACCTGATCGCCAGGTTTGTGGTTGCTAAGGATGCCGCGAATGCTGCCCATCACAACCGTAGATTTACCATCAATTGTTTGGATGATATCGCCTTCCTGGATACCGGCAGCGCCCGCGCCGCTTTTGCTCGTCAATCCGGTGATGACAACGCCCTGCGTGTTGGGCTCTCCTTCTGCGTAAACGCCAAGGATAGCGCGTTTGGTCATGTTATCAGCTTCCGGGCCCCAGGTGCTTTGTTTCCACTGGCCGCCGCGAACAAAAAACTCTTCTTTGGCTAAGTTATCCATTTGTTCGCCCGTGTGGCGTTCAATCATTTTGAATAGCTCGGTCGTTTCCCCATTCACCCGGATGTTGCACTCTTTTTTATCTGAGGAGCGGTCAATGATGATGATCTTGTCGGCAGTAATGGATTGACCATCCTGAACACCTTTGAGGTCAATCGTAAATTCCTGGCCATCCAGATCGGATTCTATGCTTTTGACGTAAGCGTCGGCTTGTTCGCCGTCTACCACTCTGGTAACGGTAGTGGTGATGCCGTCTTCGTTTTTAATTTTTGCAATAACCACAACTTTGGAGGAAGTCTGGTCCTGCGCCATAATCGCGGTGGTGCATATCAGGAACAGGACGGCAAGTAGTCCGGTATAAACTTTCATAGCAAAAAAGGTTTTGATGAAAAAAAATGGCTCTAATGCAGGGAAGGACATATTTTAACTTTAAGCGTTGCACGAGCGCCAATTTTTCTATCAGGAACCTGTATTTTTCAAATATTCGGTATCAGATGCAGCTTCGCATCGAGTAGCACCTTTTCCCATAAAAGGTCGGATACATCCGGGGTGGAAAAATCGTAATTTTCGACACTTGCAGGATTGAAGTTGCTCAGATCAGGGCTTAATTTTAGAAAACGAGCCTGTCTGCGTTCTTCAAACGCTTTAGCCCAGGCATAGTCGGTTGTGATGACCTTCAAACCCGCCGCACAATATTCCATCAGTTTAAGAGAGTCCTGAATGTTATAAGGGGATCTGTCTGGAATGAGGTTCAACCCATATCTTGCTCCTGAAAGAAAGTGGGGTACTTCTGCGTAGGCAATGCGTCCTGTAAACTGAATGTTGGAGTGTTTTTTAAAGCGTTTGAACAAGTGTGCGGGCGGCTCGCCAATCATCAACAGGGTATAGTCCGGAAAATGCTGCACCCAATGAGATAAATAACCCTGAAGTTGCCGGGTTGCATCCATAGCGCCGACGTAGACAAAATCAAAATCTGCAGGGCGGGAAGGCAGGTGAAAAAAATCGCTACTTATGCCGTATCGTTTGACAAAAGCCGGAACGTCGTCCTTTGCAAAGCGTGCGGCCGTGGATGCCTGTAAAACCCGAACATGTGGTTTTGTATTGAGTACACTTTTTGCGGTATCTTTTATTTTGGCAAACGGAGGGACGGACAGAGAGGCATATTCGTGTACTTTCAGCCGGTCTGAACGTTTGGGGGCAAAGTCGAATCCAAGAAAATGCCATTCGATATCCACCCCCAGAAGGGCTTCTTCGTCAGGGTGTTTCAATAGCATACACCGGTGCCCCCGCGCTTCGAAGAAAGCCTGATAGGCAATCAATTCGGGCAGATAGGCGCCGCCTTTATGTATGAATGCAATTTTAGCGATGACGGTATGCTTGATAAATGTGTTCTTCCTGTGGCAATGGCAGGAATACCCCCAGTAAATTGAGGTACTTTTTGATGACAAGGCGTTCATCAAATTCCCGGATCATTTTAATGCGGGCGTTTTTGCCCATGATCAGCCGGTCAACCTTGTCCAAATTGATGAACTGCTCCATTTTATTCGTCAGGTCGTTTACATCGCAGATGTTGCAGAGAAACCCGGTTCTTCCCTCATCCACCACTTCGCGGCAACCCGGCTGGTCGGTGGTGATGATGGGTGTTTCCATACTGGCGGCTTCCATCAGCATCCTGGAGAGGCCCTCCCGGTAATAAGAAGGCAAAACCAGACAATCGGCTTTGGCTAAGTACGGACGCACATCCAGCGTTTCGCCAAGGTATTCCACCACGCCCTCGCGCACCCACTCCTGTAGCGTTGCAATCGGAATGGAGTGAATGCCCTGGGGGTCAATCATACCCAGAATCCGGAACCGGGCCTCGGGATACCGGCTGCGGATCAGTCGGGCTGCTTCTACAAATTCAAAAATACCTTTATCCGCAATCAACCTGCCGGAAAACAGGAAAGAAGGGTAAGCCCGGAGTTTTTTGTCTGAAAGCGGCGCATAAAAATGGGTATCCACCCCTTCGCCCGGGAGGAGCACGATTTTTTCGGACGTGACCATGTCCATCTGAATCAGGTCATCCCGATCCTGGCGATTGAGCACAAATACTTTTTGATGCAGCCGGAGCGTAAACCGGTAAAGGCTCAAACCTGCCCAGGAAGCCAGTCGGTTGCGTTTATTCATCACATGCCCCAGCCCCGTAACAACCGCGTAGGACAACACACCGCACCAACGGGCCGCCAGCCCTCCAAAAATATTGGGCTTGATGGTGTAGTGGATCACCACATCGGGGCGGTGCCGCCGGTAGAGGGCGATCAGTTGCCAAAGCAGCCAGAGGTCGGCAAACGGGTTA
>JBJXFD010000166.1:0-41229 GCA_046153985.1 Saprospiraceae bacterium
CGGTAGCGCATCCGTCCGACCATTTTCACCAAATAAGGATCGAGGCCGTGGATGTCGAGGTCAATCACCGTGCGTTCCCCGATTTCGACAATCTGTTCGTCGAGTTGCTTGCGGGTTTTGGCCACCACTTCTTCGATGCGGGCCGGGTGAATGCGTCCATCAGCGACCAAACGCTTGAGCGCTAAGCGGCACACCTCGCGGCGGATCGGGTCAAAGCTGGAAATTACAATTGCTTCCGGTGTATCGTCTACAATGATTTCAGCGCCGGTAGCAGCTTCAAGCGCCCGGATATTCCGGCCTTCGCGACCAATGATTTGTCCTTTAAGGTCGTCAGAATCCAGGTTGAAGACAGAAACCGTATTTTCGATGGTGTATTCTGCGCACATCCGTTGGATGGTTTGAATCACAATCTTTTTGGCTTCCTTGTTGGCTGTTGATTTTGCCTGCTCGATCGTATCCTTGATCAGCGCCATGGCTTCAGTTTCCGCTTTGCCTTTAATGGCTTCGAGCAACTGCTCTTTTGCTTCCTGCTGGCTGAGTGCGGCTACTTTTTCCAATTCGCGGATGCGCAGGTCGTTGGCGGCATCGAGTTCTTCTCTCTTTTTGGAAACGACTTTGAGTTGGAGATCCAAATTTTCGCGGATGGCTTTAATATCCGCCTCTTTCAGTTCCAGTTCGCTGCGTTGGCCTTCCAGCTTCTTCACGCGGTCTTCAAACTTTTCCTCTTTCTGACGCAACTCCCCTTCCATGGTTTTAACCAGCATCTCGCGGTCTTTCATTTCCACGACATGGCCCGCTTTTTCACTTTCAAATTCGGAGCGGTAGCGGTTGAACTTCTCTTTGGCTTCCTGGATTTTGCGTTGTTTGATCTTTTCGTTTTCGATCTCGGCCTGGGAGATGATTTTTTCTGATTTGGTCTCCGCTTCGTCCACAATGCGTTTTGCCGAAAGGCGCGCTTCTTTTACCGCCTGATCCGCTTTGGCATTCATTTCTTCTACTTTCGACTGCACCGCATTCTTACTGAAAAGGCGGATGAGCAGGTAGCCGAGGATGGCGCCTACAATTAGCCCAATGGCAATCCCTATTCCTATTCCGGTGGTACTCATATCATTACACTTATTTTGAGAATGATAAAATGGCCCGCAACTCTAAGCCGCGTGCAACATGCATGACCACAAGCGCATGAAAAGGGAATAAGAAAAAAGGAAAGCAATTAAGACAACAAAAGTTTATCTAATAGTTCATCCAAACGGGTAAGCTTTGATGCGACAACGCCATCCGGCATTGTCAATTGATTGGCCTTGTGCGATTCAACCGCGTAAGTCAACGCCGCCATAGACAAACAATCCTGCTTGTCTTTATTGGCGTAAGTTGCCTGAAACCGGTTGATGCGATCGTTCAGTTCTTTGACGATTCGGCGAATGTCGGCTTCTTCCGAAGCCTTGATTTTCAAGGGATAGGGCCTGCCGGCAATGGATACCGTGATGCTCTTGGTCTCTTGTCCATCTTCGCTCATGCGTCAGTTGTTGTAAAGCCACTCAATGCACTTATCAATCTCCCCGATGTATAGATCAATTTGTTGCCTCAGCTTTTCCGTTGTTTCCTCTCCCTTCATTTCCATCGCCTGCTGGGTCGTGCCTAGTTTATTTTTCAAAGTGGCCGCTACTTCCCGGTAACGGGTCGTTTCGGTTTTCAATTGTTCGTTTTCCTGCAACAACAAGGCATGATCGCGTTGAAGCTGTTCTAATTTCAGCGCCAACTGCCTCACTTTTAAATCAATGCCATCAATTTTTGAAGACAGTTCCATGCTTGTAGTTCATTGTATTGGTTGAAAAAGCTGACTATGGAAAAATCCCTCCTTTTGTTCAACAAATCAAACCAATCTGCAACTAACGCCTGATGAGTGCGCCAAGTTGTGTTTCGTATGCCGAGATCAATTGATCCATGATCTTTTCAATGTCTTTGTCTTGCAAGGTTTTACTTGAATCTTCAAAAACGAAGCTCACTGCATAACTTTTTTTGCCCTTGCCGAGCTGCGATTCGCTTTCGTAAACGTCGAATAAATTGACAGTCCGGAGCAACTTTTTGCCCACCTTTCCGGCAATCGTGGCAATATCGTTAAATTTTACCGATTCATCTATAACTAGTGCCAAATCCCTTCTTACAGATGGAAATTTATTCAGTTCTTCACTGACAACCCGGTGTTTAGCCGCGCTTTTCAACAGGTTGTCCCAATGCAGGTCGGCATAAAAAACGTCCCCTTTAATGTCCATTTTTTTCAACAGCCGCGGCGACAATTTTCCGAAAATGGCTAATTCCTGCGGGCCCCGGTGGCAACGCAGTGCATAACTGAAGATTTCGTCCTGCACCGCCGTTTCCTGAAACCCCGTTGCCCCAAGCCGGCTCAGGATATTAACGGCATAAGCTTTCAACTGGTAGTATCCGGCTTGTTCCTTATCGCTGCGCAACCAGCTTTCTGCCCAGCGTTTGCCGCAAAGGAAAATGCTGAGGTGCTGTTGTTCGCGGTATCCTCCTTCAGGTTTGATGCGGTAGGTTTTTCCAAATTCGAAAAGGCGCAGGTTGCCCTGCTGGCGATTCTGGTTGTGGGATATGGCTTCCAGTCCGCTCAGCAGCATCGTCGGGCGCATGATGTCCAATTGCACACTGGACGTATTGTTGATGTAAACCAACTCCGCTTCGTGTACCGAAGTCAAAAACTCTTTGTAATATCTTGATTCCGAGAGCGAAAGCCCCATCATTTCGTTGAAACCATGCGCCGCTAAATAATCGCTGACGCCGTTGCGCACCTGATTCGGATCCGGCCAGGGCGCTTTGCTGACTGCAAGTTTGATGTGGCCAGGCTCCGGCACATTGTTGAAGCCGTAAATGCGAAGGATCTCCTCGATCACATCCGCTTCCCGCGTCACGTCTGATTTATTGGTTGGCACAGCCACGGTCAGTCCCGCATCCGTTTCGGCCACGATGTTCATGTCTAAGGCTGCAAAAATTTCTTTCAGACGCGCCTTAGGAATATCCACGCCGATGAGCCGGTTGATGTTGGCAAATGCGACATCCACCCGGGCTGCTTCGATGGGGTTCGGATACAGGTCAATGATTTCGGAGGCAATGATGCCGCCCGCGAGTTCCTTGATGAGCAGGGCCGCGCGTTTGAGCGCATAAAGCGGAAGGCCGGGGTCGCTGCCTTTTTCGAATACTTTGGCCGCTTCGGTCCGCAAATTATGGCGCATGCTGGATCGGCGGATCCATTTGGGATGGAAATGCGCCGATTCGAGAAAAATGCTTTTTGTGGTATCTTTTACCCCGGAACGAATGCCCCCGAATACGCCGCCAATGCACATGCCGTTGCTGTTGCCATCGCAAATCATCAGGTCTTCGGCGTAGAGTTTGCGCTCTACTTCGTCTAATGATGCGAAAGGCGTGCCTTCCGACAGGGTTTTTACAATCACTTTTCGACCGGCGATTTCATCCAGATCGAAAGCGTGCAGCGGTTGGCCCAGTTCGTGCAGAATGAAGTTGGTGACGTCCACTACGTTGTTGATTGGGCGCACCCCGATGGCTTTCAGCCGGCGGCGCAACCACTCTGGCGACTCGCCGATGGTCAGTCCGCCGATGACCACCCCTGCGTAGCGCGGGCAGGCCTCGTAATTTTCTACCACAACTTCTATGGGCAGGCTGAGATTGTCAGTTTTGAATGCGCTCACATCCGGCAAGCGCACTTCTCCGCTGTGGCCGGCGTTAATTTTGAGCGCGGCGGCTAAGTCTTTCGCCACGCCGAGGTGGTTGGTCGCGTCAGAGCGGTTGGGTGTTAACCCGATTTCAATGACGTAATCGTTTTCCAGTTGGAGTACCTCGCGGGCAGAGGCGCCAACAAGGGTTGCCTCGGGCAGTACTAAAATGCCGCTGTGGTCCGAACCGATGCCCAATTCGTCAGCCGCGCAGATCATGCCTTCGGAAACTTCGCCGCGAATTTTCCCTTTTTTGATGGTGAGGGCCTCTTCACTGCCGGAAGGGTAAAGGGTTGTTCCTACCGTGGCCACCAACACTTTCTGGCCGGTCGCAACATTCGGTGCGCCGCAAACGATTTGCAGCAGCGTTTCCGCACCAACGTCAACTTTCGTCAGGGAGAGTTTGTCCGCGTCGGGGTGTTTAAAGCATTCTTTGACCCAGCCGACCACAACGCCTTCCAGACCGCCTTTAATACTTTCAACCTTTTCTAAGCCTTCCACTTCGAGGCCCAGATCGGTGAGCCATTCAGAAACTTGTTCAGCGGTAAGATCAAGATCTAAATAATCTTTTAACCAGTTCAGCGAAACTTTCATTACAATGCTTTGCTTTGCATTTTGATCCTTTGCATATTGCAGTGGGTGCAAAGATAAAGCTATATTGAGCGCACTTCTTAACTTTCTGCTGCCAACTTGAAAAAACAAGGCATAAATACAAATACGACAGACGCACATGAAAAATTTTTTATCGGTTGAAGATGTGCCCGATTTAACGGGACTACTACACAAAGCCTTAGCTTACAAGGCCGAACCGTTTGCTGATAAACAACTCGGCGTAGGCAAAACACTGGGAATGCTATTTATGAATCCCAGCATGCGCACCCGCATCAGCACCCAGGTAGCCGCCAGAAATTTGGGCATGGAGGTCATCGTTTTTAATGTTGAAAAAGATGGCTGGCAATTGGAATTTGCCGACGGCGCCATTATGAAAGGCGATAAGACCGAACACATAAAGGAAGCCGCGGGTGTGCTGGGACAGTATTTGCAGGTATTGGGCATCCGGAGTTTTCCAAAATTGACCGACCGCAACGAAGATTACAGCGAGCACGTCATCCGGCAATTCGCCAAATATTCCAATATCCCGGTGCTCAGTCTGGAAAGCGCCACTTTGCACCCATTACAGAGTCTGGCCGACATCATGACCATCAAGGAAAATTTCCAGCAACCGCGCAGACCCAAAATTGTCATGACCTGGGCCCCGCACGTAAAGGTTTTACCACAAGCGGTTCCTAATTCTTTTGCACAATGGGTCAATGCATGGGGCGAAGCCGATTTTGTGATTGTCCAGCCGGAAGGCTACGAACTCGCGGAGCAGTTTGCGGGCAATGCCAGCATCGAACACAATCAGGACAAAGCCCTGCAAGACGCTGATTTTGTGTATGTAAAAAACTGGTCTTCCTACAAAAACTATGGAAAAATCATCCGGAATGATACTTCCTGGATGTTCACCAACAAAAAATTAGCGCTGACCAACAATGCTAAGGTGATGCATTGCCTGCCGGTGCGCAGAAATATTGTGATTGCCGATGAAATCCTCGACGGACCCAATTCCATTGTCATTCCGCAGGCTGGTAACCGGGTTTGGGCTGCACAAGCTGTATTGAGCGAATTATTGAAATAAAAACGAGACCGCGCTGCACCTATGACCACAATTAACTCCGGACAATGGGGCATCATTGCCAATTTGACCGCTGGCGGCGGCGCTGTAAAAAAGCATTGGCCCGCCATAGAGGCTGCGCTGAAAGCGGGATTGCCGGTGTCTCAGGTATGGTTTACGGAATACCCTAAACACGCCATTGTACTGGTGGAAAAAGCAATGGAGGCCGGATACAGACACTTGATTGCGGTAGGCGGCGATGGCACGAACCATGAAGTAGCGAATGGTATCCTGATGCAGCAAATCGTTGCACCTCAGGAAGTTACTTATGCATTGCTTCCGGTGGGCACAGGGAACGACTGGGCCCGAATGTATGGGATTCCTCATGCTTTGAAATCTTGGGTGGACATGGTACAAGCCGGAAAAACCCGCTTTCAGGACGTCGGGAAAGTAGAATATCGGGATGATCGGGACCGGAATGGCGTGCGCTATTTTGTAAATGTGGCAGGCATGGCCTACGACGCTTTCGTAGTGCAGTATGCCGAATCGCGCAGGACCCAGAGAGCGGGGCGGTTTTATTATTTGCTGATGATCCTGTGGTGCCTGTTCCGCTACCGGCATGTCAAAAGTGCCGTAAAATTTGCGGACACCCACGTCGAAGATTACTATTATACCATTAATATTGGCATTTGCCGGTACAGTGGCGGCGGCATCCAAATGACGCCACACGCCGTACCCGACGATGGCCTGCTGGCACTGACCTTAGCCGGGTGCATTAGTAAATTGGGGGTACTTTTGGCAACCCCGCGTTTTTACAACGGCACCATCCGTGAACACCCCAAAGTAACTACTTTTCAGGTGCCTGCAATGCTGGTGGAAGCCGCGGGAGCAGTGCCGGTTTTGCTCGAAGCCGATGGAGAGTTTTTGGGTCAGGCGCCTGCAAAATTTTCAGTTGTAGCCGGGGCATTGCGTATTGTTGTGCCGTCCTGATGGTGACGGGCATTCAAACAGACGTCTAATAGTTTGTAATATAATGTTTATATTGTGACACCTGTTTTCAACCTAAAAGCAACTAACCATGAAAAGACTTAGCTTCTTTTTACTGATGATGGCCTCTTTGATCAACCTGGACGCTCAGGTATACGAACAGTATAAAACCATGAGCCAGGGCGATCGAAATGCCCTGACCATGACCCTTCCGCAAAACACAGAAAAATTCGTAGGAACCCTGTGGAGCGCGTACCTGAAGGAATTTTACGATACAAAAACAAAATTGAATAAAAAAACGGGGGAATGGTTTTCCGACAATGTGGATATGCCGGCCATTGGCTTGGGAAACACCGTTGATGTTTATGCCAGTGTGGAACAAATCAACGACGATGTTCGCCTTTCAGTGTGGTTCGATCTTGGTGGCGCTTACCTGACTTTGCGGGAGCACTACGACCGTTATCCGGAAGCGGAAAAATTGATGATGCGTTTTGCGCTGCAAGTGGCTCAAAAGTCAACCGAAGAACAATTGGGGTCTGAAGAGAAAAAACTGAAGGCTTTAGAAAATGAGCTGAAAAAGCTCCAAAGCAGTAATGAACGCTATCTGAAAGACATCGAACGTGCCCGCGAAACCATTCGCAAAGCGGAAGAAGGCATCGCCAAAAATGACAAAGATCAGGCCGCTACCCAGGAAAAAATTGAACAACAGAAAAAAGCCATTGAGGCCGTTCGGCGCAAGCTGAATGACCTTTAATGGTTACTGGTTATTTGTTATTAGTGACACAGGAATGTTCAAAAATCCAGAATCTTTATCCGGGACATCCGCGGCCAATAACAAATAACCAGTAACAAATAACCAAACCAATGCCCATAGAAGTTATAGCTTTCGACGCCGACGATACCCTCTGGGTCAACGAGCCGTATTTCCAGGAAACGGAGCGGCGCTTTTGTACATTGCTCGAAGATTACTTGCCGCAGCATACCGTTTCGCGCGAGTTGCTGCAAACGGAAATTGCCAACCTGAATCTCTACGGTTTTGGGGTGAAGAGTTTCATGCTGTCCATGGTTGAAACGGCGATCAAAATTTCCGAAGGCACCATCGGCGTCAGGGCCATCGAAAAAATCATCCAGGAAGGCAAAGCCATGCTGGATCGCCCGATTGAACTATTAGACGGTGTAGAAGAAGTGCTTTCGAAGTTGAAAGGCCACTATCGCTTAGTGGTGGCGACCAAAGGCGATTTGCTCGACCAGGAACGCAAGTTGAAAAAATCGGGACTGGAGCATTTTTTCCACCACATTGAGATCATGTCGGACAAGCAGGAAGCCGATTACCTGAAACTCATCCGGCATTTAGACATCCAACCCCATCAGTTGATGATGATCGGGAATTCCCTGAAATCGGACGTACTCCCCGTTCTAAACATCGGCGGGCATGGGTGCCACGTGCCTTATCATACCACCTGGGAGCACGAAAAGATAGACATCCTTGTAGAGCATCCCAATTTTCGTTCAGTGGGAACGATTTCTGAAATCAGCGATTTTTTGTTGTCATGAAAAAAGTGATAGACCTGTAAACCTGGCCACGCCGGGCACATTTTGAGTTTTTCAAAACATTTGAAGAACCCTTTTTTGGCATTACCACCCAAGTTGACTGCAGCAAGGCTTACCAATCCGCCAAATCGCTGAATGCTTCTTTTTTCCTGTACTACCTGCACAGCGCGCTGTGGGCAGCAAACGCCACCGACCAACGGCCTCTTTGTTAATCCCGAAGCGCCACCACCTTTTTCACCACATCCGGCAAACCTTCCGATTGCACCCGGATGTAGTACACGCCACCAGGCCAGGCTGAAAGGTTAAGGGTTTCAACGCTGTTTTCCGCAGTTTCTAATTCCTGAACGTTCAGCCTGTTCCCCTGCACGTCGTAAATTTCGAGGCGAACGGCGCGGTTTGCGTAAGCGCTCAAATCTACCATAACGGCGCCGGAGGTCGGATTTGGAAAAACCTGGACTGGAATTGAGGCAGCATTGATGTCTGATTGAGCCGTCACGCCACCGTTGCCGGTTTTCAAAATCAGGCCATTGTCTCCCACAATGAATCCGGTATGCTCATCCGTGAATTGTACGGCATAAAGGCTGATGCCATCTTCATAGATTTGTTGGCTCCAGGTATTCCCGCCGTCCGTAGAGTTGAGAATCCGACCGTGCCAGCCTACTGCATAACCGTGTGTCTGGGTGGGAAAATGAATTGCATAGAGCTGAGGTTCGCTGGAATCGTCCAGAGAAATCCAGTTGCTGCCGCCGTTTGAGGTGGCCACAAAAGCACTGATGTACCAGCCGCCTATAAAACCCTTGTCAGGCGCTGTAAAAAAAACTGCTTCGAGATTGCTGAGGTTCGGCACCGGCGTATTGATTGGGATTTCGGTCCAGCTCTCTCCGCCATCGGTTGTTTTCAGGTATGCCCAGCCGTAGCCCGTCCCGACTGCGTATCCGATTTGCGGGGTTGGAAAATGGATGCTGCTCATGATGCGCAGCGTCACTGGTGTTTTTGGCGCCCAGGTTGCGCCCCCATCCGTGGTTTTAAAAATCAACCCATTGCCGCCTATGCAAAAACCGGTTTGCGAATCGAGGAATAGCAGATCGCGAAAGGAATAGCCTGAGGGCAGTGTCAATTCTGCCCAATGGTCGCCGCCATCCACGGTTTTGAAAGCATGGACATCGCCAGCGACAAAACCGGTGGTTTCATCTGTAAAGTACACAGCGTGAAGATCTTCCGAGGTGTTTATGGCCAGGGCGTTCCAGTTCTCACCGGCATCAGTCGTTTTGACGACCGTGCCTGAAGCGCCAACCGCATAGCCCGTTGCAGAAGACGGAAAATGGAGGTCATACAAATGGTTGCCGGTACCTGAAGCTTTGGGTATCCATTGCGCTTCGGCGTTCCGAATAAAAAGAGCAAAAGCAAACAGCAGGAGGAGTCGCATTTTTTTCATAATAATCTGGTATTAAGTTCATACAAAACTAACCCAGAATGCATACGAGCACTCACTTTCAGGCGATAAAAGAATGTCGGCCAGGAGCGTAATGAAAATAAAAAGTCCGTTTTTTTCAAAAATCAGGCACATTCGCTCCCGGTTTTATGTAATATGTACCGTCAATAGCTTTTAATAAACAAAACATCAATGGATAAATGATCCTTGCTTTCGATACCTGGTATTATGATAACCAGGCAAAAACTGTTTGTCTGGGTTTTGTTAACTGGGAGGATGCCGAGCCCCAGGAAATATTCACCGAAATATTGGATTCCCCGGCTGCTTATGAACCTGGTGCTTTTTACAAACGGGAATTGCCTTGCATCATCAGTCTTTTAAAGCAAATTGATCTTCAGCTGGTGAGCGTTATAGTGGTAGATGGTTTCGTGGTACTGGATGATGCCGGTAAACCCGGATTGGGCGGACGGCTTTACGAATATTTGGATCAAAAAATACCGGTGATTGGGGTGGCTAAAACCAATTTTGCACAAAATATTGCCAACAAGCGCGCTGTGGTGCGCGGGCAAAGCTCGAAGCCGCTGTTTATTACTGCACTTGGAATGGATTTAGATGCGGCTGCTGATCATGTAAAAAACATGCATGGAGATTACCGGTTGCCTACCTTACTAAAGGAACTGGATCGTTTGACGAAATCCTGATAAACATCCAGTCGCACATGAAACGAAAATTATTCCTCCTGACTTTTTGCACATTGCTGGTTATCGGACTTGGTTTTTACTGGCGCACCAGAGAATTCTCAGAACAGGTTTTTTATGATTTTTACTTTGAAAATGAGCCTGTTGTCAATAAAAAAGCACTCGAAAAAATCTTGTCAGATTTTGAAATCGTCGCTGTCCAAAACCTTCCAAAAGCAACGCTCGAAGCTTCAAAAATGAATATCCCTCCTTACCGGGAAATGGTTGCTTCCTGCAAATTTTACAAACTAAAGAAGAAAGACGTTTACCGCAAAATCGCGGGTAACATTCGCATCAAAGACCTTATTTCCAAAGATGCCGCCTATCGTAATAGCTGGTATTTTTCGGGCACTCCGCTATATTGGGGCATTGATAAACGCATTTTATTCAAACTGCTGGAACTGCAACAAACACTGAAAACACGCGGATACAATCCCGATGGATTCCGGGTAAGCACCGGGCATCGCACTCCGGCATTCAACGAAGCCCTGAACGGCGCTTCAAAAAGCCGGCATATTCTGGGAGAAGCAGTTGACCTGACAATCGGAGACATTGACGGAAACGGGCGTTATACGGAAGCTGATAAAAACATGGTGCTGGAATTGTGTGAGAAAGAGATTATCAAAAACGAAGGCGGTATTGGGCGGTACCCGGGAACGAGGGTCGTGCATATTGATGTGAGGGGGTTCCGGGCACGATGGGATAAATATTAACCCTAAAATTCATAAAAAGTAGAGACAGGGTTGTAAGTGGCTCGGAAAATCATTATTTTTGTTTCTATTTTTTACTTAAAATGGTAATTTTAAGAAATGATAGTCTTGGATTTCTTGAAAAAATTTGAGCACAATCCCGTTTTTTCGATTGCGGATGTATTGAGGCTATATCCTGGCTTCGACCGGAAAAACCTTGTCCGCTGGCAGGAGAAAGGCCTTGTGCTCAAGCTCCGAAATAAATGGTATGCCTTGCCGGGAAAAATTCAGGATGAAAAGGATTTGTTTATGGTTGCCAATGCAATTTATACGCCTTCCTACATTTCACTTGAGTCTGCATTTGCATTTTATGGATGGATACCGGAAGGCGTTTTTACAGCAACTTCGATTACAACTTTAAAAACAGCTTTTTTTTCGAATGAAACAGGCCATTTTCGATATACGAGTTTAAAAGAATCCTTGTTTTTTGGATTTTGGTTTCCAGGCAATCTTCGAATGGCCGAGCCTGAAAAAGCGCTCCTTGATTACTTATACCTGCATCCGGAGCTCGTTTCTGTTGAAGATTTTGAAAGTTTGCGCTGGTTTCGGGAAGAAATTTCAGGAAAAATAAATTTTCAAAAGTTGTTGGACTATGCTCGTTTGTTTGACTCTGCTGTGCTCAACAGGCGGATAACTATCTTTAAACAATTTTTAGATGGTGAATATTGACAGTTTGCTCCGATTCTTTCCGCCACAGGTACACCGCAGTCGCCAATTTATCCTGCGCGAGTACCTGCAATACAAAATTCTCGAAATCATGTTTCGAAGTGAATTCGGAGAAAAATTTTCTTTCCTCGGAGGCACCTGCCTTCGCATTGTACACGATAATACCCGGTTCTCAGAAGACCTTGATTTTGATAATTTTAATCTTTCAACAGAAGACTTTGACCAGTGTGCAATTGCAATCCAGAAAGGCTTGCAGTACGAAGGGTTTGAAGTGGAAATGCGCAATATTAACGCTGGAGCTTATCATTGTTATTTGCGCTTTCCAAACCTGCTTTTCGAGCAGGGGCTGAGCGGGCATCGCCAGGAAAAAATTCTGATAAGTCTTGATACCGAGCCACAAGGATTTGATTTCAAACCGGATGTTTATTTTTTGCAAAAATTTGGCATCGTCTCCAGTATTTATACAACGCCTCCGGATTTGTTGCTTTCGCAAAAATTCAATGCAATTTGCAATCGGAAAAGGGCAAAAGGCAGGGATTTCTTCGATGTGGTCTTTCTGCTTGGCATGGGTTACAAACCAAATTACGACTATCTCGAAGCTAAGTTGAATCTGCAGACTCCGGCAGTGCTTCGGGAACGGATACTTGAAGTATGCAACCATCTCGATTTCAAAGTGCTTGCACTCGACGTTCAGCCTTTTTTGTTTGATCCTCGGGAAGACCGGAAAGTGCAGGAGTTTATTGCTTTTTTCAGGCAAGCCAATTTGGGATAAACATTGAAAATGCAACATGAACAACCAGGAATTTAGAAACCACGCCCACCAGCTCGTAGACTGGATGGCCGACTACTTAGAGAATCTGGCCGAATTACCGGTAAAACCCGAAATGAAGCCCGGCGACATCAAAAAACAGTTACCTGCATCTGCGCCGCTTCATGGTGAAGATTTCGGTCACATTTTTGAAGATTTTAAAAGCATCATCCTGCCCGGGATGACTCATTGGCAGCACCCGCAGTTTTTTGCGTATTTCCCCACTGGCGGCAGCGAACCTTCCCTCTTAGCCGAAATGCTGGCCACTACAATGGGCGCGCAATGCATGATCTGGCTCACTTCGCCCGCAGCGGAGGAATTAGAGGAGCGCATGATGGAGTGGCTGCGCGATGCCCTGGGATTACCCGCAGATTTCACCGGCGTCATTCAGGACAGCAGTTCTTCTTCCACCCTGGTTTCCATCCTGACCGCCCGGGAGCAGCACTCGGATTACGCCATCAACAGGCAAGGATTTACCGGCGCAGAAAAATTTCGCATTTATACCTCGTCTCAGGCTCATTCTTCCGTAGACAAAGCGGTCAAAATTGCTGGGCTGGGCATCGAAAACTTAGTCAAAATTGACGTAGACGACGCTTTTGCAATGATTCCGGAGCAATTAGAAGCGGCCATTCAGGAAGACCTCCGCCAAGGATTCCAGCCTTTGTGCGTGGTCTCCACCATCGGCACGACAAGCTCCACCGCGATAGACCCAATCGGAGTTATTGGCCTGATTTGCAAAAAATACAATTGCTGGCACCACATTGACGCTTCTTATGCCGGAACGGCCCTATTGCTGCCTGAAATGCGCTGGATGATCGCTGGCATTGAAAACGTAGATAGTTTTGTGTTCAATCCGCACAAATGGATGTTCACCCACTTCGATTGCTCTGCTTATTTTGTAAAAGACAAAAAGGCGTTGGTGGACACCTTCAGCATCCTGCCCGAATACCTGAAAACCCCGGAAGACAAATTGGTGAACAACTACCGGGATTGGGGCATTCCACTGGGCCGTCGCTTCCGGGCGCTGAAACTGTGGTTTGTGATGCGCAGCTACGGCCTTGAGGGCATGCAGGAAATCATTCGTCGCCACCTCGAATACGGGCAATGGCTAAGGGACGAAATAGCAGCAACGGAAGGTTTTGAAATTGTCGCCCCCGTTCCGCTGAACCTCGTTTGCTTCCGGCTAAAACCAGCGGATATTGAGGATGAAGCGAGTCTGGAAAACCTCAACAAGACCCTGCTCAACAACTTGAACAGCGGTGGCAGGATCCTGTTGACACAAACCAAACTTAAGAATAAATATGTAATTCGCTTTGTAGCTGGACAAACCACCGAGCAACTGGAAAATGTTGCCAGCGGCTGGGCCATGATCAGGGAAGCTGCTATGGCACTTTTACAACCTGCTTTACCACCGGCGCCTGGCCGGGAGTGAAAATTTGCAGGTAATACGTCCCGGCCGGTAGTGCCTGTAGGTCAAATTTCAGTGTGCCGGAGGCGACGCCTGTGAGCGACCTGAGGCGCACGCCGTCGGACGACAGCAGGGAAATAACAGCGTTCGCGCTGGTTTCAGGCAGTGATACATATAAAGCTTCCTCCGCAGGGTTAGGCCAAACCTGAACATCCGGCACAGGTGCAACCATCGCTTTGCTTTGGCGCTCGGCGAGGAGCTGCGCAACCAGGGTTTTTAAAGCCTCGATCTCAGCTTGTTGCTCCTGTACGGCTTTCACCAAAGGCACCACGATTTGCCCGTAAGCAACCGAATAATTGTCTGCCTCTCCTTCGGGGACGTGTACAATGTTACTGATGTCCACGCCTTGTTTTGCGCAAAGCTGCTCTACTTCCTGTGCAATGAAGCCCATCTCGCGTTTTTGCTCTTTTTGGTGCAGCAGGTCATAATCCACATTTTCCTCGCCGAGGAAATCAGAAAATTTAGTGTAGTCGAATTGGTAAGTCACTGGTCGTAGGCCAAGAATGAATTCCAGTCCGGGCGCATCCGAATTTACCTTGCTCTTGAAGCGCCCGTCGGATGTGGTATAAGCCACCTGGCCTTCTATGACGGCAACGGCGGTGTTGCCGAACCTGATTTTATTGCTTGAATTTACAATGGCGCCATTGCCCAGCGCTGTGGAATTGGTAATACCGTTCAGAAGGGCATCAGCGCCGTTGCCGAGGAGGGTACAGTTGACATTGGCAGCGTGCGAATCGCCGGCATTTTTGCCGAGATAGGTATTCCCGGTTCCGGTCGTATTCGAAATACCGGCCACTTCACCGACAAAAGTATTTGACCCGCCGGTGGTATTGGCCTGGCCGGTTCGGTCTCCAATGAAGGTGTTGGTCGTCCCGGTTGTATTGTTAAAGCCGGCATTTTGGCCCACAAATGTATTGGTAAAGCCCGTAGTATTAGAGAAGCCAGCGCCATTGCCAATATAGGTATTTGAATTTCCGGTGGTGTTCAATTTGCCGGCCATTTGACCAACAAAGGTATTGGCGAGGCCAGTTGTGTTACCTATTCCGGCGCTATTGCCGACAAAAGTGTTTTGTATGCCGGACGTGTTGTTAAAACCGGCAGACGCCCCAACGAAGGTATTGGTACCTGCAGTGGTATTGTTTCGGCCAGCATCTCTTCCTATAAAAGTATTGCTGGTTCCAGTCGTATTCTCCTTGCCTGCACTGTGACCAACAAAAGTGTTGCCCGATGCTGTGTTGAAAATCCCTGAAAACGCTCCAAGGAAAGCGTTGAACTGAGCTGTTGTGCCGCTTGCGCCGCTTGAGCCTCCAACATAAGTATTTTCGCCCGCAGTGGTGTTGCTGAAACCTGCTGATTCGCCCAGAAAGGTATTCAGGCTTCCCGTTGTATTAAAAATGCCTGCTGATTCGCCAAGAAAAGTATTGAAAGTTCCGGCTGAATTCTGGTTGCCAGCGCCGTGTCCAACAAAAGTGTTTTCCTGCCCGGTTGAGTTAATGACTCCTGCCTGATGGCCAATGAACGTATTCCTTGACGCTGTTGCGCCATTGTTCACGCCATTTCCAAATCCTATAAAAAGATTAAGATTGGTATTCGGCGTTTCGATCAGGGTATTTCCGTTGTTGTTTTTTCGGATCACAAAGCGTTCTGACCCGTCAAGGTCAATGCGGATGGCGTTCTCGTTGGCTGATTTTTCTGTTTGTACTTTGGTGTTGTTGTCTGCATCCTTTATTTCGGTTTGGGAATTGGCCGAAAAAGCGACAAAGAAAAAAATGGCGATGAAAAGTGATTTTGGTGACATGGTGTGACGAGGTGTTGTGAATGAAATTGGGCTGCAACGATTGCAAAGTCAAATATAAGCGGGTCGAAAAGGCATTTCCGGCAGGGTTTATGGTTGGTAGCCCAGAAGCAGTAATTGGCAGGATTGGGTTCGTAATTTGAAGTTTTGAAATTTGAGCATGGCGAAGTATAGCCACACTATCGCATCACCAATTCCAAAAACTCTTGTCGCTTGCTGCGGGCAACCGGCACTGTTTTTCCATTACTCATCAGCACGTCGCCATCAGCGCGGACGAATTTTTTGATGTGGTGCAAATTGATGAGGTGAGAATGATGCGCCCGGTAGAAAAAATCGAAATTCAGCATCTCTTCTACCTCTTTCAGGGATTTGGAAACCAGCACCGATTCCCCGGTCAGGAGCCAAATGCGCGTATAACTGCCATCGGAATCGCAGTGGACCACGTCGTTGATCTCTATGAAAATCAGGCCTTCCAGCGTGGAAATCACCATCTTTTGCGGTGGCGTCTGCCGCAGCGGATTGAATTGCTGCAACACATCGTATTGCTGTAAATCGGGGAGCACGGGCGCCTGAACCGCTTTTTTTACAGCAGCAATGAGGTCTTCTTCTGAAATTGGCTTGAGCAGGTAATCTAAAGCGCTGTATTTAAAAGCCCGCACGGCATATTGATTATAAGCCGTCGTGAAAATGACTTTGAAGGCGACGGGATAGCATTGGTTAAGGATTTCAAAGCCATTGAGTTTGGGCATTTCGATGTCCAAAAAAACCAGATCCGGCTTATCCTGTCGAATGGCAGCTAAGCCTTCCACAGAATCAGTGTAGGCGCCAATAATGTCGAGCTCCGGGCAATGATTGGCGGCTAAGTGTTTGAGCAAGGCAATACTTTGCGGCTCGTCGTCGAGAAAAATGGTGCGCAACATACTTAATCGTCTTTTTGTACCGGAATAATCAGGGTCACCCTTGTTCCCCTTCCTTCTCCCTGTTCATCAAATAAATCTTCCACCGTCACCGTCGCTTTGATGTTGTAAAGTTCATTAATGATTTTGATGCGCTCGTCGGTCACCTGCATGCCGTGGCTTTTGTGCGCCACTGCGCTGCGGCTTTTGAGTTCGGCGGCCTTTTTGCGGCCAATGCCGTTGTCCTCTACTTTGATGACCAGCGCCTGGTTTTGTTCCGAGACTTCCAGTGAAAGCAGCCCTTCGTCTCCTTCCCGATTCATCAGGCCGTGCCAGATGGCATTTTCCACGTAGGGTTGTACGAGCATGGGCGGTAATTCGAACGCATCGGGGTCGAGCGTTTCGGGTACCACAATCACGAACTGGAACCGTCCGCCGTAGCGCATTTGCTCCAGTTCGATGTAGTAACGCAACGTGTCCAACTCATCGCGCAGGCTGATGTATTCCGAACGGGAAGCATCGAGTACCCGACGGATCAGTTTGGAAAATTTCTGGAGGTAGCCGGAAGCGTTTTTAGGATCGTTGAGCAGGATAAAGGTGTTGATGGAATTGAGGCAGTTGAATACAAAATGGGGGTTCATCTGAGCGCGTAAAGCAGCAAGTTCCACTTCTGCCACCTGTTTGGAAAATTCAGCGACCTCTCGTTTCAATTCTGCTTCGCGTTGTTTATACCCTGCTTCGCGTTCGCGCACTTCGGCTTGTTCCCTGATCTTCCTGACGCGGCTTTGAAAATAAGCATACCCCGAAAAAAGCAAGGCTCCTATCGCCAATAACCGAAACCACCAGGTTGCCCACCAGGGTGGTAAAATACTGAATTTGAATACGGCAGGCTGCTCGTTCCAGACGCCTGCACTGTTGGCCGCCATGACCTTAAAGGCATAAGTTCCGGGAGCTAAGTTTGTAAAGTTGACGCTGCGGTTTTGTGAAGGTTCGCTCCAGCCTTCTCCTGACCCCTCTAACCGGTAGCGAAATTGCATGCGCTCCGATTGGGTGTAGTTGATTGCGGTGAAGTCAAACGACAGAAAATTTTGGGAATAAGGAAGTTTCAGGGATTCCTTTGCGACGCCCTCCGGTGAAAAAGGAACGGGCTGGTTTCTGATTTTAAACAAACTGATCAATGGGGTCGCTGGTGCATCGTTTTTGTCGGCGAGCAGCGGATTAAAATGAAAATTGGCACTGAGCAGGGTTATGTAAACATCGTTCCCGATTTTAGAACGGCCTTTTACGGCGCCTGTATAATTTCGGGTAGCAGAAGCGCCGCCCGGAGCCAGGTACCATTTAAACGTGCGCTTCTCTGTATCCATGCGACAAAGTCCGTGGCTGGTGAGCGTCCACAAATAGCCCAAATCATCGAAAAATACATGATAGCAGGCCGTTTGGATGAACAGGTTGTTGGCGTCGAAGAACTCGGTCTTGCCGGTTGCTGGGTCGTAACAGCCCAATGAGCCACGCGTTCCAAACCAAAGCTTTCCTTTTTTGTCAAAAGCCATTTCATAAGAACCCGAAACGCCACTTTCATGACCAAAGTTGCTTTCTGTCAATTTTTCCGCAATCCCCGTAGCCCGATCAACCCGGTGAATACCAAAAAAACCTGAAGTGAACAAGTTGCCATTAGCATCTGGCAAAATATGGGACAAGGTTTGCCCGGACCGGGCCATGGCGATCTCCTGGCCAATTTGGGTAAACCTGCTTTTACCCGTCTGAATATTGTATAGCACAACGCCGCCCACGGCCATCATCCACAGTTCATCCCCTTCCAAAGGCGCAATTTGAGTAATATATGGCAGCCTGTCCGACCTGTTTAAATTGATGTACCTGAAAGAAAGGCCATCACTCGACACAGCAGCTCCTTTTCTGCCCACGACCCAAAGTCTTCCCAACTTGTCGTAGGCAATGTCTTCAATATAGCGTTCATCTCCGGTTTTAAACAGCCATTTCAAGACCCGCTTTGTTTTTGTATCATACCGGACAAGCCCTCCGCCTTGTACGGCAACCCACCAAATGGAAGCATCGGCAAGGTCGGGCAGTATGCTCACAACCTGTTCCAGGTTTTCGTCACTCAGGAACGGGAATCGAACCGGTTGAAATTGCTGGTCGTTCAGATCTAATTTAATCAATCCCCCCTGGTCAGTCGTAAACCACATGACCTGATCGTCAAATCGGACGGCACTGTGCAAATCCACTGCTGGCAAGCCATTGGGCCGGTAAGGATCATGTTTAATTTGCCCGGAATATGCTTTTTTTTCCATGTCGAACAGCACAATGCCATGGCCGGTGGAGGGAATCCAAAGGACGTGTTCTCCGGTGAGCCGGGGGAAAGTCCCTATCACACGCCCTCCAATATAGCTTAGTCCTTTGTCATAAAACTTGCCGGCAGGAAATTCTTCCGTTTTGCCGGATTCAGGATCCAGCATTACTAATTGATACCCTTCCGAAAACCAGGCCCGACCTTTGGAATCAATAAAAAGGCCGTTGATATTCGACCTTCGGGGAAAAAACTTCAGCTCACCGCTTGAAGGGTTGTAGCGATACAAACCCGACAAAAAAACGGTCACCCAGATGTTTCCTGAAAGGTCATTGGCTATTTCAAAAGTATACTCAAGACTTTCCTTTATGGGTGTAATTTCAAAGGTTCGGGTATTCAACCGGAACAGGGTTGTTCCACCGGTGATCCAAATGGTCTCTTTGCCATCAAACACCATGTTTCGGGGTACGAATTCCAACGTAGTGTCTTTCGGGCTGACGTAATTAAAATGATCTTTCTGTTCATCGTACCAGCAAATTCCTGCTGCATTACCAATCCACAACCTGCCGGAATTGTCTAATAAGAGCTCGGATTCGATTGCACTGCGCAAGCCTCCCGGAGCTTTTTCGTTAAAGGAGTAGTTTTTGAACGTTACGCCGTCAAACCGGCTCAGGCCGCTGAAGTGCGATACCCATAAATATCCCTGGCGGTCTACGGCTGTTGCCCAGGTAAGGTTATTGGACAACCCCTGTTCGGTCGTATAGGTGGTAAATTTCAGGTTGTTCAACCCCTGTGCCTGCAATTGACTCCAGCAATAAAAGACAAAAAGGAGAAAAAGAACCTGTCGCATATATTCCAAATTGAAGATGAACAGGTACAAAGTTAATAAAGCTGGTTGAATGTCAAATCATTAGACGTTAGCGGTTTGTAACCGGTTTGGAAATGCCGGTCATTGGAAGAAACTGGTTTATCTTTGGTAAAGTAGTGTCTGTCTTTATAGTCCGATAGCTGCGTTCATTTCGACTTCGCTCAATGAACGGACGTTGAGCGAAGTCGAAACGAACGGACGTTGAGCGAAGTCGAAACGACCTTCGCGTGCCTTGCTCTCGAACTCTAAAGAACAGACACCGGACTAAAGAACAGCATAAGCAATGGCAAATTACTCCACCACCAACTTCTTCGCTACCACGCCCTCTGCTCCTCCCAGCAATACGCAATAAATCCCTGCGGGCAGGCGGCTCAAGTCCAGGCTTCTGGTATTGATTCCGGCAGTTGTTTCCCAACTACTGCGCTGGATTTCCCGGCCATTCACATCAAGCAGGCGGTAAGTCAGCAAAGCATTTTCACGCGATTGCAACTCCAGGGTGGCCTGCCCTTTTGCCGGATTCGGGAAAACGCGCAGCAGACCGATGCGCTCACGCGCTTCCTGAACGCCCACCGGCATCTGGTAGTTGACTACTGCAAGGGAAGACAGGGTCGCGGCGCCATCATTATCCGTGGCGCGGGCGGTGAAGGTATATGTGCCGTAAGCCGGAATTGGGTAAGTGAACTGGTAGGGCGCTTCAAACAAGGTTGCGACAACCACGCCATTCACCAGAAACGCAACAGAATCTACGGTGCCATCCGGGTCGCCGGCGATGGCCAGCAAAGGCAATTCAGGCAAAATTTCTACTTCAAATGTCCCGCTGACCGGTTCGCTCAGGGTAATAAAAGGAGCGAGATTGGGAACGCCCTGTCCGCTGAAATCGAGGTTATCCACATAAACCCGGTTGCCGCTGCCCCCGATGTTTTCAAATTCGAGGGTAATGATTTCACCGGCAAAAGCAGAGATATCCACGGTTTCATGCCGCCACTGATCGCAACTTGCAGGAATAAAGGCTGAATTGGTGGCAGGGGCGGTCGCCAGCGCGGCGCCGTATTTGGTGTAAACCGGAATTCTTTCGCCGTCGCAGCGGAGCACATTCAAACGCAGGATATCTGTTACCGTGCTGCTGCGCGAGGCATACGCTACGTCAAAACTAAATTCGGTTGGGCCGGAAACGTTGCGCAGGTCAATCGCCGAGCGCAAAAAGTCGTCAGTATTGCGGGTGTTGAAACTGAAATTGTCCATGCGGAAGCTGGCTCCAGAACAGTTGGTATTTACTGAACGCCAGTACGCGCCGTCTTCGCCCGGGTTTTCCACGACCCAATTATTGGTTTGGAAATTTTCATAAAATGGCAATGCTCCTGATTCTGCCACCAAGGCATCCGTGTAGGTCGCGATGTTGCTGCCGGCTGCATTTGACACCGAAAGGCTGAAGGTGTAAGTACCTGAATTGCTGTAATGAACCATTGGATTGGCTTCTGAAGAGGTGGCCGGATCACCACCAGGGAAGCTCCAAAGCCGTGTTTCCACCGGGCTTTCGGTCAAGTCAAAAAACTGGATGTTTTGATCCACGCAGGTGCGCTCCAGGTCGTAAGTCGCTTTGGCAATCGGCGCATCCGCGGCTTTTACGCGAAAGCGAAAATAACCCTCCGGAGCTACAATCGGGCGAACCTGCTGTTTTCCGGAATGTGCCGTGCCGTGGATGTAATACTGAATTTCCGTACCCGCAGGTTGGGCAGGAATAGCCGCCGACCAGATGCTTTCAGCGCCATTGGTCAAACTCATGTCAACTGCCGTATAAGGTGCGCCTTCCTCAGTGCGATAATACAAAGTTGCGCCGGAGATGCCGCTGCGGTGGCGGATTTTAGCCGTGACGGCATAATCATTTTCAGCATCGTAGGTATCGCGGAGGCGCGCATGGGCAATCCAGAGCGGGTCGTTCACGCCAACCGTTTTGGTGATGCAATGCAGGGCGCCGAGCGCGGGAATGATCTGGTTGCAATTAATGCCGACGACGTTGTAACCTGGCAGATTTTCGCGGTAGAGGCGTAGGGCGGTGGTATCGTATTGCTCTTCGTAGGTCGGGACGAGGATGGTTTTATTGAGAAAAATGGAATTGGTGTACGTACGATAGTAGCCACCATCGTCGGGGTAGCGATCGAGTTGGTCAGGAGGCATGGGGATGTCCAAAATGCGGTAGCGATTGCCGAATGCGGTGGTTTCCTGGCTCAGTAGTTGGCGAATATTGGACGCGATCTGTGGACCGTCGGCGACGCCTTCGGGGTATGCGCCGAACATTATGGTCTCTTCATCCAACAGCCGAATGTGCATATCTAAGTGGTGGATGCCATCATAAGGCAGGGATCTGAATTTTACATAATTGTCCACGCCCAGGTACAATTGGACGATGTTGTCAATTTCCGCTTCCGTTTTGTCCGGATTTTCATCAAACAAAAGGTCAGAAGAAAAAGCAGTATTTACGCCATCCGTCAGGTGGTTGCCGCCGGTGTGTACTAAATTGTAGGGTGCTGTTGTGGCCTCGAAAATCGGCAACCCCAGAAAATTGGCTACGGCTGACGGCGAAGTATCGTCCTGGGGCCGCGGGCGGTTGTAAGTCCAGTCGGCAATCATCAGGCTGTCCACTTCATTCTGGTAGATCGTCCAGGGGCCATAATCGCGGATCCAGATGCTGTTGGTGCTGCGTTGCACCACGGTCACGCTATCCAAACTGATGCTTTCTGCATTCAGCCGGTTGATTACGTTGGTTGGATTAGAGGCGATGATGATGACTTTGGTTTCCTCAACTGCATGGCGGGTGATTTCAACCAGGATATCAACATAATCGGTCCAGGTCAGCACCAAAGCCTGAATTTCTTCCCATTCGCCCATGGTGCGCACGGGGCCTGGCGGCGGTTGCGGGATGAAGTTTTTTTCAGGGTCGGCAGGCGGGTTATAATACGCCCAAGCCTTGCGGGCTTCCGCTTCGGTCAGCTTATTGGGTAAAATTTCCTGAGCGGTTAACCCGCAAAGCGTAGCAAAACTAAACAGGCAAATAGTTACAATTTTTTTCATAGCACAGGATTTTAAACATTGGCGGATAAAGATATTTAGAATTTGGGAGATGGATGGACAGGATGTTGTCCGATGCTTGTCAAATATTAATTTTAAGCTGCTTACTTTGTGCCTGAAACAGGCTTGTACTTGTCATGATCGCACCGCAAAGTTTTTTCACAGCCATCCTCTATTTATTTTTTCTACTTGTTTTATGGCTTTGTTACCGCCGGACAATCAAGCAGGTGCATTGCCTGGCAGCCATTCTCGTGTTGGGTTTACTCCTGAGAATCGCCACAGCGCAGGATCCTTTTCTCCACACCTGGGATGAGCGGTTTCATGCCTTAGTGGCCAAAAATTTGATAGAACACCCCCTGAAACCCGTCCTTTACGCCCAACCTCTGTTGCCCTACGATTTCCGGGAGTGGTCGAACAATCACGTCTGGCTGAGCAAACCACCCTTAGCCTTGTGGCCGATGGCGATCTCAATCCATTGGTTTGGAACAAATGAAATAGCGGTGCGGCTCCCTTCTATCCTGTTTTCCACCCTGAGTATTTTGCTGACTTTTTTCATAGGCCGGCGCTTGTTCGGCGAATGGCCGGGATTGCTGGCTGCTGGCCTCCACGCCATGCACGGGCGGCTCATCGAAGTGGCTGCCGGGAGGTTGTCGTCCGATCACGTGGAAACGCTTTTCTTGTTTTTTATGGAATGGGCCCTGCTGCTGACCGTGAAATACTACCAGAAGACGACGCGGCCTGCAAACCTTGCCTTTGGGATTGGATTGCTGACCGGTCTGGCATTTTTGTGTAAATGGATTGCCGCGCTTTTTATCCCAATCCTTTGGCTGGCCATCGGATTGTGGATGAGGCGCCCAATTTGGGAACTGTTCAAACACAGCGCGGTAATTGCTTTATCAGCAAGCGCAGTAGCGACGCCCTGGTTGATTTTTATGCTTAGCGCCTACCCTGAAGAAGCTGCCTATCTGTTGCGCGCGGTGTTGTTGCCGGTTTCTGAATCCATTCAGGGCCATCATGGCCCCTGGTATTATTTTCTGGATCAGGCGCGGCTCTACTACGGCGAATTGATTTACCTGCCCATGCTCTGGCTCGTATTTGTCATTTGGCGAAAGCCACAGCGGTTTTCTATTGTCATAACCGCAATCTGGATCGCGCTCCCGATGTTGTTGCTATCCATGATGGAAACCAAACGGAGCACCTACCTGCTCCTGACCGCGCCGGGTTTTTTCCTGCTGACTGCGGTTTGTTTTTATTGGCTGATCCGAAAATATTGGGAAAAGCGGGCCCTGCGATACCTTAGTCGCTTCGTCGCAGCCTTGTTGCTAATTTTGCCGATCCGATATTCCATCGAGCGGGTGAAACCTTTCGCTAACTTTGCAGAAGAACGGCAATGGACGGAAGAACTAAAAGCTTTGTCAAGCACCATTCCCCTGCCGCCAAAAAAGGTGGTTTTGTTCCAGGAACCCTACCCGATTCAGGCCATGTTCTATACCGGATTTACGGCGTATCCCTGGACACCGGATACAGCCGTGCTGGAAGAATTGCGGGCAAAAGGGTACCGGATTTTTGTAAAAAAAGAGGCGGGGTATGACGCGTGGCAGTAGGGGTTGAAAATTTTCAGCCCCAACAAATAAATAATCATGAAAACTGTACTCCTCATTGACGACGAAGAAAAACTGAGAGGACTGCTGGGTCGCATCGTCCGATTAGAAGGGTTTGAGGTGCTGGAAGCCGCAGACGGCAAATCGGCGTTGAAAAAACTGAAACAGAACGAAGTAGATGTCGTGTTGTGCGATGTGAAACTGCCCGACACCAATGGGGTGGAATTAGCCAGCACCATCAAGGCTGCATATCCGTTGGTGGAAATCATCCTGCTGACTGCTTACGGCAATATCCCCGACGGCGTGCAAGCCATCAAAAACGGCGCATTCGACTACCTCACCAAAGGCGACGACAACAACCGAATTATTCCGCTGCTCTACCGCGCTTTTGAGAAAGTGGAGTTAGCGAAACGGGTGCAACACTTAGAAAAACAAGTTGGGGAAAAATATGCTTTCCACAACATCATCGGCGCCTCCCGGGCCATGCAGGCGGCAGTGGAATTGGCCAAACGGGTTGCAGCAACCGATACGACTGTGCTGCTGCTGGGAGAAACGGGGGTCGGGAAAGAGGTTTTTGCGCAGGCCATTCACTATGCAAGCAAGCGGCAAAACAGGCCTTTCGTGGCGGTGAATTGCGCTTCCTTCAGCAAAGAATTATTGGAAAGCGAGTTATTCGGCCACAAAGCCGGTGCATTTACGGGCGCGATCAAAGACACAAAAGGGCTTTTTGAAGAGGCCCATACCGGGACTATTTTCCTCGATGAAATCGGTGAAATGCCGCTGGAATTGCAGGCCCGCATGTTGCGCGTGCTCGAAACCGGAGAGTTCATCAAGGTCGGCGATTCCAAACCCACGAAGTGTGATGTACGCATCCTTGCCGCGACAAACAAAGCTTTGCAACAGGAAGCAGAAGCCGGGCATTTCCGGCAGGATTTATTTTATCGCCTGTCCGTTTTTCAGATAGAGTTGCCCCCTTTGCGGGAACGCCTCGCCGACATCGAACCGCTGGCACAACATTTTGCTCAGCTTTTTGCCACCAAAACCAATAAAAAAATCAAAGGGCTTTCGAGCGATTTTTTGGCTGCGCTCCAGCAGCATTCCTGGCCGGGAAACATCCGCGAGTTGAAAAATCTGATCGAACGCAGCGTAATTTTAGCCGACTCCGGCCCGCTTGATGTGGATACCCTGCCTTACGAAATCCGCCGCAGCGCCCAGGCAACCGGCGCCGGAAAAATGCTCTCGGCATTCGACCTCGCAAGCGCTGAAAAAATTCATATCCAGAAAGTACTCAACTACACCAACGGTAACAAAACGGAAGCCGCCCGGCTTCTGAACATTGCCCTGACGACGCTATACCGGAAAATTGAGGAGTTTAAAATTAGTGGTCACCAGCTTTAGCTGGTAGACCGTCAAAAGCACGGCCTAGATAAATTGCGAGCAAGACCACACCAAAACGATAGCCTCCTCCCTTTCAAAACGATAGGGTTGCAAGACAGCCAATCTTCCATTTTTTTTCAAAAACACTTATCATTCAGGTACTTATCTGTATTCCGCCAAAAGCGGAACAAAATTTGGCATGTCTGCTGCGAACGTCAAAACTGAAAAGACATGCTCACAACCATCTTATTGATCACCGGCGCGCTGTGTTTCGCGCTTTTTTATCAATCTATTCACTGGTTCGAAAAAATTTGATCCGATGCTTGCACTATTCATTACCTCCATTTTGGTATTCGGCTACATGTGCTATGTACTGTTGAAGCCGGAAAAATTTTAAACCAACGCAATCATGAATACAGAAATACTTGGCTTAGCGCTAATGTTCGTTGCAACGCTGGCGCTGGCCCTTCCCCTCGGAAAATACATAGCACAGGTCTACTTGAGTCAAAAAACCTGGTTAGACCCAATCTTCAACCCTGTCGAGCGCCTTTTTTTTCGCCTCAGCGGCATTGACCCTACCCACAAAATGAGCTGGAAAGAGCACCTCGTTGCCCTGCTTACCATCAACTTCGTCTGGTTTTTTTTCGCCATGTTTGTGTTGATGAACCAGGCTTGGCTCCCCCTCAATCCCGATGGCAACCCGAGTATGTCGCCCGATCTGGCTTTCAACACCGCCATTTCTTTTTTAGTGAACTGCAATTTGCAGCACTATTCGGGCGAGACCGGCGTATCCTATCTTTCCCAGATAGTTTGCCTCCAGTTTTTGCAGTTTGTAACCGCTGGAACAGGTATGGCCGCTGCGGTAGTGGTGTTTAATGCCATGCGCATTCACGTCACCGATAAATTGGGAAATTTTTACAACTACTTCCTGAAGTCCTGCACCCGCATTTTGTTGCCGGTTTCTTTTGTCGCAGCCATTTTGCTGGCGTTCAATGGCACGCCGATGACTTTTGAAGGCAAAGCAGATATGGTTACCTTGGAAGGCGACACGGTGCAGGTTTCACGCGGCCCGGCAGCTGCCATGGTGGCTATCAAGCAGGCTGGAACGAACGGTGGCGGTTTTTTTGGGGTAAACTCTGCCCACCCGTTGGAGAACCCGAGCTACTTCACCAATGTGGTTGAAAACATCCTGATCATTCTGATTCCAATCGCCATGATCTTTGCATTGGGTTTTTACCTGCACCGGAAAAAATTGGCCTGGATCATTTTTGGCGTCATGACAACCGGTTTTCTGCTCTTGTTGACTACTGCCGTTTATTTTGAACTGAAGGGCAATCCGGCCATCTCAGAAATGGGCATCGCCCAAAATTTAGGCAGCATGGAGGGCAAAGAAGTGCGATTCGGCGCAGCCGCTTCGGCCTATTGGGGCGTGACCACCACCGTGACGAGCAACGGGTCGGTAAACAGCATGCACGATAGCCACACGCCCATTTCCGGCGCCATGCAACTGCTGGGTATGATGACCAACAGTTTTTACGGCGGCGTTGGGGTCGGGTTCCTGAACTTCTACATTTTCATCATTCTTGCCGTGTTCATCAGTGGATTGATGGTGGGTCGAACGCCGGAATTTATGGGCAGGAAGATCGAAGCAAGAGAAATGAAAATCGCCATGATTGTGGCCCTGCTGCACCCCTTCCTGATTCTCTCCGGCACTGCAATGGCTGCTTATATCTTTTACCTAAACCCTGAAATAGGCTGGCTCAACAACCCCGGATTTCATGGTTTCAGCGAAATGCTGTACGAATACACTTCTTCAGCAGCCAACAACGGCAGCGGGTTTGAAGGTCTGGGCGACAACACGCCCTGGTGGAACATCAGTACCGGAATTGTCCTCATCCTGGCGCGCTACCTGCCCATCATCGGGCCGGTTGCCATTGCCGGCATCCTGGCTTCCAAAAAATTCATTCCGGAAAGCGCAGGCACGCTAAAGACAGACACTGGTACTTTCGGCGTCATGGTTTTCGCCGTGATTTTCATCCTGGCCGCGCTGGCTTTTTTTCCTGCGCTGACCCTTGGCCCGCTGGCTGAGTATTTTTCGATTTACTAATTCAATGGTAATTATTTACCACATAGAGCACATAGGAATATTCACATAGTCCACATAGAACTTGGTATTCCTGAAAAGAGCAGAACGGCTATGTGCTCTATTGTGAAAACCTCTATTGTGAACTATGTGGTAAAAAATAAATACCATCAAATAACACAAACCATGAAAAGTCAAAATACGGTCTTATTTCAAAGAGACTTAGTGACCGAAGCCTTCAAGCAATCCTTCGTCAAGCTCAATCCGGTGTTGATGTTTCGCAATCCGGTCATGTTCACGGTTGAGGTTTGCACTTTTGTGATGCTGGTTGTTTCGGTGTGGACCCTCAGCGGGACTACCTCGCAGGGGAGTATTGGCTACAATTTTACGATCTTCTTCATCCTGCTGATCACCTTGCTTTTTGCCAATTTTGCGGAAGCCATAGCCGAAGCGCGCGGCAAAGCGCAGGCCAACAGTTTGCGGAAAACGCGGGAAGAAACGCCGGCCCAGTTGGAAAATGGCCAATTCATCAGCTCCAGCCAACTTAAAAAAGGCGATGTTTTTGTTTGTGAAGCCGGCGATATGATCCCTGGCGACGGTGAAATCATCGAAGGATTAGCCACCATTGACGAAAGCGCCATCACGGGCGAAAGTGCCCCGGTCATCCGGGAAGCCGGCGGCGATAAAAGTTCAGTAACAGGTGGTACCAAAGTGCTTTCTGACCGCATCAAAGTGTTGGTGACTACCCAGCCCGGTGAAAGCTTTTTGGATAAAATGATTGCCTTGGTAGAAGGCGCCAGCCGGCAAAAAACGCCCAATGAAATTGCGCTGACCATCCTCCTGGCCGGGTTTACGCTGGTTTTCATTATTGTGTGCATCACGCTCAAACCTTTTGCCGACTATGCCAATGCGCCTATCACCATTGCGGCTTTTATTTCCCTGTTCGTTTGCCTCATCCCCACCACCATTGGCGGGTTGTTGTCGGCCATCGGCATTGCAGGAATGGATCGTGCTTTGCGTGCCAACGTCATCACCAAATCAGGGAAAGCTGTGGAAACAGCAGGCGATATTGACACCCTGCTTTTAGACAAAACCGGAACGATCACGATCGGCAACAGGAAAGCGACCCGTTTTTATGCTGCGGAAGGCATATCCGAAAGCGTATTTATCCAAAATTGCCTGCTTTCCTCTTTAGCTGACGACACACCCGAAGGCAAATCCATTGTGGAATTGGCCAAAGCACAGGGCGTGGCGCCGCGATCCGGATTCGACCTTCAACGTGCGCAATTGATCAAGTTTACTGCCGAAACCCGGTCTTCAGGGATTAACCTGCCCGACGGAATCCGTATCCGCAAAGGCGCGTTCGACGCCATAAAAAACGGGAGCGAAAGGGCGGGGCATGTTTTTCCGGTTGAAACCGAAAAACAAGTAAAAGCGATTTCGAGCAACGGTGGCACCCCCTTGGTGGTGAGCGAAAACGAACAGGTGTTGGGCGTCATCGAATTGCAGGACATCATCAAACCAGGCATCGAGGAACGATTTCAGCGGCTCCGGAAAATGGGCGTAAAAACCGTGATGGTGACCGGTGATAACCCGCTTACGGCTAAATTTATTGCCGAAAAAGCAGGCGTCGACGATTACATCGCCGAGGCGAAGCCGGAAGACAAACTCGCATACATCCGCAACGAACAACAACAGGGCAAATTGGTGGCTATGATGGGCGACGGCACCAACGACGCTCCGGCTCTGGCACAAGCCGACGTCGGGGTGGCCATGAACAGCGGCACCCAGGCGGCCAAAGAAGCGGGGAATATGGTGGATTTGGACAACGATCCGACGAAGCTGATTGAAATTGTAGAAATCGGCAAACAATTGCTGATGACGCGTGGCACGCTCACCACTTTCAGCATCGCAAACGACGTGGCGAAGTATTTTGCCATCGTACCAGCTCTTTTCATGGCCGCAATTCCGGCGTTGGCGGGATTGAACATCATGCAATTGGCAAGCCCGGAAAGCGCCATTCTGTCGGCGGTCATTTTCAACGCCATCATTATTCCGATCCTGATTCCGTTGGCCTTGCGTGGAGTGGCCTACAAACCTATCGGCGCCAGCGCGCTGTTGCGCCGCAATCTGTTGATTTATGGTTTGGGAGGCGTGATCGTACCGTTCATCGGCATCAAGGCCATTGATTTATTGGTGTCCATTTTTATATGACAAATTTTAAAATATTTACCACATAGTTCACATAGGTGTTTTCACATAGGGCACATAGTTCTGATGCATGCCAGGGAGCAGTTCCTATGTGATCTATGTGACCGGTTCTATGTGAACTATGTGGTAAAAAAACAACAACAATCATGAAATCACATATTCTTCCTGCCATCAAGCTGACCTTCGTGTCGCTGGTCTTTTTTTCAGGAATTTATACCCTTGCTGTTTGGGGTATCGCACAGTTCGCGCCCGGAGGTGGTAAAGGCGAATTGTTGACTCAAAACGGTAAAACTTACTACGCCAATATCGGGCAAAGCTTCGATAGCGACGCTTATTTCAATTCGCGCCCGTCAGCGGTGAGTTACAATGCGGCAGGTAGCGGTGGCAGCAACAAAGGGCCATCCAATCCGGACTACTTAGCGTTGGTACAAACCCGAATTGATACTTTTCTGGTACACAATCCGGGCGTTAAAAAATCTGAAATTCCTGCCGATTTGGTCACGGCGTCTGGCAGTGGTTTGGATCCGCATATTTCGCCTGAATCAGCATTGGTGCAGGTGGCACGCATTGCCAAAGCCCGCAATCTGAACGAATCGGCGCTGCGGGATCTCGTTCAGCAACATACGGAAGCGCCTTTACTCGGTCTCTTCGGAACAAAACGGGTACACGTACTAAAGTTGAACTTAGCATTGGATGAATTGAAGTAATTCACTGTATTTAAATCTATTACAATTTTCACTTGACATGAAACCACTCCTTTCTATCCTGCTTTCCATCTGCGCGATTCACGCATTTGCGCAAAGCGACAGCACTGCATCCCCGCTGGTTTTCAGCGGTTATGTAGAGGCTTATTACGGTTACGACTTTGGCAACCCCGACGACCACAACAGGCCGGGCTTTGTCTATTCCCACAACCGCCACAATGAAGTCGCCCTCAACCTTGGGTTATTAAAAGCCGCATACAATACGGATAAAGTACGCGCCAACCTTGGGTTGATGGCCGGAACTTACCCCAATGCCAACCTCGCCGCCGAACCTGGGGTCTTAAAAAACATATTCGAAGCAACCGTCGGCATACGGGTGTCTGCTACGAAAAACCTTTGGGTAGATGCGGGTATTTTTCCGGCGCACATCGGGTTTGAAAGCGCCATCGGAAAAGATTGCCACACCCTGACGCGGAGCATGTTGGCGGATAATTCGCCGTATTACGAAAGCGGCGCGAAAATTTCCTACACCTCCGACAACGAAAAATGGTTCCTGAGCGCGTTGATGCTCAATGGCTGGCAGCGCATCAAAACCTTGGACGGCAATAGTTTGCCCTCCTTCGGCACGCAGATTACCTTCAAACCAACCGCGAGCGTAACGTTGAACAGCAGTACCTTTGTGGGTACGGACAAACCCGATGACCAGCGTCAAGTTCGCTATTTTCACAACTTTTACGGTATTTTCAACCTTGGCGAAAAGTTGGTGGCAACGGCAGGATTTGATTTTGGCGCCGAGCAAACCGCAAAAGGCAGCAGTGACTATAACTATTGGTACAGCCCCGTGCTGATTTTGAAAATGACGGCCTCCGAAAAACTATCTGTTGCCCTACGTGGCGAGTATTATGCAGATGAAAACGGCGTGATCATAGCCACTGGAACGCCCAATGGCTTTCAGACATTTGGCGCTTCCGCAAATGTAGACTACGCCATTCAGCCCAATGTGCTGTGGCGGATTGAGGGCAAGGTACTCAGCAGCAAAGACGATATTTTTAGTCTGGACCGCAAGCCTTCGAGGCAAAACTATCTCTTAACCACCGCTTTAACCGTTGGCTTTTGATGCCGGATAAAGAACAAAACGTACAGCATTTCCTCGACCTGATTAAAAAATCGAGGCGCGGGAAGTTTAAAATCTACATCGGGATGAGCGCCGGCGTGGGTAAAACTTTCCGCATGCTGCAGGAAGCACACGCGCTGTTGCGCAATGGAATTGACGTGAAAATAGGCTATGTGGAAACGCATGGCCGCGCTGAAACAGCCGCCCTGCTCGAAGGCCTGCCGGTGATTCCAAGGCGAAAACTCTTTTACAAAGGCAAAGAATTGGAAGAGATGGACGTACAGGCCATCATCAACCTGCGCCCGGAAGTGGTGATCATTGACGAGCTGGCGCACACCAATATTGAAGGCAGCAAAAACGAAAAGCGCTGGCAGGATGTGTTAGACATCATTGAGGCGGGCATCAACGTAATTTCTGCACTGAACATTCAGCACATCGAAAGCCTGAATGAAGAGATTTTGCAAATCACAGGCGTAGAAGTGAAAGAGCGGGTTCCCGACAGCGTATTGACCGCAGCCGACGAAGTGGTGAACATAGACTTGACCGCCGATGAACTGATTACACGCCTGAAAGAAGGCAAAATTTATCAGGCTGAAAAAATAGAAACAGCTCTACGCAACTTCTTCAAAACCAATCATATATTACAATTGCGCGAGTTGGCGCTGAAAGAGGTGGCTTCCCAGGTGGAGCGTAAAGTAGAAACGGAGGTTCCCCGAAACGTTGCCCTCCGCCACGAGCGCTTTATGGCCTGCATTAGCAGCAACGAAAAATCGGCGCGCACGGTTATTCGGAAAACAGCACGGTTGGCCAATTATTACCACAGCAAATGGTACGTGTTGTATGTGCAAACGCCCGCTGAGCGCAATGATAAAATCCCGCTTGACAAGCAACGGCATCTGATCAATAATTTCAAATTAGCGACTGAACTCGGCGCAGAAATCATCAAAATCGAAAGCCGGCATATTGCCAAAAGTATTGCGGAACAGGTGGGCGCCCGGGGCATCACGACCATCTGTATTGGCCGCCCGCGCATCAACCTGTTTAAAATTATTGCGGCAACGAATGTGTTCAGCGAGCTGCTGAAGAAGTTGTCTTCCGATAATATTGACCTGGTTATTCTTTCTTAAGTGAAAATACAGGAATGACATGAATTTGAAAATCAAAACCAAACTCACCCTCGGCGTCGGGCTACTTTTATTGCTGATTGTGCTGTTGTCGCTGCTCGGTATGCGCTACCTCTTCATGCTTTCTGGCGACACCGAAAAAATACTAAAAGACAACTACAATACCCTCGAATACGCGAGAGAAATGTTGCATACCCTGGATGATATTGGTCAGGAGGAATCCGCTATTGCTGAATTTGAGACCCATTTGAAAAAACAGCAAAACAACATCACTGAAATCGCCGAAAAAGAAATCACAGAGCGCGTGACCTCACTTTTTGAAAAATTGGTAGCGCACCCTCGCGATACTTTGTTGCCCAAACTCATCCGGGAAGACTTGGGCGAAATCATGAAATTGAACATGTACGCCATTGCCAGAAAAAGCAATACAGCGAAAGCAACTGCAGCCTCGGCTATGCTCTGGATTGGGATCATTGGCGGCTTTTGTTTTCTGATCGCCTTGGTTTTGCTCATCAACTTGCCGGGGAATATTGCCAACCCAATTCGGGAACTCACCTCCAGCATCCGGCAAATCGCCGCCAAAAACTATTCGCAACGGGTTCACTTTGAAGAACATGTAGAATTTGGCCAGTTGGCGAAAGCCTTCAATTCGATGGCCGAAAAGTTGGAGGAGTACAACAGCAGCACCTTGTCGAAAATCCTGTTTGAGAAAAAACGCATCGAAACCCTGATCAACAACATGCACGACCCGGTGATTGGCTTTGATGAAAAAAAGCACATCATTTTTGCCAACGGCGAAGCGCTGAAAGTACTGGGACTTACGCAAGAACAACTGATTGGGTCTCCGGTACAGGAACTTTCGGTCACCAACGATCTTATGCGTTCGCTGGCGCAGGAGCTTTTGAAAATGCCAGGAGAAAAAAACAAGACAGAAGACCAGGCGATGAAAATATTCGCTGATGGCAAAGAGAGCTATTTTGAAAAAGAGATACTCGACATTGCCATCACACCAACCGGGGAAGCAGCGCAAAAGCTGATCGGCCACGTTATTGTGTTGAAAAACGTGACGGCCTTTAAAGAGCTTGATTTTGCGAAAACCAATTTTATCGCCACCGTATCGCACGAACTAAAAACACCCATTTCGTCCATCATCCTGAGCTTGCAACTGTTAGAAAATGAACAAACCGGAGCCGTAAATGAAGCGCAAAAACAGCTCATGGTCAGCATCCGGGAAGATGCCAACCGCCTGCTCAAAATTACCGGCGAATTGCTGAATATGACCCAGGTGGAAAGCGGCAATATCCAACTGAGCATCCGACCCGCTTCACCCGAAGATATTTTGCAATACGCCATCGAAGCGGTGAAAGTGCAGGCAGAAGCCAAAAAAATCCGCTTCGACCTTGCATTACCCAATGGTAAACTCCCCTTCGTGCTGGCCGATAACGAAAAAACCGCCTGGGTACTCACTAACCTGATTGCCAACGCCATCCGTTATTCCTACGACAATTCCACCATTTACCTGAGCATAGTCGCGGAAGCAGGTAAAGTGAAATTTTTGGTGCGGGATACCGGGCAGGGCATCGCACCGCAGTACAAAGACAAAATTTTTGAACGCTATTTCCGGGTGCCTGGCTCGCGCAAGGAAGGCACCGGGTTAGGGTTGGCCATCAGCAAAGAATTTATTGAAGCACAGGGTGGCGAGATCAGCGTGGCCAGCGATTTTGGGGCGGGGAGTACGTTTGTGGTGGTTTTGAATGCGGTGGGGTAAATGTCTGTCTTTAGAGTGCCGTGTCTGCTCTTTAGAGTTCGAGAGCAAGGCATGCGAAGGCCCAAAAGTGGGATTTTACTTGCGTAAATGACCAATTTTGGGCCTTCGCATAACGCAGCTATCGGACTATAAAGGCAGACACTAATTAACTTTCCTTGGCCGTTTAAAAATCGGCACCGTAGAGCAAGGCTCCCCATACATAATGCTTTGCGCATAAGGCTGCAAAATCCGCGTGATTTCGATATAAGCTGCGGCAGGCACCGGCTTGTCGCTGCATCCTTTAATAACGATGCGTTTTTGGTCGTATTCGGTAAGATCAAGCGTGTCCAAAGCTTTTGCAAAAGCTGTTTTATAGTAAGCCTCCGCTTCGCCCTGGAAAATATCGGCGGCATAAGGCGCCGCGCTGGCGGCCACCAGCATGTAAGCCCACATGGGGATGATGGCGTCTGCAGAACAAAAAACCAACAGCACTTTGCCCTGGTATTGTGCCCAGTCGTGCTGCTGCATGGCTTCCCGAAAATCTTTTTCCTTAACGATCAACTCCATAAAGAGGTACTGCTTCAGGTCGAAAGGAACGACTTCAGCTTTCGGAAAAAAATCTTCCAGATTGATGGTAATCAGGCTGCTGGAAGCAACCCGGTTCACCAACGGTTTTTCTGTATCTGCGTTCATAAACTTTTAGCGTCTTTATAATGAAAACAGGAACAACTGAACTCCTGTGCCCGTTCAAAAAACGGGTAAGTTTCTCCGACTTGGCCTGCAAATTTACACTTCCTTCCTGCATTTGAGGCTTGCAGGGGCTTTTGTCTGCCTGCTTACATAAAATAGACCGTTGCAAGGTGTATCTTTCCTCGATTTTGTGCGTAATGTGAAGCATTATACTGAGCATCGAGAAACAGTTTTCCTACATCCTTTAATTTTTCCGTCTTATGAAGCGATTTTATCTACCCTTCCTCATAGCGATTTGCATGTCAGTCGTTGTGCAGGCCCAAACTCCGCTTGCCCGGCTCATCGGGCAGGAAAAAGAAGGCGGCGCAGCCTTTGAGCGCGTCAGCTTATTCCAGGCGCCCCAAGACCTCAAACAATCCGGCCGCTACGGCGATATCCTCAAAACGGGGTTCCTCCTTCAGCCCGATGCCGAAGCTTTTCAGCAATTGCTGGAAAACAGGCCTCATACCATCCGAATGGACCTGCCTTTTTCAGTTTCGGTTTTGCTGGTTCAGGAAGATCCGATTGCCGAAGACTTTTTCGTCACGACTGAGGATTCCAGGCCGATTGCCTACACCCCCGGCGTTTATTACCGGGGCATCGTGGAAGGGGATGGAAACTCGCTCGTCGCCATCAGCGTTTTTGACGGCGAGGTTTTCGGGTTCATCAACAGCGGGCGAACGGGCACGATTGTGATTGGCAAATTGGGCGACGTACGCACCAAGGAACACGTTTGCTATCGCGCGCAAGACCTTCTGATCACTGACAACTTTGAATGTGGCACAGAAGAACCGGATTATTCACCGGAAGAACTGCGCCTGCTGGATGAAATGGCGGAGGGCGTGGGCAGCCGCAATCCCAGTAAATGCATACGCGTTTATTTTGAGTGCGAATACCAATTGTACATAGAAAAACAGAGCAATACGACTACGGTCACCAATTTTGTAACGGGGTTATACAATGTCGTTTCCACTATTTACGCGAATGAGAGCGTGACCACTATCATTTCGCAGATTTTCATCTGGACTACCCCCGACAGTTATCCGACGTCTTCAACTTCGGCAGCACTGAGCGCGTTTCGCACCGCCCGGCCTAATGTCAACGGCAACTTGGCGCATTTGTTGTCGCGCGGCGCGCCAACTGGCGGCGGGGTTGCTTATTTAGCAGGGTTGTGCAATGGCTGGGGCTACGCTTACAGTTACATCAACAGTGGTTACAACAATTTTCCGACCTATTCCTGGACCATAAACGTGGTGACGCACGAAATGGGTCACAACCTCAATTCGCCACATACGCACAATTGCAGTGCATGGTCGGGCGGAGCGATAGATGGCTGCGGCCCTGCGGCAGGTTATACCGAAGGCAGTTGCACACCGCCACCATTGCCCGCTCAGGGTACCATTATGAGCTATTGCCACCTCATCAGCGGGGTTGGCATCAACCCGGCCCTGGGCTTTGGCGTCCAACCCGGCAACCGAATCCGGAGCTACATCAATAACGCCTCTTGTCCTGCGCCTTGCGTACCCGGCGGTTGTCCGACACTAACGTTTAATAAAACCAATGTGAATTGCTTCGGGGCGGCTACAGGCAGCGCGACTGTCGTGACAACCGGCGGAACAAGTCCGTATACTTACCTGTGGTCGAACGGCGCGACATCTGCAACAGTTAGCGGACTGACGGCGGGTAATTATACGGTCAGTGTAACGGCAGCTACGGGTTGCTCGGTAAATGCTTCGGTTTCCATCACCCAGCCAGCGGCAGCGCTGTCTTCCAGTGTTGTAGTAACCAACGCCACGACGCCCACGACGCCCAATGGAGCCATTAACCTGAGTGTCAGTGGCGGAACGCCAGGATACTTCTACTTTTGGAACACCGGAGCAACCACGCAAGACATCAGCGGGTTGTTGCCGGGCACCTATTCTGTGAGCATAACCGATGCCAACGGATGCCAGAAGGTCCAGGCCGCGGTGGTGAGTTCTGGTCCATCAGGAGAAACGACCTGCCTGGCCACCATTAACCAATTCCCGCACACAGAGGGCTTTGAAACGCCCTTCAGCAGTTGGACGCAGTTGGAAACCGACAATTTCGATTGGTTGCGCCTTTCAACAGAAACACCAACCCGGGGCACTGGTCCTGATTTTGCCTATGAAGGCGTCTTTTTTGCCTACACGGAAGCCGATCTTGGCAGCGGGACGGGGTCTTTGCTTAGCCCCTGTTTCAACATCTCATCGCTGAATACCCCGGTTTTTGCTTTCGCTTACCACTTGTTTGGCGGGCAAATCGGAACCCTCAACGTACAAGTTAGCACCAATGGGGGCAGTACCTGGTCGGCGCCCATTTGGGTCATTTCAGGCGATCAGGGGGATGTATGGCATACGACCACCATCAGCCTCGCAAACTATGCCAATCAAACCATTCGCCTGCGCGTTAACGGGATTGTGCCTACCAATGCGATCCTTTGCGACATTGGCGTAGATGCTTTTTATGTAGGTGAATCGCCCTGCGACCCGCCTACACTGACTTTGAATGCGAATCCGGTTGTTTGCTTCGGCGGAAATACGGGATCCATTACCACCCAATTGAGCGGTGGCACAACGCCTTATACTTATGCGTGGTCCAACGGCGCAACGACGGCCAACATCAACAACCTCGCTGCCGGCGCGTATTCAGTTTCAGTCGTTGATGGAGAAGGGTGCATCGCCAGCGGTTTTGCAGTGGTCTCGCAAAATGAACCATTGGCCCTTACTTTTAATGTTGGCAACACTTCCGGGTCTGGGGAAAACGATGGCGTCATTACTTTAAATGCATCCGGCGGGGTTCCGGGCTATACTTACCTTTGGAACACCGGCGCTACTACAGCAACCATCAGTAACCTTGCACCCGGCGCATACAGCGCTACGGCGACCGATAGTCAGGGTTGCACAAAAACCGGCTCTGCGACCGTTTCGGAAGGCGGCGCGTGCAATCCCGTATTCCAAATCCCTCATTTTCATGGGTTCGAAGGCGCTGCGAACGGTTGGCAACAAGGGACCTTCGATGATTTTGACTGGACTGTTTTTTCGGGTGAAACGCCGACCAGAGGCACAGGTCCTGACGCAGCTTTCGAGGGTAATTTTTACCTCTATACCGAAGCTGACGGCATCGGCAACGGCCAGGTTGCACACTACATCAGCCCTTGTTTTGATTTGTCAGGGGCTACCAACCCGCAACTCTCGTTTGCCTACCACCTGTTTGGCGCAAGCATTGGAACGCTATCGGTCCAAATCAGTGTGGATGGCGGAAACAACTGGCTGGGCGCATGGTCATTGAGTGGCGAACAGGGCGAAAGCTGGTTCCAAACCAGCGTATCGCTCAGCCCTTATGTGGGTGAAACCATCCGCATCCGCTTTTCCGGAAGCATAGGTCTGGGGCCATTGGGCGACATTGGAATAGATGCGATCTCGATTACCGATCAGGGTGGAACTCCGGTTGGAAACGCCCCGGTACAATGGCGCGCCTATCCGAACCCGGCGAAAGGAATCTTGTTCCTTGAACCGGTCAATTCATCCGGGTTGCTGCCAGCCAGCATCAGTTTGGTGGATGCAATGGGTCGGGTGGTTCTACGCAGGGAGGCTTCTGAAATTGCAGACCATGCCCGTAACGGTCAAATCCGGGTAGCAGTCAATGCGCTCCAAAGCGGCGTTTATTTCGTGGTCATCGAGCAGGAAGGCCAGAGTAGCATCCAGCGCGTTGTGCTGATGCAATAGAAAATTTTGATTTTTAAGGCCAACAGCCCGTACAGTTAACTTATTGTACGGGCTGTTGCATTTAAACGGGTGTAACAGGAAGGCCGGTTTGGAATATAATTTCAAAAAATGCTTAAATGGTGGCATAAATTCTCATAAAATCAGGAGTTTTTAGAATCTGAATTTGTTTTTAAGGGGAGTTTAAAATATTGGTTTTCATTGGATAATGAAAAAGGGCAAAAAAGGTTTTTATCTTAATTAGATTGATTCTAAATAAAAAAAATTTTATAAAAAACATCACAGTATAAAATTTTGCGCGCGTATCTTCGACAACTTTTTCGATAAGACGGAAATGTGGCGCGCTACCAAGCGCCATAAACCGGATATTTTTGACAAACCGTTGTTTGCGATGAATACACCTGATAATTATATTCCAATCGTGCTACAAAGCTTAGTAGCTGCGGGGTTTGTGGCGCTGGTGCTGGTATTGACCCACTTGCTGGGGCCGCGTCGGGCAGGAAAAAATAAAGACGCAAGTTTCGAATGCGGGGTTGAATCTCAGGGCAATGCCCGAATTCCTGTATCCGTGAAATATTTTATGACGGCAATCCTGTTCGTCCTTTTCGACGTTGAGATTGTTTTCTTTTATCCTTATGCGGTGAATTTCAAGGAAATGGGACTTGAAGGCTTTATGGCCGTCCTGGTTTTCGTTTCCGTTTTTATGTGCGGGTTTTTTTATGTTTGGAAAAAAGGCGCTTTAGAGTGGGATAAATGATGTCTGTCTTTAGAGTCCGATCGCTACGGTCGTTGAGCGGAGTCGAAACGACTGTAGCGATCGAACTCTAAAGTCCAGACATAGGACTAAAGAGGTAACACGAATAAAATTTGAGTGACCAAAAGTCTAAAACTGGTCATTCTCACAGACAAATTCAGGATTATGTCAGACATAAAATTTGCGCAACCACCGGCAGGAGTAGAAGGACAGGGGTTCTTCGCGACCAGCCTCGATCAGGTAATCGGCCTGGCCCGCGCCAATTCCATCTGGCCGCTGCCTTTCGCTACTTCTTGCTGCGGCATTGAATTCATGGCAACGATGGGCACCAACTACGACCTGGCCCGTTTTGGCATGGAGCGCCTGAGCTTTTCGCCCCGGCAAGCCGACTTGTTGATGGTGATGGGAACGGTTGCGAAAAAAATGGGGCCGGTGCTAAAGCAGGTCTACGAACAAATGGCAGAGCCCCGCTGGGTGCTTTCCGTTGGCGCGTGCGCATGCAGCGGCGGCATTTTTGATACTTACAGCGTTTTGCAGGGCATTGACAAAGTCATCCCCGTAGATGTTTACGTACCCGGGTGCCCGCCCCGACCGGAGCAGATCATTGACGGCATCATGAAGATCCAGGAATTAGTCAAACACGAATCTCTGCGCCGGCGCTATTCGCCTCAATATCAGGAATTGATGGCGTCTTACAACATCCAATAACTGCGACATGGACCATTCAACCCTGCTTCACCTGTTGAGCCAGCAATTTCCGGAGCATATTCATATACTCACCCCGGCGGATGGTAAACAAATGCCAACCATCGAAATTCCCCGCGAGCAAATCAAACCCGTTCTGAACTTTCTGAAATCAGACCCGCAAATCAGTATGAGCTTTCTGACGGATCTTTGTGGGGTCCATTTTCCGGACCAGGCGGGTAAAGAATTGAGTGTGGTATACCACCTGCATAGTTTCATCCACAACCTGCGCCTGCGGATCAAGATTTTTTGCCCCATTGAAGAACCGACGGTACCTTCTGTTACGGAGATTTACGCCGCAGCCAACTGGATGGAACGCGAAACCTATGATTTTTTTGGAATCCTGTTTGAAGGGCACCCCGACCTGCGCCGCATCCTCAACGTGGATGAAATGGATTATTTCCCGCTGCGTAAGGAGTACCCGCTCGAAGACAGCACCCGCGAAGATAAAGACGACCGTTATTTCGGTCGCGAAGGCCACGAAGGGGTCACATTCGACAAACGCGTAGACCGCCAATAACTATGGAGAGCTATTTCAAATCACTCGATTCGATAGACGGCGAATTGGCG
>JBJXFD010000178.1:0-15413 GCA_046153985.1 Saprospiraceae bacterium
TACCCGTTGAATCCGTCAGCCGCGTGTGGTATAGCCCGTGTGGCAGGCGGTTTGTTTGGAAATTGAATTTAAACCGGTGTTTGCCCGGCTTGCGCACCTCGTTTTCAAAAAAGGTAAATACGCGTTCCCCCGCTTCATTGTATACGGCAAAAGTAGCGATGATGTCCGCTGTGTTTTCGTACTCAAAAGTTCCGCTGACCGCTACCGGTTCATTTTGAAACGCTGTTTCTCCCGGCTGGTCCGTCTCTGCGTACTGGATATGGTAGGTGGGCAAAGGTTTTCCAAGCAATTCGGCCGTAAACTTCGCCAGATTCGGGTCTCCTATGCCTTCGATGCCGTGGTTATTGGACACCGCCCATACGGCGTGCTGCGCTGCGCCGGATTCGTGCAATTTTTGGTCGTTAATGTACTTTGCCACCTGCGCCAATGCGCCAACAGCCATTCCCGCCGAAGAAAAAGCAATGCCGGCAAGCGGCGAGGCCCTGTTCGACCGAATGCACAGGGTATGGAGCGACGCGCTTTTGCGGGCTCCTTTCTCTATGGTAACTAAGCGATCCCGGACGACCATCAGATCCTGATAGGTGGAGTCGGCAGCATAAAAAAGGTAGCCGGCTGGCACGATCATTTCCAGGTCGCGTTTGTAAACATTTTCAAAGTTGACTTTGAGCGCCAGGTTGCGATGGCCGCCGGTTCCGCTGGCATTTAGCTTTACCCAGCCATTTTCCAGCGCTTTCGTCAGGGTAATCGGTTGGGCAAAAAGCAGGGAATTAGCCTGCATGCAGATGCAGAGGAAAAGGATCAGGTTGCGCATAAAGCTTTTCGTTTGGGAAGATAACGCAGGTTGAGCAGAAAAATTTGAAGCCCGTTCTATCTGGTTTGGCGCTTCTGCAACGGGGCAATCCGCGTTTGCTCGTTCATTTGCTGCCGTTGGGGGAATATTTGAAGGCGGGTCTTCATATTTTCGTACCTTTACGCATTATTTAAACAACCAGGAAAGCGACTGAGTAAATGTACATGAAGCACCTTGATTTCTTCAAAGAAGGAATCCGCAACATCCGTACGACGGGCACGATTACCCGGAGTTCCCGTTTTTTATGCCGCGAAATGATCCGTCCGATCAATTTTGAAAAGGCAAAAATCATTGTAGAGCTGGGCGCCGGCGATGGCGTCATTACCCGCCATATTCTCGACCGCATGTCTACAGATGCAAAACTGATCAGTTTTGAAGTCAACGACAAATTTTGCGAAATCCTCCGCAACATCAACGATCCCCGCTTAGTGGTTGTGGCAGATTCCGCCGAGCACATCAGCAGTCAACTTGAGGAACACGGCTTTGACCATGCTGATTACATCGTTTCGGCGCTGCCGTTCCTTTCTTTGCCGAAAGAACTTGGCACTGACATTTTGCGCAAAAGTGCTGCTGCGCTTCGCCCGGGAGGGGTTTTCACCCAAATGCAGTACTCGCTGCTCCTCAAGCATCTTTACGAATCCATTTTCGACAAGGTAACCCTTCGTTTTGTCCCGCTGAACGTTCCGCCTGCTTTTGTGTTTATCTGTGAGAATACGACCAACAAGTAGTGGCTTCGTAAGAAGCTTATAGCCCTGATTCCGGATCAACATTTCAAACTGATAAAGCTCTTGCTTATGAAACTGCATGCATTCGTTGCCTTGATTGCGCTGTCGGGCGGCATTTTTTCCTGCAAAAACATCAACCCGCCCACGCCGAAAATATTTCGAAAAGCATTGACAACCCTGCCTTTAGACCGGATTAAATTGCCGGAAGGCTTCCAGATTGACGTTTATGCTGAAAATATCACCGACGCCCGCTCCATGGATCTGTCGCCAAACGGCACACTTTTCGTCAGCACCCGCGGAGAAGATAAAGTGTATGCCTTGCGCGATACCAACAACGACTACCATGCCGATCAGGTTTTTGTCCTTGCTAAAGGCCTGAAAATGCCCAACGGCGTTGCATTCAAAGACGGTCACCTTTATGTTGCTGAAGTGAGCCGCATCCTGAAATTCGAAAATATAGAAGCCAATTTGGCCAATCCACCCGCGCCAAAAGTCATTTACGACCAATACCCGACCGAAACCCACCATGGCTGGAAGTACATTGCTTTTGGCCCCGATGGCAAGCTCTATGTGCCGGTTGGCGCGCCCTGCAATATCTGTGAATCCGAAAAAGAAGTCTACGCCAGCATCACCCGCATGAACCCCGACGGCACAGGTCTCGAAATTGTGCAGCGCGGCATCCGCAACACCGTGGGCTTCACCTGGCATCCAAAAGACAAAACCCTTTGGTTCACCGACAATGGCCGCGACATGATGGGCGACGATGTTCCTGCGTGTGAGCTGAACCACGCGCCACGCGACGGCATGCACTTTGGTTATCCTTATTGCCATCAGGGCGATTTGCCGGATCCAGAATTTGGAAAAAAACGCAATTGCTCCGAATTCACCCCGCCTGTTCAAAAAACGACTGCGCACGTGGCGCCGCTGGGACTGGAGTTTTATACCGGCGAACAATTCCCTTCAAAATACCGCAACCAGATTTTTGTGGCTGAACACGGCTCCTGGAACCGTAGCAAAAAAAGCGGCTACCGCGTAATGATGGCGACGTTAGAAGGCGACAAAGTGGTGCGTTATGAGCCGTTTGCCGAAGGCTGGTTGGACGTGGCTGAAGACGACGTGTGGGGCAGACCGGTTGACATCGAGCTGATGCCCGACGGTTCTATGCTGGTGTCGGACGATTTTGCGAATGCGATTTATCGGATTACGTATTCTAAATAGTGTCTTTACTTTTTAAACGGCGAATTATCCTGGTGCTCCCGAATCAGCTTCTGCCCGTAATAAATACCCAACCCCAACACCCCGGCAACCAGCAGCACCAGTTCGCTGTACAGTTCCTGCACGAATAAAAAATCGTAAGCGCCGTGTACCAATACGGCCATTAACAATCCGCGCAGGAGCAATCTCCAACGCCGGGTCGGATCGAACTTCGCTTTTCCGGCGTAATACCCCATGATGACGGCAAATGCCCCGTGCGCCGGCACCGCGGTGAAGCCCCGCATGACTGTCGTAGTGATCCCGAATTGATTGGCGTAGGCAATGTTTTCCATTGTTGCAAAGCCCATGGCGATCAACACGGCGTAGAGGATGCCATCCATAGGTTCGTTAAAAAAGGAGCGGAAAAACGGGTAAGCCAGCAGGCAAAGCCACTTGATGCCTTCTTCGGTCAGCGCCACAAGAACAAAAGAATGAAATCCTGCGGATAAAACATCCCTGCGGTAGCGGACACCAGTGGCAGCGTGGGCCCATATTTCTGTCTGAAGCGCCGGCCACGTTGCCAACCCACCAAGCACAAAGCAAAGCACGATGGGCAGTCGAGGCTCCTGCTCGAATTTATCAGCCCGGTAGATGTACCAACTAATCAGTACGCCGGGTAGTGCGGCCAGCAGGAACAGGAGTGGCGTCATATCAATTAATCTTTTGGTGCAATCATTGCGCTTTCATCTTCACCATTGTCAAAATCGTTGCAATGGCCACGGTTTCGCCAGTTTCGTCGTATACATCCACCAACCATTTGACAATGCCTTTACGAATATCCGATTCGTCGCGTTTTTCCTGTGCAATTTTTTCTTTTGCCGTAAGGCGCACCCCGATGGTCATGCCCGGGTAGACCGGTTTGGTAAAGCGGCATTCTTCCAAACCGTAGTTGAGCAGAACCGGCCCTTTTTTGGGATGCACAAACATGCCCGCAGCTTTCGACAGCACCCAATAGCCATGCGCCACGCGTTGTTCAAAAACCGTGCCTTCCAGCGAAGTCACATCCACATGGGCGTAGAAATGGTCGCCGCTCAAGTTCGCAAAATTGACAATATCTGCATCCGTTACGGTATGGTTGTGGGTTGTATAGGTTTCCCCAATCTGGAGTTCTTCAAAATGCCGCTGGAAAGGATGCACCGGCGTTTCGATTTGTCGGGCGCCGTATTGATAGACTTGGGTCAGGGCCGTGATCATGGTCGGATGCCCCTGGATGGCCGTGCGCTGGAGGTAGTGTTTGACGCCACGGATGCCGCCCAATTCTTCGCCGCCGCCCGCGCGCCCCGGACCGCCGTGCATGAGCAGCGGCATCGGAGAGCCGTGGCCCGTACTTTCTTTGGCGCTTTCGCGGTTTAGCACCAGAATGCGCCCATGGTAAGCAGCGGCTTCCATCACGTAGTCGCGGGCGATGGTTTCGCTGTGGGTGCAAATGGTGCTCACCAAAGACCCTTTGCCGAGGTTGGCCAATTCGATGGCTTCTTCCAGCGAGCGGTAAGGCATGAGTGTCGCCACCGGCCCAAACGCTTCGATGTTGTGGGATGCCTGTTGTTTAAACGGCGCATCGTTCAACAACAAAATTGGCGGCAAAAAGGCCCCTTTTTCCCTGCTGGCGCCAATGGGTTCAAAGTGATCGAGGTTGCCGTACACGATTCGGGAATCTTTCATCAGTTCCTCCACACGCCGCCGCACCACAGCTTCCTGCGCTTTGGACACCAACGCGCCCATCCGCACCCCTTCTGCGCGCGGATCGCCGAGTGTGGTTTGTGCAAGCGCTTTCCCCAAGGCAATTTGTACCGCTTCCACTAAGGTTTCCGGCACGATAATGCGGCGGATGGCGGTGCATTTCTGACCGCACTTGGCCGTCATTTCCCGACGGACTTCTTTGACAAACAGGTCGAATTCCGGCGTGCCCGGCATAGCATCTTCTCCCAGCACCGCCGCGTTCAGGCTGTCGGCTTCCATATTGAACGGCACGGAATTTTGGACAATGGCGGGCAGGCCGCGCAGCATCCGCCCCGTTGTGGCAGAGCCGGTAAAGGTGACCACGTCCTGCGAGGTCACGGCGTCGAGGATGCCGACGCCTTTGCCATTCACCAATTGCAGCGCCCCTTCCGGCACGATGCCCGATGCCACGATGTCGCGCACCATCGCTTCCGCCAGAAAAGAGGTGACTTCCGAGGGTTTTACAATTGCCGCCATGCCCGCCAGCCAATTGGCGGAAAGCTTTTCCAACATGCCCCAGATCGGGAAATTGAAAGCGTTGATGTGGATAGCGACTCCGGGCTTGGGCGTCATGATGTGGTGTCCGATGAAGCCGCCTTCTTTAGACAATTTGGCCACGTCGCCGTCCACATAAAAAGTCGTGTCCGGCAGTTTGCGGCGCAGGCTCGCGTAAGCAAACAACGTGCCGATCCCCCCTTCAATGTCAATCCAGCTATCGGCGCGGGTGGCGCCAGTGCGGTAGCTAAGGGTATAGTAAGCTTCTTTTTTATCTGTCAGAAAAAGCGCCAGCCGCTTCAGCATGAGGGCCCTTTGCTGAAAGGTCATGCGACGCAACGCAAAGCTGCCGGTTCGGCGGCCGTAGTCCATCATGGCAGCGTAATCTAAGCCTTCCGTGTTGAAGGTGCCGATGACTTCACCGGTAACGGCATCTAATTGCGGCAAACCTTCGCCTGCGTGGGGCGCCCATTGACCGAGCGCGTAATGTTCTAATTTCATATACAGTGGTTCTATTCGGACTGCTAAGTACGGGAATAAAATTTTGTTTCTATGCGGAACGAAAGGGCGTTTCGTGGAAAAGCGTTCAATTGTTGCCAGATTAACCTATTCCGGCCACTTCGGCTTCCGAAATATCCTGCATGCACCGGAAATGGCCTTTCGGACATTCAGCAAATCCGATTTTCGAGCAAGGCCGGCACGGCAACCCCAACACCTCGATGCTCGTATTGCGGTTCACCCCGACCGGATAGTAAGGAACCATCCCGAAAGCCGGGATGGTATTGCCCCAGATGGAAACAAGGTCTTTGCCTAAGGCGGCGGCGATGTGCATCAAACCAGTGTCGTGGCTGATGACCTTAGCAGCCTGGCGCACCATAGAGGCCGACTGGTTCAGTTTCAGGGCGCCGCAGGCGTTGACGACATGGGGGCCGGCAGCCGTGGCAATGCGCGCGCCGGATTCGGCTTCGTCCGGGCCGCCAAGCAGCACAACGGGGTGCTGCAATAGGCGACATACGGCAATGATTTTGGCTTCAGGCAAACGTTTGGTCGCGTGCGCTGCGCCGGTAACAAAAGCGATATAGGGCAGAGGTGGAAATCCGGCGGGCAGGCGCGCCTGCAAAAAAGCGGCAGCATCCACTTCGTCCTCAACGGGGATAAAATAGTCCAATCCTGCGCCGTCGTTCACCACGTTCAGCGGGCGCACGGTGTCTAAATAACGGTCAACAATATGACGGTCGGGCAAGCGGTTGATTTTCCAATTGACCATCAGCCACTTTTCAAAATTGAGCTTGTCGAAGGCGTAGCTGCGTACGCCCCAAAGCGCCAGCCGCACGCGCAGGCTGCGCAAGTTGCGGTGCAAATCAATCACCACGTCAAATCCCTCGGCGCGCAATTGCGGCAATACCTCCGTGACTTCTTTTTGGAAGGTCCAGACTTTGTCTATGTATGGATTGGCAGCCAAAACCGGTTGAAAAGCCTGCTTGGTCAGGTAGTGGATCTCTACTCCGGTTTGCTTTTTCAAACAACGCACCACGGGCGTCGTCAATACGATGTCGCCGATGGAAGAAAAGCGGATGATCAGGATTTTTTTCATTGTTCTTTTTTTACCAGATAGGAGTTTTTTTACCACATAGTTCACATAGGGGTTTTCACATAGAGCACATAGGTGCTGTGGGCAGTTAGAAGATAGAAAAACGATGCTTCCTATTCAGCCAAAGCGAGACAAGATGTAAAAACTTCTATGTGCTCTTATGTGAACCCATCTATGTGAACTATGTGGTAAAAAACACATATGTTGTCGAATGAGGTTTACCTCTACCCACTTTTTCACCCAAAGCTGCGTGTTTTTCACTACTTTTGCACCCTGAAAATTCTCAAGCGGCAAAGTTGGAACAATGATCGAGAAATTAGAAGCAATCAAAGACAGATTTCACCACCTCGAAGAGCAGATGGCCGACCCCGGCGTGCTCTCCGATATGGATCGCTACAAAAAGGTCAGTAAAGAATACAAAGACCTGAAAGCGGTTGTGGATGCATTTGATGCCTATAAAAAAGCTTTGGATACCGTCGTGAACGCCAAAGAACTGCTGCGGGAAGACGATGAAGAACTGCGCCAGATGGCCCAGTTCGAGCTCGACGAGTGGGAACCCCGCCTGCCTGAATTGGAAGAAGCGCTGCGCGTCCACCTCATGCCCAAAGACATGGAGGACACGAAAGACGTGCTCTTCGAAATCCGTTCCGGCACTGGCGGCGATGAAGCCAGCTTGTTCGCCGGCGACCTCTACCGCATGTACACCCGCTATTTTGATGAGCAGGGCTGGGAAGTGGAAACCATTTCTGTGACAGAAGGTACCGTGGGCGGTTATAGCAAACTTGTGCTGGAAATCCACGGCAACGAGGTTTACGGCAAACTCAAATTCGAGTCGGGGGCACACCGGGTGCAACGCGTCCCGAAAACAGAATCCCAGGGCCGCATCCATACCTCCGCTGCTACGGTGGTGGTGATGCCCATTCTGGAAGTGGAAGACGTAGAAATCAACCGTGCCGACCTGAAAATTGACGTTTATCGGGCGAGCGGCGCTGGTGGCCAGCACGTAAACCGAACCGAATCGGCCGTGCGGATTACCCACTTGCCAACGGGTGTCGTCACCGAAAGCCAAGAAGCGCGTTCCCAGCACCAAAATAAGGAAATTGCCATGCTGCGTCTCATCTCACAAGTGCAGGAAATGCAACGGGCGCAGGTGGAAAATGAAGTATCCACGCGCCGCCGCTCTTTAGTCGGCTCCGGCGACCGCTCCGATAAAGTCCGCACCTACAACTGGCCGCAAAACCGCGTCACCGACCACCGGTTGGAGGGCGACAATAAAAACTTCAACTTAGATAAAATTATGGAAGGCGACATTGGCGGCCTGATTGAAGCGCTCCAGATTGCGGAGAACGCAGAGCGGATGAAAGGGGAAGCGGCCGCTTGATATTAATAGACTCCAATAGACAACATTACCAGCGTACAAGCCACCTCTACTTCCACGCCTTTTTCCCGCGCTAACCGCATCAATTCCGGGTTTTCTGTCCCAGGATTGAAGATCAGGCGTTGCGGTTGCAGGCTGAAGATGTAGTCGTAATAATCGCGCTGGTGATCCGGATTGAGGTACAGCGTCACCGTGTCCACCCCGCTAATTTCAGGTTGTCCGTTCCGGATGGGCACGCCTTCAATTTCGCCCTTGCGAATGCCTACCGGAATGGCTTCATGGCCATAGGCGAGCAATTTTTTTACAGCGAGGTACGCGTAGCGTTCAGGATTGGGCGTAGCGCCCAGCACGACCGTTTTTTTTAGCATCAAATCATCAACCGGATCGGATCTTCCAGTATGCTTTTGAAGGTTTGTAAAAATTGCGCACCGGTAGCGCCGTCCACCACGCGGTGGTCGCTCGACAGGGTTACGCGCATCAAGTTACCCACAACGATCTGGCCATCTTTTACAATAGGCTTTTCAGCAATGGCGCGGATGGCCAGAATGCAGGCATCCGGCGGATTGATGATGGCCGTAAATTCTTCGATGCCGAACATGCCGAGGTTGGAAATGGTGAAGGTATTGCCCTGCATTTCCTGCGGCTGAATTTTGCGTTCTTTTGCCTTGACGGCAAACGCTTTCACTTCCGTATTGATCTGAGAAAGCGTTTTGATGTCTGCCTGGCGTACGACCGGCACCACGAGTCCGTCTTCCACTGCTACGGCTACGCCGATGTTGATGTCTTTGTTATAGCGGATTTTATCACCCAGCCAGGAGGAATTGACTGCCGGATGTTGCCGCAAAGAAGCTGCAACGGCCTTGATGACAAAATCGTTGAAGGATATTTTGACCGGCGAAATTTCATTCACCTGCGTACGCATTGCGATGGCTTTGTCCATGTTGATTTCCACCGTGAGGTAGAAATGGGGCGCGGTAAATTTGCTTTCGCTCAATCGGCGTGCAATGGTTTTGCGCATTTGGCTGACCGGCACTTCTTCGTATTGGCCACTGCCTGCGGCGTAAACGGTTGCCGGAGCCGCCGGGGCTTCAGATTTGGGAGTCGCGGGCGCTGATTTTTGCGATTCGAGTGCTGCCTCCACGTCTTTTTTGACGATGCGGCCCTGGTCGCCCGAGCCAGCTACCTGTGCAATATCAATACCGGCGTCCTTTGCGATGCTGCGCGCTAATGGAGAAGCTTTGACGCGTTTGTCTTCCTCCTCTGTGGTTGCTGCGGCAGGGGTGCTTGCCGGCGCTTCCGGTGCAGCAGCGGCTTCAGGCGCAGGGGCTGCGGCTTCTGGAGCAGCTGCTTTCTGGCCATTGCTTCCATTACTGCTTCCACCTTGCGCAGTGGCAAGGGCGGATTTCCAGTCTTCGCCTGCTTTTCCGATGACAGCAATGACGCCGTCAATGGGCACTGAACCTTCTTTGACTGCAATGTGCAACAAAATACCATCGGTGAAACTGTCGAGTTCCATCGTTGCCTTATCGGTTTCCACTTCGGCGAGCGTATCGCCGGATTCAACCTTATCTCCTTCTTTTTTCAACCAGGAAACGATATTGCCTTCCGTCATGGTGTCGCTCATGCGTGGCATTTTGATGATCTCGGCCATAGCAGCAGTATTTTTTATTCTGTTTAGTGCGTTAACGGACTTGTTGCCCGTTGCGATGCGCAAAAATGCAATATTTAGGTGATTTTTTCACCTTATTCCGATAAGGATTCCAATATGGTAGATCGAAAACCGCGCCCTTATTCCAAACAAAAAAACAAGGGCGCGGCCCTTTGGTTCTAACTTTTAAATGTTACTGCTTCTGAACCGGGTAAGATAATTGCCGGCCATTTTTCTCCAACCGCACCCAATACAAGCCGGCTGGCCAGCTTTCTGTGGAAATGCGGCGCGACCAGCGCTTGTCAATATTTTCTGTAAATGACTGAACAAGACGACCTTCCGCATCGAGGATGCTGAAGCGGCAAGTGCCTGATGTTCTGGCGTCCAATTCCAAACGCAAGGTTTCGCGGAAAGGATTGGGCGATAGTTTGACGCGCTCCAACCCCAGATCGGCAGGTAGCGAATTAATCGTCACCTGAATGTTTTCAGATACTCCACTGCAATCGTTGGCATTGAGGACTTCCACCCGGTAAACGCCAGTCTCCGTAGCTACCAGAACATTGCCGGTTGCATCAGGCAGCAGGTTGTCCTGAAAAAACCACTGATATTGCGCAAAGCCCTCCGTTGCGGTCAGGGTCGCATTGTCTGCGGTAATATTTACGACCACCGAATCAGGTTGTGTAACGACGATGTCGTTCAATTCGCGCTTGCACCCGATATTATCCGTTGCCGTCACCCCGTAGGTTCCGGGGGCCAAGCCCGTACCATTGCCTTGGGACCAGACTAAACTGATGGGAGCCGTTCCGCTTGCAACGTCCAACAAAATACTGCCGTCTTCACTGCCAAAACAACTGGCGTTGGTCACTTCCGCTTCAATGGAAAAGGAAGAGCAGCGTTCGCGGATTTTATAAATTTTCCCGGATCCAAGCCCTGCGAGGTACAATTCGCCGTTCACATCTTCTCCAAAAGAAGATAAGTCGTTGTTGAGTGCATTGAGCAGCTCTGTTTTAGTCCACCCGCCCTGGCCATTGGACACCAACGACCATATCCTTCCAGTGCAGTAGTCCGTATAGAGGTAATGCCCGTAAAGATCGGGGTATTGGCTACCCCGGTAAACGTATCCGCCCGTGATGGAGCAGCCGCCGTTGTTGGAATGGTCATAAACCGCAACCGGCGCAATATAGTTACCGATCGGCCCGCAACCGGTGGTATTGTAAGTGGCATTGCCCTCGTAGCAGCGCCAGCCGTAGTTTTCGCCGCCGGTACTGGCTGCGGGTTGGAAATCAACTTCTTCCCATGCCCCTTGTCCTACATCTCCGATCCAGAGATCTCCCGTGAGCCGGTCGAAGCTGAAACGCCACGGATTGCGCAGGCCCAGTGCCCAGATTTCGTTGGCTACAGCCGTTGAACCGACAAAGGGATTGGTTGGAGGAATGGCGTAAGATGCGCCGTTGGTTACATCAATACGCAGCATTTTACCCAACAGCGAGGTAGGGGTTTGGGAGTAATTTTGGGGATCGCCGCCCGAACCGCCGTCGCCAAGCCCGATATACAAGTAGCCGTCCGGGCCAAAATGTATGTCGCCGCCGTTGTGGTTGCTGTAAGGCTGATTCACACTCAACAAAACTACTTCGCTGTCCGGATCTGCAATGTTTGGATTGGCCGTTACAGTGAAACGCGAGACCCGCGTATGGCCACTGTTATTGGTATAATTCACATAAAAATAGTTGCTGTCCGGAAACTCCGGATGAAAATCCAGTCCCAACAACCCGCGCTCACTACCGGAACCGACCCGTGCATCAATATTGAGGAAAGGCGTCGAGAGGGGTTGCCCGCCCCCGTCAATTATCCGGATGATCCCGTTTTGTTGCACCACAAACAGGCGTTCGTCGCCTGCATGGCGGACTGCAAGCGGCTGTTGAAAGCCGGTGACATAATCTTGTAATTCAATGATCGGCTGCGCGTGAAGGGAGAACGAAGCCAGGAGTAGCGCTGCTAATGTAATTTTATTCATGCTGATATTTTTGATTGAAACGCCAAGATAGGGTCTTTCAGAGGATTGGATGAAACGCAATGCAAAGAGTATGTCATATAGATGACTTACCCTGTTTAGAAGACATTTGTCAAACCTGAATTGTTTAACCCGCCTACATCACCTTCGCCAGCGTTTCATAAAGCGGGAACCGCTCCATCCACTCATTTACCTGGCGGCGCATTTCGTTGAGCAGCGATTCATTGGAAACATCACTGAGGGCTTTGTCTATCCAGTCCACGACCTGCACACAATCTGTTTTCGTAAAGCCCCGGGTGGTAATTGCTGCGGCGCCGATGCGCATGCCGGAGGTGACCATAGGCGATTGCGTATCGAAAGGCACCATGTTTTTATTGACGGTAATGTCTGCTTTGCCCAGCGTTTCCTCCGCTACCTTTCCGGTAACGCCTTTCGAGCGCAGGTCAATGAGCATCAGGTGATTATCCGTGCCGCCGGAAATAATTTTGTAGCCCCGTTCCACAAAAGCGGACGCCATGGCCTGGGCGTTGCGCACGACCTGTTGGCAATAGGTTTTGTATTCCGGTTGAAGCGCTTCGTGGAAAGCAACCGCTTTAGCAGCGATGACGTGTTCCAAAGGCCCGCCTTGCATGCCCGGAAAAACGCCGCTGTCCAAAATTGCGGACATTTTGATGAGGTCCCCTTTTTTAGTCGTTCTGCCCCAGGGGTTTTCGAAATTTTTACCCATCATGATGATGCCGCCACGTGGGCCGCGCAACGTTTTGTGGGTTGTTGAAGTCACGATATGGCAATGCTCCATCGGGTTATTGAGCAAGCCGGCCGCAATGAGACCGGCGGGGTGGGCGATATCAGCCAGCAGCAAAGCGCCGACTTTGTCCGCAATGGCCCGAAAACGCGCATAATCCCAGTCGCGTGCATACGCCGAAGCGCCGCAAATAATGAGCTTTGGCTTCACCTCCAGCGCTTTGGCCTCCACCTTGTCCATATCAATAAGGCCCGTTTCCTGTTCTACACCGTAAAAATGCGGCTCATAGACCTTTCCGGAAAAATTGACCGGCGAACCGTGCGATAAATGGCCGCCGTGCGAGAGGTCAAAGCCGAGGATACGTTCTCCGGGCTTTAACAAAGCCAGAAAGACCGCTGCATTGGCCTGTGCGCCGGAATGGGGTTGCACGTTGGCATAGTCGGCGCCAAATAAGGTCTTGAGCCGGTCAATGGCCAATTGTTCCACTTCATCCACCACCTCACATCCGCCATAATAGCGGCGCCCGGGGTATCCTTCGGCGTATTTATTCGTGAGGCAACTGCCCATCGCATCCAGTACAGCCTGGCTTGTAAAGTTTTCCGATGCAATAAGTTCGATGCCGTGGCGCTGTCTGTATAATTCTTTTTGCACCAGGTCGAAGAGCTGAGTATCTTTTGGCATTGTTCCTTGTTATATAGTTTAATAACCCGTCCCGAAACTTGGAAAGGTTTTAAAATATTGTAATTTTCGGGCAAAAGTACAATAAATCCGGCAACAAAAACCTTAATGTAGCCGTAACAGTAGTACACCTCCCGATACTTCGACACTGGGTATAAATAGAAAAATTAATGTTGGGTATATCTGCAAAGCGACTGTTGGCCGCACTGTTTTGTTGCGGCAGTTTTTTTTACACCGATGCTGCAACCGATAGATACCGGTGCATGTGGCGCGACGATCCATCTACAACGATGGTCATTGGCTGGGATCAGGTATCTGGTACCACGCCCACTGTTTTGTACGATGTGGTAGACAACGGTCAAAAAGCAGCGCTTTATAAAACCACGGTGCGGCCCACCTTCAGCATTTCTTCAAAGGGGATGAAAAACCATTTTGCGCGGCTCACCGGCCTGAAACCCAACACGGTTTATTATTTCATCATTAAAGACAGTGAAGGGGTCAGCAAAAGATTTTCTTTTCAAACAGCGCCATCAGATCCCAATTCCAGGATTTCCATCATTGCAGGCGGCGATTCTCGCAACCACCGCGAAGCGCGTCGGGATGCGAACCGCTTAGTCAGCAAGTTGCGCCCCCATGTCATTTTATTCAATGGCGATATGACGGGTGGCGATACGGCGCCCGAATGGCGCGAGTGGTTTGACGATTGGCAATTGACCATCGGGAGCGACGGACGCTTGTTCCCCCTGGTCGTGGCCAGAGGCAACCACGAAGCCTCCAACAAGCCATTGGTAGAACTTTTTGATGTAAGTGCTCCGGATATCTATTACGCCCTGAATTTTGGCGGCAACCTGCTCCGGGTGTATACGCTCAACACCATGATTCCCGCAGGCGGCGCCCAGCGTGCCTGGCTCGAAAGTGACCTGAAAACGCAGGGCGCCCAGGCTACCTGGCGCATTGCCCAATACCACCATGCCATTCGCCCCCACCATTCTGATAAAACAGAAAAAGACGAATTGCTGCTGAACTGGGCGACCTTTTTTCATAAATACCGCCTGCATTTAGCGATTGAGTCTGATTCGCACGTCACAAAGGCAACCTGGCCGGTGCGCCCTTCCAAAGAATCTGCCAGCGACGAAGGGTTCATCCGCGATGACGAAAACGGGACGATTTATGTAGGCGAAGGCGGCTGGGGAGCGCCCCTGCGCGAAAATAACGACGATAAATCCTGGACGCGCAACAGCGACAGTTTCAACCACTTCAACTGGATCTTCGTTGATGGTCAAAAAATGGAGGTCAGAACCATCAAAACGGACGGTTCCAACAAAGTACAGGAAATTGATCACAAAAATATTTTTTCCGCCCCGGTAGGTTTGGTCGTCTGGAACCCGAGCAATGGCGACGTCATCACGATACGCAACAACAAAAGCGCACAGGTCGCCGCCGCAGTGACAACTCCCCCGGCCCAACAAAAACAGGCAGGCGGCGATGTACTTGCTTCAAAGCAGGGCCATACGGTCACGGATTTTGCAATTGGCACAAGAGAAAGCGACGTAACGATCCGCTGGACGGGGCGCAATGAACCTGACGCGATCACGTACGAAATTTATCGTTCACTCGATGGTGGGAAACAGTTTAAACTAATGGCTGCCGTTCCCGGCAAAGGCAAGGTTGAAAAGCAGGTTTATGCCCACTTAGATAAAGGGTTTGCGGTGAACAGTCAGTTTAAAAACGCCCTTTACCGCATCAAAGCCCTCCGAAAAGACGGCCTGTTCAGTTTTTTCTCTCCGGATCCGCCGGCGCAGGCTCAGGTTAACGATCCCGAAATACCCAAAGAGGAAGCCCCCGTTACGCCAACTGTTGATGACAACAAATTAGTGCCCGATCCGGCGACCGGATCGGTACGCATAAAATATAATTTGGCCAAAACAGCCAATGTAATCGTCTTGCTTACGGATGCGCAGAACAAAGAAATATCGAAGGTTCCGCTCAACAATCAACCGCCCGGCGCCTACAATAAATCGCTCGATCTGAGCAAAATTGGCAAAGGAAAATATACCCTTGTCATCAAAGCAGAAGGCGCGGTTGTGGCGCAATACCAGGTTGAAAAAAGTTGATGTTGATGTAAGGCAGAGGTGATCAGTTCTACATTTTTACCACGTTTTTGAAGAAGGATTGATGAGAGATGATTGATGATGTGGAATGCCATATCATTTGATGTTTTTTGGGTCGTCTCGTGCCCATTTTCAATCATCAATCATGTAATCGTCAATCATCAATAAAAAATAAAAATGAACGATTAAGCATCATTTTATAGAACTG
>JBJXFD010000211.1:0-8721 GCA_046153985.1 Saprospiraceae bacterium
GGTCTGGGCGTGCGGGTGGTCTTACCCAACTACCAATACCCGATTACAAAAGATTTTATCGAAAACGATTTCACTTCGGGTATGGAAATTGAATACGTCCGCTCGCTGAACAGCTTCCTGAACTTAGCAATACCTTTCCGGATCAATAGTGCCAACCTGCCCACCAACGAAAACGGAGGCATCAAAAACGTGCCATCCATGGGTTTGGACGCCTTGCTGCAACTCAAATATTTCAAACCTCGCCAGTTTATTAACCCGTACCTCTTTGCCGGGGTCAGCGGGATGTCCGAAAACTTAGACGGCCTTCGGCTGGCGGTTCCCCTTGGCGCCGGCATTGATTTCCGCCTGGGACGCCATGCCTACCTGACCACTAAAGCAGAATACCGACTCGGCTTTGAAGACCTGCGTGACCACATCCAATTGGGCGCTGGCATCCTCATCCTGCTGGGCGAAGGCGAAGAAGAAAAACCTGCCATAACCGACCGCGATGGCGACGGCATTCAGGATGCACAGGATCTTTGTCCCGATGTGCCCGGCTTGGCTGCCTTCAACGGCTGCCCGGATACAGACAGAGATGGTATTACGGATGGAGAAGACCAGTGCCCCACGGTTGCCGGCCTGAAAGAATTTATGGGCTGCCCGGATGGTGATGCCGACGGCGTTCCGGATAAAGACGACGATTGCCCAACCGAAAAAGGCTTAGCTTCCAACAAAGGTTGCCCGATTCGCGATGCAGACGGCGACGGCATTGACGACAAAGACGACGACTGCCCGAACGTAGCGGGCACCCGCGAAACAAAAGGCTGCCCGGATACGGATCGGGATGGCATTGCCGACCGCGAAGACGACTGCCCGACAGTGGCAGGCCCACGCCAGTACAAAGGCTGTCCGGACAGCGATGGCGATGGCGTTTTAGACAAAGACGACCGCTGCCCAACCGTAGTCGGCCCGGCATCGAACAAAGGTTGTCCGGAAATCAAAAAAGAAGACCAGGAAACCCTCACCTTCGCTATGAAAGCGGTACAGTTTGAAACCGCCAAAGCGACGCTAAAAAAGGAATCCAATACCATCTTAGATCAGATTGTGGACATCATGAAGCGTTATCCGGCGCACAAACTGCGCATCAACGGCCACACCGACAGCATCGGCGAAGCGCCAGCCAATCAAAGCCTTTCGGAAAAACGTGCCAAAGCCTGCTACGACTATTTAGTCGCTAAAGGCATAGCCGTCAACCGCATGTCACACGGCGGCTACGGCGAAAGCCAGCCCATCGGCGACAACCGCTACAAAGACGGGCGCGAGAAAAACCGGCGGGTAGAATTTGATTTGTACATAGAATAGTGGTCGCCCAGCTTCAGCTGGCAGACCTTGAATGAAAAGTGGGCAAGAGGCAAGGGGCAAAATGGCAGGAAGGAACACTTCAAAACTTGCCTTTTGCCCACTTGCTTTTCTCAGAAAGATGTCCTCGATCAAAGATGCTTGGAAGCGCTGGAAGTGGAAACTCCTGATTTTGTTTTCCCGACTGGCTCGTGGGCAATGCCGTTAACTTAAGGTTTTTTAGGTGTCATCTGCGTAGGCACGAAGCAGGTAACATCTCAAAAAACCGGGTCGCGAATCGCAAAAATTGAGAGGACACCTTTTCCTGCGTCTGAGATGCCACCTCAATTTTCGCTAAGTTAACGGCATTGGGCTCGCGGGGGTAGAAGTTCCTCAATTTGTTTTTGATTTTCTTCTGCCTTTTTATGCGCGTTACAGCTTGCACTTATAGAAATTACCGAAAGAAGTAAGATTAGCCTAATCACATTGATGCTGGATTTTTGTTTTTAATGGCTGCTAACGTTTGCTTCCTTGTCAAACTGCCGCGTTTAGTGAGCGGTTGGCAGGAAAGCGTTAGTTATACCACGCCGTTTACTTCTGTACTAAAATCTAATTTATCGCTTGCTTTTTTTATCTAATTTATAGGTAAGTGTTACAACTGCTCTTCGCAGTGGGCGCACTTCAAATAGATTGAATATCCACGGATTGCTGTAATTGACTTGATTGGTGAGGTTTGAAACGTTCAATTGTACGCCGAATTGCTTGTATTTATATCCTAAAGCTACATCCATCGTATAGCTTGCAGGTATTTCCAAGTCTCTATCGTTGTTAATACCTGAAAAAAACTTATCCTTAAAGAAAGCACCAAATCCTGCTGAAAAGCCTTTCAATTTATCTGTCGGCTCATAATTCAACCATACATTCCCCGTAAATTTTGGGGCATTGGGTAATTGATTGCCTGAAGGATAACCAGGATCTTCCACGACTTTGGTTGTGGTGTATGCAACACCCATTGTCAAGGAAAGTTGTGGAATAATTTTGCCATCTATATCTATTTCAATGCCTTGACTGCGATGGTGTCCTTCATAATAGACATTGTATTCATCAAAATTCGGATTTTCCGGATCTAAATACACAAATCCATAAGGGTCTTTTTTATCTATTTGAAATAAACTAAGCGTAAGGCCTAATTTTTCTTTGAAGAGATTCGCCTTTGTGCCAAATTCAAATTGCGAACTGGTCGTAGCAGGTGGTGTTGAAAATTCTGCATAATTCAATGCAAACAAATCTGGAGAATTGATTTCGTATCCTTGTGAATACGAACCATAGATGGATATCCAAGTCATCGGTTTATACACCAGCCCTATGCGCGGACTGAGTACATTCCGATCCACCAAGTCATCTGTATAGCCTTCATAATCGGTGCCTTGCAATTCATTTTCAAGATAATCATTGCCCTGTTGTGTATTGCCATATCTGAACCCAACCAATACATGTAGTTTTTCTTGCATCAACATGACCTGGTCCTGGAAATATATACCATAACGGCGGATTCTTGAAATGAAAGGCAAATACACATCTTTGCCTGGTTCTACCACCGGCGTAACGCCATACACAGGATTATTGATGTTATTCACATCAAATTCGCTCAAATAACCTTCGTTGGTATATCTGAAATGGGTTGATTGGTATTCCGAACCTACCAAAATATTGTGTTTCACCGAACCTGTATAAAATGTGCCGAAGGCATCTGCTGACAAAGAATTGTTTTTGAGCCATTGATGGTAGCCATATTGATTTCTAACAAAATCTCCGTCTATATTGGGTGGGTCGAACCAAAGGCCAAGCGGTTTGTTTTCGGTGTGGCCATAAAATCCTACTGCTCTGATGCGCCAATTTTGGCTGATTTGATAGGTGAGGTTGGCAAAATAATTGTTGTCCTCGTATTCATATTTCATAGAAGGCTCACCAAGATATAAAGCAGGGTCAAGTTGATCTAATCCTTCAACAGTACCATTGGGCGAAACCAAGCCTGCATCATCAGTGGCTGAAGAGCGCTTGATAACGGCCTCTGTGTTGAGTGATAATTTGGAAGTAATATCCCAGGTAAGGGCTGGAGCAATCATGAATCGCTCAGAAGTAACGAAATCTCTGAAACTATTGCTTTTTTCGTAAGAAGTATTCAAGCGATAGCGTACGTTTTTACTTTTGGTAATCGGACCCGAAACGTCAATAGCAGGTCTAAATAAATTCCATTCTCCCAATCTTAATTCGGTTTTCAAATAAAAATCAGCCAATGGTTTTTTAGTTGAAAAATTCATCACGCCGCCAGGTGCCACATCTCCAAATAAAATGGAAGAAGGCCCTTTCAAAAACTCTACTTGTTCAATATTATCTGCATAATTATTACCCAGGTTCCAAATCATCATCCCATTCCATCGGAAGTTTTGCGAATTGACCAGATCAAAACCTCTGGCATTAAAAAATTGATACGAACCTGCACCGCTGTAATTACCTGTGAAATTAATCCCGCTCATATTGCGTGTGATGGTTGTCAAATCAAAAGCGGCTTGTTGTTCAATGGTTTTTTGTCCCAAAACCATGATGGATTGTGGGATGTCTTGAATTTCCATCAAGGTTCTGGTGGCGGTAGCACTTTTTACTTTTACACCACTGACTACGATTTCGCCCAATTCGCTAAAATCTTCCGTCATTTTGATATCCAAAGTCGCAATCCTGTTTTCAAAAATTGATACATCCGCTGTGTAATCTGTGTAGCCTAAGAATTTGCTGATGACTTTATAAGTGCCTACGGGAACTTTGAGTAGATAAATGCCCTGCTCGTTGGTGACTGTCCCCCACTGAGTGCCGTCCAAGAATAAAGTAACATAAGGCATTGCGATACCATTTTCGTCAATGATTTTGCCGGTAATAGTGCCTTTGGGGGTTTGGGCTTGCAGGCATTGAATCGAGAATAGCCATACAATAAGTAACGTTAGACGCATATCCATATAGTTTAAGTTTAATTGTCCGTGATTTTGATAGGAATAGAAGTCAAAGAAGTATATCCGTCATCCAATAGCAAGTGAATCTTATAATTGCCTGCTTTGAGCGGCCAACCGTTGCCTTTGGATTGCTTGTCTAATATCAATTTACCTGATTCTTTGGCATAAGTATAAGCGTAGATCAGGTAAGTCGTATTTTGTTCTGGTTTGTAGTAATCATTGTTGGTGGATTTTTCTTCGGGATAAACCGCTATCCAGTCAAACCGATGCCCGGGTGCGTGTTTCCATTCTATTTGTATTGCTTCGCCTGCTTTAAATTCATTTTTAGATACATTCAAAATAGGCTTATGACTTTCAATGACTTGCAAAAAATCATTTTCAGCGATGATTTTATGGTTACTTTTCAATTGAATGTGGTAACTGCCAGCTTGCGCTATTCGTATGGTTTTTGCGCTATCCGTATGCTTTAAATCTTTGATTTCGTACGCCAATTGACCACGTTCATTGTAAATTTGTATGGTTAAATCCTTTGGATTGGGGGAATAATAACAGATCAACAAACTATCTTTCAAGGGAAAAGTCTGTATAAATGCCGGAGCGGGTACGGGTTTTAGCGCGCAGGTAGTTAGAACGCCTCGATGGTCTGAAGGATAAGGTTTGACAGAGATTTCCACATCTTTTCCGCCCTCCTCTCCTACCAAAGTGGAATGAATAACTTTGTCTATTGAAGAAGCCCAAATGAAATCAATCCTGTCGTGGGTTTCATTTTCATTCACAATAGGCGGCGAGGCAGGCGTCCAGGTCAAGCCGGGTTTGGTCAGTACATCAGGATTCGCAGCGCGGTAAGTATCTACAAAACCCATTTTTTCCATTCTTTTGCTCACGATCCAATCCACTTTATAGTTCAAATGCGGGCGTGTCATTACAGCCTGCTCCGTCCAATCTCTGTGCGAAGGGCTATTGAAATCTCCCGTAACGATCAAGGGGATGCCCTTTCGGCTGAGGGAATCGTATATTTTTTGGTGCTTGTCCAATTCGTAATAGCGCGTTGCGTATTCGTTTTGGATGACACGATCCAATGCAATGCCTGCTCGTACCAAATCGGGGCCATAAGGGTCAGAAGGCAAATGCACATTAGAAAAAGCAATCACTTTACCGGGTTTTATTTCAATCAGCGCGTAATACCAACCTGTGGCATTGCTGCTGATAATCGGATATTTTGAAAGCAAATGCAACCGTGTATCAAAATATTTCCAACCCAATGCCTCTGCCAATTTTGGAATATTGCCCTCTGCTTCCTGGATACCCACTACATCAGGATCTGCCTTTTGAATGGCTTCTACCACTTTATCAAAATCAATTTCATCACCACCATACAAGATATTGAAACTCAACACCCGAATGGTATCGGAATGAAGTACGTTAGATTTATTGGAAGAACATTTGAAGTTAAAAAAGAAAATAAAACACAATAGAAAGCCTAATCCGATGACTTTCAGTTGCAGCATTGTATTTACCATTCGGCAAAATTACCTCAGTCATGTTTGAAGTTTGTTGCCGAAATATTAAATTATAGTTATTTTTAGGATCACGGGGCAGATTAAGGAACGTGTCGTACAAAATCCGGTTGGGACTTGGATCAGGCTACCGCTCAGTGGTTTAGTTCAACGGTTGAATGTTCGAAGGTGCGACGCTTAGGAAGCATTTTCGTACATTCGTTGTTCTCGGTTTTCTATATAATTTATTGATTGTCAATTATTTTTTGCACGTCTTGTCCGGATAATTCAACTGAACTTGCAATTATACCCAATGGTATATTGTTTTTGTGCATTTGGATGACAACTCGCTCTACTCGTTTTTGCTCAGCCATTTCAATCCTGCCTCGGTCATCTTGCTCCCTGATACCAGAATAAATATAAGCATCATACGCTTCCTTAGACCAATTGTGCTGTGCGGCTTCCTCGTATGCTTCTTTCAGTCCTTCGTCATCTACATCAGAAGGCATAACATCCAACTCACCAGCGTTTTTTATAAAGAAAGTCCATTCATCAATGATGTTTTTAAGTTCATGGCTTTTTTTATTGAATTTTTTCAACTCAATAAACCTAAATTTTAAATCTTTAAATACGCACTCTCCCGTTTCTTCATCTACAATCAGATGAGACGACAAGTAATTCTTTCCCGAAAAGTAATTGAAATCCAGTACACCAATGAAGAATACTGGGCACAATAGCGGATAATCTTCTCCACTGTTGATTTGTCCAGCATAATCTTTACTTGTATAATATAATACCCTTTTATCAAACCCTGCCGGCTCGGCAACCTGCATTTCGACAATGAAAGTCAATCCTTTTTCGTCGGTAGCCCTGACATCAATGATTGAAGACTTTTCACCCGCAATGCGAGGAAGTTGGAAAGGATTGAGCAAGGTCACTTCTTTTACTCGGCTTTGACCTTCTAAGTCCAGTACGGCATTGAGGAACGAAATTAAAACGACCTTTTTGTTCTCATTGCCAAATATCTTGCGGAACGCAACGTCGTTTTTTACATCTACAAATTTCATTGCCGAAACTTTGATGCAAAGTTACGAAAAAAAAGTTAAGCCCGTGCTGGTCAAGTATTTTGTAACGCAAATCCATCGGGTTTTAGTTCTGAGAGATAGACAGAAAGGAAGGTTTTGAGCATAAAAATCATGAATTATTGACGGCGGGCTGAACCCGCAACTTTGATCCGTATGCGACCTCGGAGGTCGCCACGAGCAGTTCCGTTTAAAATGAAGAGGGTAGAAAGCCATGGAGCTTGGGCACGAGCGGGGATTTAGTTCAATTTCATTTGCTGAAAAAAGAATTGCGACAAGTGTTCTTTCAAAGAAAAATCTAAGTCCCATAAATGCCTGTTGGTAAAGCCCCAAGTTATTACTTAATATCGCCATTTGGTATTCTTTGACAGCATTTCGGAATATGCTAATCTCCGGTCTATCTTGTAAAACATCTAACCAATTGGCAAAATCATACAAAAATGCATGATTAGTTGAAAGTAAAGTCAGATTTTCGTCTGAAAGCGACTTTTTTAAAATCTCAGCGGTATGTTCGCCTAAATTTATATAATGGTCTGTAATATTCATAAAAATTCGTTTAACAACGGCTTCGCTGCTGTTTTTATGTATAAGAAAAATTGTCGGGGAAGCATAGTTGGTGGCAGTTAAGTTTTAGAAAATGGCTTTCGCTGCCATGTCACCCTTGTATGGTTCGTGGCATTTACTGTTTAATTACCCAACGTAGGTATGCTCTCAAAATCAAATATTTTGCCTGATTTATCTTGATATTTTCCTTCAATGAAAATATCTCTACCAATTAACAAACTTCCTGCCTTTCTTGTAGGGTTTCGTTCTGATAATTCAAGGAATTTAATGTCACTTTCGGCACATTTACACTTGTATAAGGCTTTGTTGCATGAATCGGCCTTAAGCTGAAAAGTGGGCTGGTATCGTATCTTTGGTTTTCCACAACTAAAGGCACAAAAAAACCAGCCCATGTCAAAGGTAAAAAAGGAAGTCCAAACAAACGATAGCCAGAAGGAGAAATATCAAATTCTCAATTGGAGGGAGTACAACAAGGCATTAGTCAATCGAGGAGACATCACAATTTACTTTAATGAAGAAGTACAAGAGAATTGGTATAGCGATGCGCCCAATCAGCGAGGAGCTCAGGAGGAATACAGCGATTTGTGTATAGAAACCTTGCTAATGCTAAAAGTTGTGTTCAAGCTGGGTTACCGACAAACACAGGGTTTTACTCAAAGTCTGTTGCGATTAATGGCTATAAAAGACTTGAAAACACCGAGTTATTCTCAGATTTGCAGACGAGCTGCCAGTTTGGAAATTGCCCCTTATGCCATTCCAAACAAAGGTCCGATTGTAATAGCGATTGATTCGACAGGACTTAAAATCTATGGCGAAGGGGAGTGGAAAGTGAGAAAACATGGATATTCCAAACGTAGAACCTGGAGAAAACTACACCTTGGAGTAGATACCCAGACGGGTTTTATTCATTGCCACACCATGACGTTGAATGATATTGATGACGGCTCACAATTAGAAAGTTTGTTAGATCAACTTGATACAGATATAGAGACTGTATGCCTGGATGGGGCATATGATCATGAAGACTGTTGGGATGAATTGATTGAAAGAAAAATAAATCCAATAATCCCTCCCAGGGAAAATGCCGTGCCATGGTATTTAGAAGAACCAGGAGACTACCCAGATTATCCCCGAAACGTCGCTATTACCCGAATTGGTGAAACAGGGAGGAAAGCTTGGAAAAAAGAAATAGGGTATCACCAGCGAAGTTTATCCGAGACGGCTATGTTCCGATACAAAACCATTCATGGAAGTCAA
>JBJXFD010000212.1:0-4969 GCA_046153985.1 Saprospiraceae bacterium
TGAAAGTCAGAAAGTTGAAACTGGCATCAAAATAAAAGCCCTTAATACTATGACAGCCCAAGGTATGCCTATTTCAAAACCCAGAAAAACCGCTTAATTGGAGTGAAAATATGCGGGAGCTGTGCCCGCCTGATTCATGCAACAAAGCCGTCTGCATTGCATCGTTAAGGTCCACATATAAACTTTGAACCTCAGTTATGCTTGCAAGTGGAATTCCATCGGGAATAAATTCTGCGGTTATGTGCTTGCAATCGGTGACTGTCCAATACTTTTCAAGGAAATCAACATCCCAATCATTTGGTATTAAGCCAACTTCGGTCTGTTTATATTTTTCAGATCTCAACTCCATACAAATCCCATTTTTTGAAGGTAAAAAAATGTCTGAATCACGGATTTATCAGATTTAAGGATTTCTCGGACTTCTTTGCTCATTACTCGTGTTTTACCTGGACCCATTACTTCAGCTTTTTAATTTGTGTATTTCCCACAATGCTTTTTAGTTGGCTGATCGCTATTTGGTTGAGCTTGAGCAAACGTTCGCTTTGTGGCAGGTTCATTTTGATAAATTCGGCATTCATACTTTCTATGTTGGCCAAAACCAAAAGCTGTTCAATCGTAGCCTGGTCTCTGACATTGCCATCCGCATTGGGGTTTTCATCCCGCCATTGTTTGGCTGTTTTTCCAAACAGCGCTACGTTGAGCACATCTGCTTCGCTGGCATAGACTAAATTGGCTTGTTCTTTGGTGATGCTGTTGGGTATGATATGTTCCTTAATTGCATCGGTATGAATGCGGTAGTTGATTTTGCTCAGGGTGCGGTGCAAATTCCAGGTCAGGTTTAAACGGTCGTTTTCATCTTCTTTTAACCGCTGAAATTCTCTAACCAAGTAAATCTGGAATTCCGGACTTAGCCACATGGCAAAATGAAAAGCAATGTCTTTATGGGCATAAGTGCCGCCATATCTGCCTGCTTTCACCAACATACCGCTGGCATGAGTACGGTCAATCCATTGCCCTACTGACATAATGAACCGGTTTACTCCAGCATCCTTTTCAATTACCCCGAATTCGGGGTAATTGAAATTCGGGTTATTGATCCTTTCCCAGGTTCCCAAATATTCAAGGGTGTTTTTGTTGGTAATCCATTTACCAATGAGTCCGCTTCCTTCATTAAAGCCCATAGTCATATCGGTAAGGCTGATGAAATCAACATCATCTTTCAAAATGACCGTTATGTCCGTCTGTTTTACCTGTATTTTTCTCCCTTTGCTCATTGCTTTAATCTTTCTTTTTTCTAAACCCATCGGTTAATTTGGGTTACCAAATTCAAACCCCATCATTTCCAAATGTTTCATTACCTTTTCTTCCAATAGTTTCACTTCCTTAGTTTGCAGAGGCAGCGGCGTTTCATACCGCTCCGCCAGTTCTTTAATCCGCTGCGTCAGCCGTTGGCTGATGCGTTCCATTTCGGTTTTTACACTTCGTTCTATGCTGGCCATCCATTTGTCGTCCACTACCAATTGTTTGATTTCGATTTCGGTGAGTGTTTTGTATCGGGCCAGCGTTTTTTTATCTAATCCAGCTTCCGCTTCTTTTATTTTTCTGCTGAGTTCGGCAAGTTGGTCGGTCAGCTTCAGGTATTGCTCCAGGACGCCTTGTTCGCCATAAGCGGTTTCGGGTTCGGCAGCCATTGCCATCGTTTGCTTGATGGCTTTCATTTTGGTTTTACTGGCCAAAATTTCTTTCAGCCGCTTTTGCACGTTGGCTTTGTTCACTTTGTCGTAGTCCGCAAAATAGCCTTCGTCGTTACCACCTTGTGGTGAGCCTGTCGAACCATGTTCTTCTTCCAGTTCCTGCAAAGCCGTGGCGGTGGTTTCTTTTTCGGCTTCTAATTTTTCAATGGCTTTTTTTTCTGCCAAAAAGTAGCGGTCAACCACCAGGATTTTTGGCGCCAGGTCGCATTCCCAACCTTTATCCACATCTTTCCCTGCTTTGTTTTTGACCAAAATGCGGTAAGGTTCTGCCTTCCAGCCATCCACGGCGATCAAATAGCAATCGTCCTGCATGACTTCATTCCAGTAATTCATCAAATGCTGATACACCGCGTATTTGTCCATCAGCGCTTTGCCCGTGTAGGATTGCAGGACATCTTCTGAAATGGTATGAATGGTTTGTTTGGGCTTGATGCCTACGGTCAACGCTTTCAAAAAAGCCGCATTCCGTTTTTTCCAAACCTCAAACAAGTGGTCCATTTCCAGACTGAAGGCCACAAATTCAGGATGGTTGAAGATGGTAGGTTTGATCTGGTCTTTGCTGATTTTGAGTTGGCTGTACAAGGGCCTTTTGCTGGCGGCAAACAATTCACTTTTCAGGGTGGGGTAGACTTCCCAGTATTCGTTTAAGGCGTCAATGTCCGCATTCGGGATACCGCCCAGCAAATGCGCTTCAATGTCCTGGATGTCTTCTATTTCCTGGCTGTCAATGTACCGGGGAATATTCAGGTTGAAATCGTTTTTCGGGTCGCTTATTTCGGCGTAGGAAACAAAGCGGCTGAATTTGGGTACTTCAATTTGCTTGTTGAATACATCGGTGATTTTATGGATATCTTGCTCCCGCAACCGGTTTTTGTTGCCGTCTTTGATGAACCCTTTGCTGGCGTCCACCATAAAAATGCCTCGTTGGTCGGGTGCAAGATCTTGTGTGGCTGCGGCATTTTCCATATCCACTACGATCACACAAGCAGGAATGCCCGTGCCATAAAACAAATTGGCCGGCAAACCAATGATGCCTTTGATGTATCCTTTTTGAATCAGGCTTTTGCGGATTTCACTTTCTACATTGCCTCTGAACAAAACCCCATGCGGCAAAATGCAAGCCCCTTTGCCCGTGTGCTTTAAGGATTTTATGATGTGCAACAAAAAAGCATAGTCGCCATTTTTGGCAGGCGGTATTTTTTCGGCTTCAAAACGGTTGTAGATGTCATTGGCCGGGTCAAAACCATCCGTCCAGTTTTTGGAAGAAAACGGCGGATTGGCGACCACAAAATCAAAGGTTTTCAAATTGCCCAACTCGTTTTTGTGCAAAGGATTGGAAAGGGTGCTTTGTCCTTTTTCAATCACCGCTTCGGGGTTGTTGTGCAAAATCATGTTCATGCGGGCCAGGGCAGCAGTGACCACCGTTTTTTCCTGTCCGTATAAATTCACTTTGGTTTCGGCTTCTTCGGCTACCTTCAGCAACAGCAAACCGGAACCGCAGGTGGGGTCATAAATGGTTTGCTTTTCTTTGGTCACTTTTTTTACGCCAATTACTTTGGCCAATACGCGGCTTACTTCGGCGGGGGTATAAAATTCGCCCTTGCTTTTACCGCTTTCAGAAGCAAAGTGCCGCATGAGGTATTCGTAGGCATCGCCCAGAATGTCGTCGCCTTCTGCCCGGTTTTTGCTAAAATCTAAGGCCGGATTTTCAAAAATGGTGATCAGGTCGGTGAGTTTGTCCACCATTTCTTTGCCCTTGCCCAATTTCTCCTCATCCTGAAAACTGATGACGTCAATCACATTCACCAAATCGTTTTCTTTCGCCAGGGCGCTGATGGCCATGTCTATTTTTTCGCCAATGTCCTTTTGCCCTTTCAAGGCTTGCATGTCTTTGAAACTGCCTCCTGCGGGAATCGCGATCAATCCATTGGGGTCATTGGCGTATTTGTCACTCACGTATTTTACGAACAGCAGCACCAATACATAATCTTTGTACTGGCTTGGCTCCATCGAACCCCTCAACTTGTCGCAACTTGCCCACAGGGAACTGTATAATTCTGATTTTTTGATTGCCATGCTATGCTTTGACTTTTATTGGTTGGTTCGTGTTTGGATTGTAAAGTTAATTTTATGTGGGAGAAGTTATGGATGGGATGGGGGTAAAAAATGTTTGATGGGGGTTGTGTGGTTCATTAGATGGGGTTAATCAATGAGATAGGGAATTACCTGCACGATAAATCGCTTGTTTTTTCCTTCTTCGTTTGCTCCATAACGACATTGGCCTTCAAACCCAGACCCGGACATGTATACTTCACTATTTGAAGTATTTAAATCTATTCCATTCTTTTTCCACAGATAGAATAGCGACATTGCCCGGCCATAGCTCAATTCTTTTGCCCAAACCTCAAGTTCTTTATTTAAATGAAATCTTTCTGGTTTTATGTGCTTTGCGGCACGGCCTTCTATGACAATTAAAAATTTTACTTTTTTATCTTCTTTGAATTTCTCTGTTAGCGCTTGAATCTGTTTGCCAGCTTTTACCAATTGGCTACGGGCGTTTTCAGGAATTTTAACATCCCTGGCTGGGAAAAGTATTTCTTGCTTCAACTCAAAGCGTTTACAACTTTCATTGTATTCATAAAGACCACCATCCTTTAGTGCTTGAGTGGTTCTTGTAATTTCTTTGATCTTATCTAACTCTTCTTTTGCCACTTTTAATTCTCCAATCATTTGGTTTTGTAAGGAGTAGATTAAAACAAAAAGAACAAGCATAACAAAAAATAGGCTTGTCATTAAGTCAGAATAACTTAACCAGAAGAAGTCCCGTTTTTTTTCGTTTGATTTTGCCATTTTACTTTTCCGTTGGGATTTCTATTTTGCTTATGGTTATCTTTAAGTCGATAATAGCGTCAATTAGAGCCTTGTTGGTTTCGATTGATTGTTTTTGAGAATTCTTGAAATCATTACGCATATCAACAATTTGGTTTTTCAATATATTGAATTCGTCCTTTTGAATGGACGAATTTTCTACAAATATTTCAATAGCGTTTGGTATTCCATTGATACCCGTAAAAAAATTGTTATTGTTACGGGTGCGGCTCCCATTTGATGTACATTTATAAGCCTTTTTTATCGATATGGTTCCAAAATTGTTGCCAGCGTCCGTCAGTACAGATAAGTCCTCGTAGTAATAAGATATGCTGTGCTGCATGAAT
>JBJXFD010000218.1:0-9561 GCA_046153985.1 Saprospiraceae bacterium
TCCAGGTGCAGCGGCTCATGTTCCGGAACCAGGAACGCTCGACCTGGCAATACATTCCTCAAAATTCAGGCGGCTGGGTGAGCTTTTTTGGCGAACTGCACGGCCTGCGCAACCTGCCCGATCACAAACAGGTGGAATTGGCGCCTTATGTCGTGGCCCGCACCGAGCACTTCGAAGCCCAGGAGGGCAACCCTTTCGCCGACGGCTCCCGTAACGGGCTTAATGTTGGCCTTGACGGCAAAGTGGCCGTGACCCGCGACCTGATCCTCGACTTCACCATTAACCCCGATTTCGGGCAGGTGGAGGCCGACCCCGGCGCGGTGCGACTCGACGGTTACGAGATCTTTTTTCAGGAACGGCGCCCGTTTTTTGTGGAGAGCAACAACCTGTTCGATTACCAGCTCACGGGCTCCAGCGCTGGTGGCGACTACGATGCCGACCTGTTGTTTTACTCCCGGCGCATCGGCGGCGCGCCTCACGGTTTCCCCAATCTGGCCGATGGAGAATACGTAGACCAGCCGCAGCAGACGTCCATCCTCGGCGCCGCAAAATTCAGCGGCAAAACCTCGAAAGGGCTTTCACTGGGCATTTTGGAAAGCGTCACACAGCAGGAAAACGCCACCATTGACCGCAATGGCGAACGCCGCGAAGAACTCGTGGAACCGACCACCAACTTTTTCATGGGGCGGGTGATGCAGGATTTCCAGGAAGGCAATACCATCATCGGCGGGGTTTTTACGGCGGTGAACCGCGACAAGGGCCTGCCTTTTGTACACCGGAACGCGTATTCCGGCGGCCTTGATTTCCAGCATTTCTGGAAAAACCGCTGGTGGGTTGTGTCGGGCAATGTCATTTTTAGTCGCGTAGAAGGGACGCCGGAAGCCATCTTAGCCACACAGACGGAATTTGTCCACTATTTTCAACGGCCCAATGCGCCCCACCTCAATGTGGACAGCACCCGCACCAGCCTGAGCGGCATGGGCGGCACGTTTAAAATCGGAAAATTCGGCGGCAAACCCGACAAAAGAGGTGGGGTGCTCAAATTTGAAACTGGCCTCACCTGGCGCTCGCCGGAACTGGAACTCAACGACGTTGGCTTCCTGCTGGCAGCCGATGAGATCAACCACTTCACCTGGGCAGGTTACAATATCCAGAAACCGTTTTCGGTGTTCCGCACCCTGCGCGTCAATTACAACCACTGGGCGCGCTGGGATTTTGGCGGGCAGTTCCTCTACTCGGCTTTCAACACCAACGCCCATGCTTTTTTCAAAAACCAGTGGGGTATCGGCGGCGGCGTCACCTGGAACCCGTACGACGTTTCCAACAATGCCCTGCGTGGCGGTTCTTCGCTGCGTCGCCCGCCGGGTATGGGCCTTAACTTCTACGTGGAAACCGACAATCGCAAAAAAATCAGCTTAAACGCCAATACCTTTTACGCCTGGGGATTTGGAAATACGGTGGAATCCCGTGGCATTAGCGGCGGCGCGAACTACCAGATCTTAGACGCCATGCGCGTGAGCCTGTCCACTGGTTATGAACGCAGCTGGCGCCGGCAGGACCAGTTCGTGGCGCAAAGGGATTTCAACGGCGAGCAACGCACGATCGTCAGCGAGGTGGAGCAACGCAACTTTTTCGTGACGGCCCGCCTGAGCTACAACATCACGCCCGACCTGACGGTGCAATACTACGGCCAGCCTTTCATTTTCAGGGCGTTGTATAAAAATTTCGGCTACGTGACCGACCCGTTGAACGCCGAATACGACAGCCGCTTCCACCGCTACACGGGTACCGAAATCCAATCCGGCTCCGGGCATTTTGCCATTGATGAAAACCGCGACGGCCAGGAGGATTACCGCTTTAACAAACCCGATTTCAACTTTATGCAATTCCGCTCCAACCTCGTGGTGCGCTGGGAATACGTGCCCGGTTCGGAGGTCTATTTCGTGTGGTCGCAGCAGGCGTTCCCGAATGCGTTCGACGATTTGGACACGCCGTTGCACCGCAGCCTTTTTGGCAATGTTTTTGACGGGCAGCAGAAACCGGATAATATCTTTTTGGTGAAGTTTACGTATCGGTGGTTGATGTGATATGGGCAGAGCCCATGGAATAGGACACGCGAGGCGGAGCCTACGCGCGAGCAGATGCAATAGGACATCGCGAGGCGGAGCCTACGCGCGCGCAGATGCTGGCATCAAAACCCGATGTTACCCCCATTTATTTCATCAACCCATCTAAAACATCCTTAGTCTGTTGGTCTGAAGGGTCGAGATCAAGGGCTTTTTGATAATATTTTATGGCATTGGGTTTGTCGTTAATTTTTAAATAGTAATCGCCCCAACGGCTGTGTACAATGGAGGAGTTGGGGTGTTGCGCGATCGCCAAATCTAAAATTGTTTTTACGGCATCCAGGTTCAAAGGCTTTTTGTTCATTAGATTGTAAGCGAGGTAAGTAATTTGATACTCATTCATATTCATGGTTCTGAATGCAGCTTTTGCTTCCTGGTATTTTCCCATATTCAAATATTCACTTGGCGAAAACTCATCGGCTTTCATTTTGGGCATCGGCTTTTCCTGCCAGACATTTTGCAGGGAAACGACAACGCCCTGCTCATTCCTTTGAAAACTGCCTTTTATGTTGTAATCTGTAAAAACAATGGAGTCTTTTGAAATTGGAAAACAATAAATATCGTTGCCTTCATTGATGTTTTCCACCAAATAGTTTTGCTCTTTTTTCAGATACAGGACTTCGTCAATGCCCATTCGGTATCGGCCCACGTATTCATCTAATTCCTTGTCAGACAGCGTTATGGGCTCAATGGCTTCTGGCAGAAAATTGGTCCAGTTGTAAACTTTTGCCACCGCCCGCCTGATCTCTTTGCCTAACCCATTGACATCATCCCCAGAATTGAGCATGATGACCACTCCGTTTCCTCCTTTTACACTGGCGATGCCGTACGCTAAGAATCCGGCATTTACTCCGGTAAATTCAAAATAAACCCCATTCGGGTCTTTGTTGTCGGTTCTTTGAAGTAAAAATGGTCCGATCCCGATTTGTTCTTTATAAGCGCCATCCGAGACGTTTTGCTGTGCGGTCAGCATTTTTTCGGCCATGGACTGGCTCAGTATTTTCCCTTTACCCAAATAGGATTTTTGGATGTCAATAAAAAACTTAGCAAGATCGGTTGGGATGGCGTAAAGCCCGGCCGCAGCTTGTTGCGGATAGACATAAGGCATTCCTTTAAACCAGGATGCTGAAGAATAGGCCCATGCGGATTGTTTTGAAAATTTTGCCGGCAAGGGTTGTTCAAAAGTAGTATGCTTCATTCCGAGCTCGTCAAACAGCATTTCCTGCGTCAGGTCGGAAAAGCTTTTTTTTGCCACATCCATTAATGCCAATTGTGCGACCATGCTTCCGCCGCCTGAATAGCGGAACTCCTTATCCGGCTCGCTGTTGATCACTACGGGTCTTGTTTCTGCAATTTTTGCGCCATTTAAAATTTCAACAATGGATGGCAAAGGCGTGCCGGGGGTAAACCCAAAATAAGAAGATTGAGAAGCGCCGGCAGAATGGCTCAGCAGCATGCGCAGGGTGATCGGTGTTTTTTGGGTAAAATCATTTTCGGTAATTTTCCAGGAAGTCAAATAGTTGTTAACGGGGCTGTTTAATTCAAGCTGCCCATTTTCAACCATTTTCAAAGCCGCAGCAGCCATTACAAATTTGCTGATGGAGCCTGCCGAAAACATGGTTTCAGTGGTCACCGGTATTTTTTGGGCGGTGTCTGCCAAACCGTAGCCTTTGGCCCAGTCAATTTTGTAATCTTTGATCACTGCAATGCTGACGCCAGGTACTTTGTAGTATTTCATCCGATCAAGGAGATTCCAACCTTTGAAATCTTTGACAGGCACAAAGGGAATCAGGTTGTTTTCTACCTGCTGAATTCGGTTAGCGACCATTTTACTTTGGGCAAGTGCAGGTGCGGCCAAAAGCGTCAAAAGAAGTAAAATTGCGGCTCTCATAAATGCTGGTTCCTGTTTATCGTGTGGATAACCTGTCCATTCGGACGAGGCAAAACAGGAAGTAGAATAAAAAAAACACTCGTTTGTTGTAGGAAAGTGGTGCATTTTGGATTTAGAGGAATAGCCCCGTTTAGGGAGAAGGGATTAGGATGGAAGACAAGGACATTGGCGAGAGCAGCAGAGAAAAGATCACAAATAACCAATTACCAGTTCCTCGAACTGCGGTACACCGTTCCGGTGAACAGCGCGACAACCTTGCCAGACTGCTCTTCCAGCACCCGCACGCGGTAAAATGCGACTTTATTGCCGAGTTGTTCCTCTACGGCGATGGCGACGAGGGTGTCTCCTTCGCGAACTGCCTGGGTATGCGAAATGCCCGTTTCGATGGAGACTGCGTGCCGGCCCTGAGAATTGCATGCAAAGGCCAGTGCACTGTCGGCCAGCGCATACGTGATGGCGCCGTGGGCAATGCCGAATCCATTGAGCATTTCAGGGCGCACGGTCATGCGAAGTTTGCACGTCCCTACGCCCAATTCTACCTGCTCGATCCCCAGCCATTGGCTGAAGGCATCGTTGGCAAACATTTCTTTGGCGATTTTAGCCGCTGTTTCTTGTGGAGTCATGTTGTATCAGTTTGTAGGTTACAGTTGGCAGTTGGCAGTTTTTCAGTTGGCAGTCCTGCCAACTGCACCCTGCTCAACTGCCAACTATTCTCTCCCTTCTCTCCCTCCGGTTTACCAGGTCCAGATTGACCAGCATCGCCATACAGATAAAAAAGAAAGAACCGACTTTATCTGTTTCAATCATATCATTGATGAGTAGAAAAGCATCAATCACAACTAAACAAAGGAGCGCCATGAGCACAAGGCGGCGACGTGCAGGGTCGCTGGTTTGGTGGTAAATACTTTCGCCTTTGATCAGGGTAAAAAACAAAAGTGCAAGAAACAGCAGCAAGCCCGGCCAGCCCTGTTCCACGAGGGTCATCAGGAAATAGCTGTGAATGCCCGACTGTTCTTTGTTGTTGCTGACATAGGTCTGAAAGCTTGTAACCGCATAAGGTCTGTAAAAATTGACAAAATTGCCCGGACCAAAGCCGTCTACCGGATGCGTAGCGCTCATGTGCGCACCGGCTACCCAGCGGTATACACGTTCCATGGTGGAAATATCCTCCATTTTGTACGTGGCCTCCAGCAGGTTGTCAAAATTGTAGTGCGTAATGGTGCGGTCGTAATTCGGCGCGTAATCCAAATAGCGATTGTTGTAAACCATCGAGCCGATGAGTACCGCAGCGGCTACCACTCCCGCCGCCAATACGTAACGCACCATGCGCAGGCGAACCACCACATAGGCGCCAGCTGCGAAAAGCAGCGAAACATAGGCAGCCCGCGTGTAGGAAAAATAGATGGCGACCAGCATGAAAACAACGCTCCCAACGAGCACCCACCAAAGCCGCGAATAGCGCCGGTACCAGCCAATGGCTAAAAAAAGGAATGGGCAAAACAAGGCCAACATGGCCGCGTAATTGACGTGGTTTCGTTGAAAAGGATGCAAAACCTTGTGGATGTCCCGAAATGAAAAGCCATAAGCGGAATGCCGCACCATGGTGACCACGACCGTGAACATCAGGGGAATAAAGATGACCCAAAACAAGGTTTTGAAGTCGCGTTCCGTGCGGATCAGATAGCCGGTCAGGAAAAAAAATACAGCGACGTACCAGGTTTTGGCCAATGAAAATTTCAGCGATACCAGAAACAACTCGGATGTGATGGTGGTCGCGTAAACCCAGCCGACATGCATCAGTAGCAGCAGTGTAAGCGGGTGTACGAAAAAACGCCGTTCTATGGCTGCACCGGCATTGCGCTGCAAAGCAAACCCGCCAAAAATGAGCATCAGGGTCACGATGATCGGTTCGGTCGGTAAATCGGTGCCCAGCCCGCCCGGCAGGTATACTTCCGTAGACAATGGCAGGCAAAAAAGGAGCAGATAGTATATTTTGCTAAAATCTAGGAGGCAGACCCATGCAAAAAGGAGCAGCACCGGCAATCCCGCCAGCGCATAGAATCCACTGGCTGCTGCCGAATAAAGGCTGAGCAGAACGAGGGCCGCAAAACCTGAAAACAATTTGTATTCAGGCGCCTGAGTCATCCATATTTTGATCCGGTCAACGATCATGAAAAACCTCGCGCCAGTTAACATCGCGGTAAGCTTCAATCAACAATACCCCAACGATGCTGAAGAAAAATGCAATGACCAAAGCGGCAATCACAATCAGGGAACGCACCGGACGCGATTTGATGATCGGCTCGTGGGCTTTTTCAACTAAGATGATGCTGGGAATATCCGACTCAAAGGCCGATTCAAATTGTTTCAGTCGGATGCGGTTGCTCCCCAATGCCTGATTGGCATCCCAATACTGTTTTTCCCAAATGGCAATTTTGGGCATCCCGTCATTGATGTTTTTGACCTTTTCTTCCAGCGATTTAACTTCCGCTTCCATCCCCGTCACCTTGGCGCGCATGTACGTAATGGTATCGCGCCGGATGCCGGGCGCTTTTTCAAGCACTTCCAATTTTCCTTTATCCCGAACTAAAAGCGCCTGGGTGCCATACAATTGTGCCATAATACTCTCGATTTGCACATCGGCATTGTAAACGCCATAGGTGCTACGCAGGTGGTTCAGTGAATCACTAACCGCCAGCAATTGCTGTTGTTTCAGCAAAATGGAAGTTCGGTAGGCATTGATGGTTTTGGTATGCGCCTCTTTCATCAACTGCTGCACCGTGGCATCAATTTTATCGCGGGCAACATTGGCCATTTTTGCAGACAGCGCTTTGTCGGTATCTTCGATGGACAATTCGATGGCGTCGCGTTTGGTCTTGGTCACTTCGAACAATTCATAAAAAGCTTCCCGAACCTTGTAAGGCGCTTTGGCGCCTTTGGGGTCAATGTCGTAGTGCTCGTATAAATTAAATGTGTCTATCAGAAAATCAGCAAGCTCACTTGATTCCGCAATGGTCAGAACGCGATCAATATCATTCTCATTGCCATAAAACTCAGCTTCCAATTCCCCTTCTCCAAACATAAGCTCGGGCTTGGCCTGGTCGGGGCTGGCTGCAAGAAATGTAGTGGTCGCTTTGTAATAAGTGGGCAAAAGCAGGGAAATAATCGCTGTGCCAATGCCCGCGGCGAGACAAGTGTAAAAAATTTGCTTCCGCCAATGGTAGAGCGTTTGTAGTACGCCCAACAGGTTGTCTTTTTTTTCCATTATGTTGCTTATTCTGCGCTCAATGCCGTATTTCGTTTGATTCAGAAACACAAAACGCAAATCTGGTCGGCAAAGGTAGCAAAATCATCCAAAAAGCCCCGACATGCGCCAGATGTAAACCGAATGCCAGACGGGGGTCTGATATTTTATCGTTAACTTTGTGCCTTCAAATTCATTCACCATGGTAAAGCTACTCATCACCATCGCCGTTATTTACTTTGCTTACCGCTTTTTTATTGCGCCACCGGCCATTTCTAACAGGGGTCCGGGCCCCAAAAAGCCGGTAGACGAACCTGCTGGTAAAAAAGAGAACCGCGGCGAATACGTGGATTATGAAGAACTGGACTAACCCAACCTCTGAAATGGAGCAACCAACGCCTGATTTTCGCATTGGCGATCTGGTTTTATATAAAAACAACCAGCTTGTCGCTTTCAATAAACCCGCCGGCATTCCGGTGCAGGAAGACACAACGGGCGATAAATCGCTCCTTGCTCTGGGCGCAATCTATACCCAGTCGAAGCTTCAGGTCATCCACCGGCTTGATCGCCCGGCCAGCGGCGTAGTTTTATTTGCCAAAACTCACAATGCTTTGGTGGCGCTTAACGAACAGTTTCGCAGCCGCCAGATTCGCAAAACCTACCTTGCCGTTGTCCAGGAAATGCCGCCGGAACCCGAAGGCGAGCTGAAGCATTTTGTTGGTAAAAAAAGCGCCAAAAACCGCTCCGAAGCAACGGAAACAGAAGACGCTGACCTGAAAGAAGCAGTGCTGACCTACCGCCTGTTGGGCAGCAGCGACCACTACCACTTACTGGAAATCAACCTCATCACTGGCCGGCACCATCAAATCCGGGCACAATTGGCCGCCATCGGCTGCCCCATCAAAGGCGATGTAAAATATGGCGCACGACGCGGCAACCGCGACCGCTCCATTCACCTGCATGCGTGGAAGCTGGCCTTCACCCACCCGGTTTCGGGCGAAGCCGTGGAATTGGTTGCGCCGCCACCTGCGGGTGATCCTGTTTGGGAAGCGTTTGCGCCGCTTTTGGGGAACGTAGTAGAATAGTTGGCAGGGTGGTTCAGTTGGCAGTTGGCAGTTTTTTAGTTGGCAGGAGATTTCAGGGTTGAGGATGTTGGCAATTTGATGATGAAGTTGGCAGTCGGCAGGGTTACAGTTGGCAGGAGGTTTTGGGGTTGAACGTGTTGGTCAATAACAATAAAGTTGGCAGTTGGCAGGAGATCAGTTGGCAGAAGTATTCGTGTTTCAAGATGTTGGTTAACAACCAATTAAGCTTTCTTTGTTTGATTTGAAAATGGAACTACATCAAGAGTAAAAACAAGACTGCCAACTGGAAAACTGAAAACTGCCAACTGTACTACCAGAATACTCGATTTGATTATCCAATACTGTAATAAGTAAACCCAAAACTGCCAACTGCCAACTAAAAAACTGCCAACTGTTCTACCGGTTACTCGATTTGAACGCCCAACCTCATCAGAAGTAAACCCAAAACTGCCAACTGCCACCTGAAAAACTGATAACTAAAGAAAAAATGGAGCTCATAAAAAAATACTTCCCCAACCTCGACGAAACGCAACTCAGCCGTTTTGAGCAATTGGGGCCGCTTTATCAGGACTGGAATCAAAAGATCAACCTCATTTCCCGCAAGGATATTGAGTTCATCTACGATCACCACATCCTGCACTCGCTGGCGATTTCCGGGGTGCTGACCTTCCTGCCAGGGGCGGAAGTGTTGGATATTGGTACCGGCGGCGGCTTCCCGGGCATTCCTTTGGCCATTCTTTTTCCTGAAACCCAGTTCACCCTCATTGACGGAACGGGCAAAAAAATCATGGTGGTCCAGGAGATTGTCAACACGCTTCAGCTTGAAAACGTAACCGCGCAGCAAATCCGCGCGGAAGAGTTGAAAGGGCAAAACTTCGATTTCGTGGTGTCGCGGGCAGTGGCTGAACTACCTTTGCTCGCCGCCTGGAGCCTTCGCATGATCAAAAACAAACAGCAACACGCCATCCCGAACGGGCTTATCGCACTCAAAGGCGGCAATATAAAACAGGAAATCAAGACTTTGCCGCGCGGGTCTTATGCGGAACTGTACCCCCTGTCCGATTTTTTCAAAGAGCCTTACTACGAAGAAAAATACGCCGTGTACGTGCAGGCTTAACGGGTAAAAAAGCCGGGGTAAAAAAAAAACCTGCCTTCCGTTGTCAGGAAATTCCTATTTTTATCGCGTATTATCAATCGAAGCACAGGATAGTGCAT